>CAYYQO010000008.1:0-35385 GCA_964473845.1 uncultured Aeromicrobium sp.
GGAGGACCTGATCCTGGCCGGCGGTGTCGAGTCCATGAGCCGCGTGCCGATGGGCTCGGACGGCGGCGCCTGGGCGATGGACCCCAAGACCTCGCTCGACACGGGCTTCGCCCCGCAGGGCATCGGGGCCGACCTGATCGCCACGATCGAGGGCTACAGCCGCGAGGACGTCGACACGTTCGCCGCCGAGTCGCAGGCTCGCGCCGCCAAGGCGATCGCCAACGGCTACTTCGCCAAGTCGATCGTCCCGGTCACGGACATCAACGGTCTGACCGTGCTCGACCACGACGAGTTCGTCCGCGAGGGCACGACCGTCGAGTCGCTCTCGGGCCTCAAGCCGTCGTTCGCCGACATCGGTGACCTGGGCGGCTTCGACGCCGTCGCGCTCCAGCGCTACACGAACGTCGACAAGATCAACCATGTCCACCACGCCGGCAACAGCTCGGGCATCGTCGATGGCGCCTCGCTCGTGCTGATCGGCAACGAGAACGCCGGCGAGCGCCACGGCCTGACGCCGCGTGCCCGCATCGTCTCGACCGCCGTGATCGGCTCCGAGCCGACGATCATGCTGACGGGTCCCGGCCCCGCCTGCCGCAAGGCGCTGGACAAGGCCGGCCTGTCGATCGAGGACATCGACCTGCTCGAGATCAACGAGGCCTTCGCCGCCGTCGCGCTCAAGCTCATGCGCGACCTCGACGACTTCCCGCACGACCGCACGAACGTCAACGGCGGCTCGATCGCCATGGGCCACCCGCTGGGCGCCACCGGTGCCATGATCCTGGGCACGGTCGTCGATGAACTCGAGCGTCGCGAGAAGCGCTACGGCATGGCAACGCTCTGCATTGGCGGCGGCATGGGTATCGCCACCATCGTCGAGCGCATCTGACACGGACACGGAGACAACACATGACCACCACCACTGATGCCGTGCGCTACGAGGTCGAGAACGGAATCGTCACGCTGACGATCGACGACCCGAACCAGAGCGCCAACACCATGAACGAGACCTACCGTGCCTCCATGGAGGCCGCGGTCGACCATCTCGCCCAGGAGATCGCCGACAACGGCGATTCGATCAAGGGCGTCGTCGTCACGAGCGCGAAGAAGACCTTCTTCGCCGGCGGCGACCTCAAGCTCATGACCCAGGCCAAGCCCGAGGACGCCCAGGCGCTCTTCGACAACGTCCAGTCGATCAAGGCGACGCTGCGCAAGCTCGAGACGATCGGCAAGCCCGTCGTCGCGGCGATCAACGGTGCCGCCCTCGGCGGCGGCCTCGAGATCGCCCTGGCCTGCCATCACCGCATCGCGGCCGAGGGTCGTTACGAGATCGGCCTGCCCGAGGTCACCCTGGGACTGCTGCCCGGCGGCGGTGGCGTCACGCGCCTGACCCGCAAGTTCGGCATCCAGGACGCGCTCATGCAGCACCTGCTGCAGGGCCAGCGCCGCAAGCCGGCCCAGGCGCTGGAGAAGGGCGTCATCGACGAGGTCGTCCCCGCGGGCGAGCTGATCGTCGCGGCCCGCGCGTGGGTCGAGAGCAATGCCGGCAACGAGGAAGCGGCCACGCAGCCGTGGGACCGCCCGGGCTACAAGATCCCCGGCGGAACGCCCAGCAACCCCAAGCTGGCGGCGTTCCTGCCCAGCTTCCCGGCCAACCTCAAGAAGCAGCTCAAGGGTGCGCCCTACATCGCTCCGCAGCACATCATGAGTGCTTCGGTCGAGGGCGCCCAGGTCGACTTCGACACCGCCAGCCGGATCGAGTCGCGCTACCTCGTGAACCTGTTGATCGGTCAGCAGTTCAAGAACATGACGCAGGCGTTCTTCTTCGACCTCGGCGCGATCAACGCCGGTGGTTCGCGGCCCGAGGGCATCGAGGAGCGCAAGGCCGAGAAGTTGGCCATCCTCGGCGCCGGCATGATGGGCGCGGGCATCGCCTACGAGGCGGCGCGCGTGGGCATCGAGGTCGTCCTCAAGGACGTCAGCCTCGAGGCGGCCGAGAAGGGCAAGAACTACTCCGTGGGTCTGCTGACCAAGCAGGTCGAGCGCGGTCGGCTGACGCAGGAGAAGCGCGACGAGATCCTCGCCCGCATCCATCCGACCGCCGACTACGCGGATCTGGCCGGCTGCGACTTCGTCGTCGAGGCCGTCTTCGAATCGGTCGAGTTGAAGCACAGCGTCTTCGGCGAGCTCGAGCCCATCGTCAACGGCGATGCGCTGCTCGGCTCGAACACGTCGACGCTGCCGATCACGACGTTGGCCGAGGGCGTCCAGCGTCCCGAGGACTTCATCGGGATCCACTTCTTCAGCCCGGTCGACAAGATGCAGCTGGTCGAGATCATCGTGGGCGAGAAGACCTCCGACGAGGCCCTGGCTCGTGCGATCGACTTCACGAAGCAGATCCGCAAGATCCCGATCGTCGTCAACGACAGCCGTGGCTTCTTCACCTCGCGCGTGTTCGGCACGCTCGTGATGGAGGGCGTCGAGATGCTGGCCGAGGGTGTCGACCCCGTCCAGATCGAGCGCGCCGCGTCACTGGCCGGATTCCCGGGCCAGCCGCTCGCGATGTCCGACGAGGTCTCGCTGACGTTGCAGCAGAAGATCGAGGGCGAGGCCCGCAAGGCCGCTGCGGCCGAGGGCAAGGAACTGCCCGTCACGCCCGCCTCCGAGGTCGTCAACAAGCTGGTCGAGCTCGGTCGTCCGGGCAAGGCGGCCGGCGCCGGCTTCTACGAGTACCCCGAGGGCGGGAAGAAATTCCTGTGGCCCGAACTGTGGAACCTGTTCGTCAAGGACGACGCCGATGTGCCGCTCGAGGACATCAAGGAGCGGCTGACGTTCATCATGGCGATCGAGACGATCCGTTGCTATGAGGAGGGTGTCATCCGTCAGGTGGCCGACGCGAACATCGGCTCCATCTTCGGCATCGGCTTCCCGCCGGTCCACGGTGGCGCGCTGCAGTACGTCAACGGCTACGAATCGGCCGCCGGCGAGATCGGCGTCAAGGCGTTCACCGAGCGCGCGCAGCAGTTGGCCGAGAAGTACGGCGAGCGTTTCGCCCCGCCGGCGCTGCTGCTCGAGAAGGCCGAGAAGGGCGAGAAGTTCGCCTGATCGCAGGATGAACTCGATGTGACACCGATGGTGTGACATGAACGACGGCACCCCGTTTCGCGTGCGAAGCGGGGTGCCGTCTGTCTACCGTCGTAGGTATGACAGATCCCGTGGTCATCCGTGGCGAGCACATCACGGTGGCGATCAACCACTTCGGTGCCGAGCCGATATCGCTGCGCGACCGTGACGGTCACGAGTACCTGTGGTCGGCCGACGACCCGTGGCACCGCCATGCTCCGGTGCTCTTCCCCGTGATCTGCCGGGTGCCCGACGACCGGATCCGGGTCGGCGACCAGACCTATCCGATGCCTCAGCACGGGTTCGCGCGCGATCGCGGTTGGTCCGTGGTGGACACCGCTGAGGACCGTGCCTCCTTCGTGCTCGTCGCCGATGGCGAGACGCGTGACCATTACCCGTTCGACTTCGCCCTCGCAGTGACGTACCTCGTGGACAGCCACTCGCTCACGACGCAGTACACGGTCGAGAACCGCGGCGAGGTGCCGATGCCGTTCTCGCTCGGCTCGCATCCGGCGTTCGTCTGGCCGTTGGAGGACGACCAGCCGCGATCCATGCACGAGGTGCGGTTCGACGAACCCGAGACCGCACCTGTCCGCCGCGTCGTGGACAACCTGCTGACGGCGGACCGGTTCGACAACCCGGCCTGGGAACGGGTCGTCACGCTCAACGACTCCTGGTTCACCGAGGGTGCGGTGATCATGCCCGAGGTCGTGAGCCGCGGTCTGGTCTACTCGTCCGGCATGGGGCGCCAGGTCCGGATGACGTGGGAGGGCTTCACCGGGATCACGCTGTGGTCGGTACCGGAGGCGAAGTTCGTGTGCATCGAACCATGGCGCGGGCAGCCGGCACCTGCCGACTTCGCGGGCCAGTTCGCGGCGAAACCGGGCAACGTGGTCCTGCCCCCCGGAGGCCGTGAGGAGCTGTCGTACCGCGTCGAACTGCTCTGATCCGCGGTCTCAGCCGAGGGCTTCCTTGGCCGCCTTCGCTGCCGACAGGTTGTCCGTCGCCGCGAGGGCGGCTTCTGCTGCCTGCTGGCACTGTTCCAGCGTCACCTGGGAGAGCTTGGCGCCGACCGCGCGTACCGCGGTGGCGGCGCAGGACAGCGAGGTGACGCCCAGTCCCACCAGGACGCACGCCAGCAGGGGGTGGGCCGCGGCCTCGCCGCAGACTCCCACCGGCTTACCGGCGCGTTTCCCGGCATCGGCGACCAGTTTGATGGAGGCCAGCAGGGCCGGTTGCCACGGGTCGGTCAGGTCGCTGAGCGTGGGGGCCATCCGGTCAGCCGCGAACGTGTACTGCGACAGGTCGTTCGTGCCGATCGAGACAAAGTCCAGGTGCTCGAAGAGCCGATCGGCCAGCAGCACCGTCGAGGGAGTCTCGATCATGATGCCGGCCTCGATGCCGCGCTCGCGGACCCGCTCGGCAAACCACTTCGCCTCGGCCTCGGTCGTCACCATCGGCGCCATGACGCGCACGTTCGCACCGGTGCGCTCGCGGGCGGCCGCGATGCCGTCGAGTTGACGGTCGAGCATCGGCGGGTCGGCCAGGCCGATGCGCAGGCCGCGCACGCCCAGCGCGGGGTTCGGTTCGTCGGGCTGGTTCGCGAACGCCAAGGGCTTGTCCGACCCGGCATCGAGGGTGCGCACCGTGACCTTCTTGTCGCCCAGCGCCTCGAAGACCTCTGCGTAGATGTCGGACTGCTCCTCGACGGTGGGCTCGGTCGAGCGGTCGAGGAAGGACAGCTCGGTGCGGAAGAGTCCCACGCCCTCGATGGGCTCGGCGGCGGCGACGCGGGCGCCCGCCCCGTCCTGGACATTGGCCAGGATCTGGATCGCGTGCCCGTCGGAGGTACTGCCGGGACCGGTCCATCCCGCCGCCGCCTCGCGCGTGAGGCGGTCCTCCTCGACGAGGGCTGCCACCTGCGCCTCGTCGGGGTCGACGGTGACGGTGCCCGCGGACCCGTCGACGGCGACCTGTTCGCCCGCGGGGATCTGGTCGAGGTCGGTCACGGCGACCACGCACGGAATGCCGAGCTGGCGGGCGATGATCGCGGTGTGGCTGGTGGACCCGCCCAGCCGGGTGGCGATCGCCAGGATCAGGGTGGGGTCGAGGCCGGCGGTGTCGGCGGGCGCGAGGTCTTCGGCCAACAGGACCGAGGGCTCGTCGGGAGTGGGGATGCCGGGCTCGGGCAGCCCCAGCAGTTCGGCGACGATGCGATCGCGCACGTCGTACAGGTCGGTGACGCGCTCGGCCATGACGCCGCCGGCCGACGTGAACATGGCGGCGAGTTCGTCGATCGCGGCGGTCGTCGCGGTGGCGGGGCCCGAACCCTGGGAGGCGTGTTTCGACACGAAGGTGGCCAGGCCGCGGTCCTCGGCCAGGCCGGCCGTGGCCGACAGGACCTCGGAGGCCGCGCCGCTGGCGGACTTCGAGCGGTCGCGCAGGCGCCGCGCCACCTCGGCAGCCGCAGTGCCGAACGCGACCGTGGTCACGGAGGCATCGCCGGCTTCTTCATGGTCTGGGGCGGTCGGACGGGGTGCCGGACGGACCACAGGCCCGAGTCCGATACCGGGGACGACGGCCGTTCCGGAGTAGACGCTGGTCACCTCTCGACCGTAGCGCCCACGTGATCTGGACAACAGGCCACGCTTGACAATGTCCCAAAAGGTGACATAAAACAATACAAGACAACATCAAAAGCCACAGGAAACCACAGGCGGTGCATCGAGCGGTGACACCTCCGACGTGGGAGTCTGGGAACCAGCGCCGGAAGGAGTTTCGTCGTGATCGTCACCGTCACCGCGAATCCCGCGACCGATCGACTGATCGGACTGCTCGAACGACTCGAGCGCGGCGCCGTCGTGCGCAGCGGAGCCGCCCACGACGACCCAGGCGGCAAGGGCATCAACGTCGCCCTTGTCCTGCACGCGGCCGGAGTCCCCGTCGTCGCCGTCCTGCCCGGGGCCGCGGACGAGCCGTTGCTCGGCGAACTCCAAGCGCGCGGACTGAACCACCGGTCCGTCCCCGTCGCCGGCCGGCTGCGCGTCAATCTGACCCTGGCCGAGCCCGAGGGGACGACCACCAAGATCAACTCGCCCGGACCTCGACTCGACGAGGCGGAGCTGGCGGCCCTGACCGACGCCGTCGTCGATGCCGCCACGGCTGGTCAGTGGGCCGTCCTCAGCGGTTCGCTGCCGCCCGGGGTGCCGTTCGACTGGTACGCGACCACCACGAATCGCCTCCAGCAGGCCGGTGCTCGAGTCGCCGTCGACACCTCGGGCGCCGCCCTGGCGCTCGCCGTCGAACAGTCGTCGCCGGACCTGCTCAAGCCGAATTCCGACGAGTTGGCCGAGCTGCTGGACTGCGATGCCGACGAGATCGAACGGGATCGCCGAGAAGCCGCGAGGCGAGCACAACAGTTGCGCGCCAGTCACGGAGTCGGCACCGTTCTGCTGACCCTGGGGGCCGCGGGCGCCGTTCTCGCCTCGGCCGAGGGTTCGTGGTTCTGCCCGCCGATCCCGACCACCGTCCGCAGCACGGTCGGTGCCGGCGACTCGTCGTTGGCCGGATACCTCGCGGCCGAGGTCGCCGGCCGGTCGCCCGCGGAGTGCCTCGCGAGTGCAGCCACCCACGGCGCTGCCGCGGCGGGCCTGCCCGGCTCGGACCTGCCCACACCCACCGATCTCGGAACGCCGCCGACGGCCGTACCCGTCGACCTGGCCTGATGGAGGACCACATGAGTCAGTTGATCAAGGCTGAACTGGTCGCGCTCGACGTCGATCTCGGCGCGGATGCTTCGACAGTGATCGACGCGCTGGCGCAGAAGGTCGCCGACGTCGGCCGCGCGGGGTCGGCCGACGACCTGGCGGCAGCGGCCAAGGCGCGCGAGGACCTGTCCGGCACCGGCGTCCCGGGCGGCATCGCGATCCCGCACTGCCGGGCAGCGACCGTCACCGAACCCACGCTGGCCTTCGCCCGGCTGACGACGAAGGCTGACTTCGGGGCGCCCGACGGACCCGCGGACATCGTCTTCATGATCGCGGCGCCCGAAGGCGCGGGCGACGCCCACCTCAAGCTCTTGTCCTCGCTCGCGCGGTCGCTCGTGCGCAGCGATTTCACCCAGGCGCTGCGCGATGCGACGACGGCCGACGAGATCATCGCGCTGGTGGACGAAGCGACGTCCGGGGTCGAGGTGAAGCACAAGGCTCCCGAGTCGGAGACCGACGCTGCCGAGCCCGACACCGGAACCGGGGCGCGGGCGAAGCCGCGCCGCAAGATCGTGGCAGTCACCGCCTGTACGACCGGTA
The DNA here is from genome assembly GCA_964473845.1 of uncultured Aeromicrobium sp. GTDB lineage: Bacteria > Actinomycetota > Actinomycetes > Propionibacteriales > Nocardioidaceae > Aeromicrobium. The sequence goes on from CAYYQO010000008.1 coordinate 7,428, forward strand.
TTGCCCACACCTACATGGCGGCCGACGCGCTGACGCAGGCCGCGGGTGACGCGGGCATCGATTTCGCGGTCGAACCGCAGGGGTCGTCCGGCAGCACGCCGCTCACGGCCGAACAGATCGCCGCGGCGGACGCGGTGATCTTCGCGACCGACGTGGGCGTCAAGGACCAGGCCCGGTTCGCCGGCAAGCCGGTCGTGCGCAGCGGCGTCAAGCGCGCCATCAACGAGCCCGGCGTCATGCTCGACGAGGCGGTGGCCGCCGCGGGTGATCCGCAGGCCAAGCGGGTCGAGGGCGAGGCCGACGAGTCCGAGGGCGGTGCCGCCGAGGACGAGAACGCCGGGAAGAAGTTGCAGCGCTGGCTCATGACCGGTGTCAGCTACATGATCCCGTTCGTGGCCGCGGGCGGCCTGCTGATCGCGCTGGGCTTCCTGCTGGCCGGGTACGACGTCGATGGCCAGACGGTCCTGAACGACAACTCCCTGACGAACCTGCCCGAGGCCGGTGAGCACGCGCTGTTCGGCAGTGCGTTCTTCTACTACATCGGTGCCCTGATGTCGGTGCTCGGCGGCTGGGCGTTCAGTTTCCTCGTCCCGGCGTTGTCGGGCTACATCGCCTACGCGATCGCCGACCGGCCGGGTATCGCGCCGGGCTTCGTCATGGGCTACGCCGCGACCCAGATCGGCATCACCGAGACCAACCCGAACGGCGCCGGATTCATCGGCGGCATCGTGGGCGGCCTGCTCGCGGGTCTGCTCGCTGCCTGGATCGCCCATCGGTCCGTTCCGCGCTGGCTGGCCGGCCTCATGCCGGTCGTGATCATCCCGCTCGTGACCACCGTGGTGATCGGCCTAGCGATGATCCTGGCACTGGCCAAGCCGCTCGCATGGCTCAACGAGGCGTTGGTCGACGGGCTCAACAGCATGACCGGCAGTTCGGCGATCGTGCTCGGTGCCGTGCTCGGACTGATGATGTGCTTCGACCTCGGTGGACCCGTCAACAAGGCGGCGTACGTCTTCGCCGTCACGGGCCTGTCCACGGCCGGCGCGCTCGATGCGGGTTCGTCGCAGGCGAAGATCATGGCGGCTGTGATGCTGGCCGGCATGGTGCCGCCGATCGCGATGGCGCTCTCGACCGTGCTGCGACCGAAGCTCTACACCGAGCCCGAGCGCGAGAACGGCAAGGCGGCCTGGTTGCTGGGCGCCTCGTTCATCACCGAGGGTTCGATCCCGTTCGCTGCGGCCGATCCCTTGCGGGTCATTCCCTCGATGATGGTCGGGGGCGCCGTGACCGGTGCGATCTCGATGGCTGCGGGCGTGACCTCGGTGGCGCCGCACGGCGGGATCTTCGTCTTCTTCGCCGTGGATCACGTCGTGTGGTTCTTCGTGTCGCTCGTCATCGGCGTACTGGTGGCAGGATTCCTCGTGACCGCACTCAAGCAGGTCGGTCACACCAAGAAGGTGGCTGCGGCCGCCCACGACAACGTCACCGTCTGAAAGGACCCCAGATGCCCAGCAAGACCGTCATCGTCGGATCAGCCGTCGGGTTGCATGCCCGCCCCGCCGCCACCATCGCCGCAGCCGCCACCGAGGCCGGCGTCCCGGTCACCCTCGCCGTGGCCGGCGGAGATCCGGTCGACGCGGGGTCGGCCCTCATGATCATGACGCTCGGGGCCGCCCAGGGCGCCGAGGTCACCGTCGAGAGCGAGGACGAGGGCGTGCTGGAGAAGATCGCCGCCCTCGTCGAAGCCGACCTCGACGCCTGACGGTCCACCCGCGCGGGGTGCCGGAGCACGGCACTCCGCCTAGGGTCGACCCATGACGGAAGAGACCTCGAGCTTGCGCAGTGTCCACCTGGCCCGCACCGGAACGCTGGAATACCGGGCCGAGAATCCTCGGGGCGGTGTCATCTCGATCGGCGAGGGCCAGAACTCCGACTTCACCCCGGTCGAGCTGCTGCTGGTCGCCCTGGGCGGCTGCAACGCGATCTCGGTCGAGGCGCTGACGAAGCGGGCCGAGCCGCGGCGGTTCGACGTGGCCGTCGAGGGTCGCAAGGTCAAGGACGCCGATGGTGGTACCCAGCTGGAGGACCTCGTCGTCACGATCGACATCCGGTTCGAGAGCGACGAGAACGGCCGCAAGATGACCGAGCGGGTTCCCGACGCGATCGAGAAGGCCCACCACAAGATCTGCACCGTCAGCCGCACGATCGAGCGCGAGACGCCGGTGCGGGTGGTGCAGGTGCGATTGCCGCAGGAGTGAACCCGAGTCCGGACTCAACACCGGGTGTGGTCCATCTGCGGGTACGGTGAGCGCATGCATGACGGGCAAGCTGCCGAGATTCTCGATGGGCTGTTGGCGTCCCGATTCAGTTGTCGCGGATTCACCGCCGAGCAGGTTCCCGAGACCGACCTTCGAGCGATCCTGGCCTCGGCGGCACGCACTCCGTCGTGGTGCAACGTCCAGCCGTGGCAGGTCGACGTGGTCTCGGGTGACTCACTCGAGCGTCTCAGGCGTGACCTGGCAGTCGACACGACGCTCGGCTCGGACATCCCGTTTCCGCCCGGGTACACGGGCGTGCACGCCGAGCGTCGGCGCGAGGTCGGCTGGCAGTTGTACGAAGCGGTCGGCGTCGAGAAGGGCGACCGTGAGGCGTCGACCCGCGAGATGCTGCGGAACTTCGAGTTCTTCGGGGCGCCGCACGTCGCGATCATCTCGGCTCCCGAGCCGCTCGGCACGTATGCCGCGATCGATTGCGGCCTGTTTGTCCAGTCGTTCCTGTTGTCGGCCCAGGCGCGCGGGGTGGCGACCGTCGCCCAAGCCGCCGTCGCGCAGAAGTCGGAGTTCTTGCGCGGCTGGCTGAACCTGCCCGCGGACCGCTTGATCGTCTGCGGCATCTCGTTCGGGTACGCCGACCCCGATCACCCTGCCAACTCGTTCCGAGCCGGTCGGGTCTCCGTCGATGAGATTGCGAGGTTCCATCAGTGATCGAACGTGAGCGAGCGCAAGGATGAGCATTCCGCAGTGGTTCGCGTGGGCGCTGGAGCAGCGCCCCCAGTTCCTCGAGGTCGAGGTGGAGGGCACGCCGATCACCTACCGTGCGTGGGGCGACCCGGGTGACCCGGTCGCGGTGCTCGTGCACGGCGGCGCGGCGCATTCGGGTTGGTGGGATCACGTGGCCCCGCACCTCGCGGTGGGCCATCGGGTGCTCGCACCCGATCTGAGTGGGCACGGCGACAGTGGCCGACGGGAGGTCTACACGCTCGAGGGCTGGGCTCGCGAGATCCTGACCGTGGCGACGGCCGAGTCGGCCGAGAAGCCGGTGATCTTCGGCCACAGCATGGGCGGGTTCGTCGCCCTGACCGCTGCGCGCGAGCACGGCGCCGACCTGTTGGGGGCCGCCGCGATCGATTCGCCGGTGACCGAGCAGTCGGCCGAGTCTCGTGAGTGGCACGCCGACCGCGCCAATTCCACGATGCCCGTCTATCCGGACGCACGGACGATGGTGGCGCGGTTCCGCACGCTGCCCGAGGACGACGCCTGCCTGCCCTACATTCGTGACCACATCGCGCGCGGTTCGATCCGACCGGTGGACGGCTCCGACGGGCAGGGGTGGACCTGGAAGTTCGACCCGCGGGTCTTCCTGAAGTCGGCCATGTCGCCTGACGACGTGGCCCTCAGCAGGTGCGAGGTCGCACTGCTGCGCGGCGAACGTGGGATCGCCACGAGTGACATCACGGAGGACATCCGGTCACGTCTGGGCGGCAATGCCCCCGTGACCGTGATCCCGGATTCGGGCCACCACATCATGTTGGACCAACCCACGGCGCTGATCGCCGTTCTACAGACCCTGCTCGGACAATGGAGGAAACGATGACCGACCAAGACGTGCGCATCGAGCGGCAGGACGGCGTCCTGCGCATCACGTTCACCGCGCCCCAGCGGCTGAACTCGGTCACGACCGAGATGTTCGAACTCATGAGCGACGCCCTCGAGGACACCGACGGGGTGCGCGTCGCGGTGTTGACCGGTGAGGGTCGTGCCTTCTGTTCGGGTGCGGTCATGCGTCCCGGCGCGGCCAACTCCGAGATCCTCAACGCTGCCGACCGGCTGATCCACGCCTTGACCCAAGCGCCGTTCCCGGTCGTGGCGGCTCTGAACGGGCTCGCCGCCGGCATCGGCTCGTCGCTCGCGCTGGCCAGCGACTTCCAGGTGGCGAAGGAGGACGACTACTTCCTCCAGGCGTTCGTCAATGTCGGCCTCATGGGAGATGGCGCCGCGCATGAACTCATCGCTGCGTCGATCGGTCGGGCGCGCGCCACCCGTCTGTTGATGCTCGGCGAGAAGTTCGCCAACCGCGATGCCTTCGACGCCGGCCTCATCACCCACCTCGTGGCCGAGCAGGATTGGCAGGCGACGGTCGACGGTCTGGTCGAGAAGCTCGCGACAGGTCCGACCTTGGCCTATGCGCGGATCAAGTCCACGATCAACGCGGCCGCCCTGCTGAACCTCGACCAGACGTTGCGGGCCGAGACCGTCGAGCAGACCTTCCTGGGCCAGACGAGCGACTTCACCGAGGGAGTCGCGGCGTTCACCGAGAAGCGCCGGGCGAACTTCACCGGCTCCTGAGAGCAACCCTCACTCCACTTTTGGTACGGGATCCACGTCCGCTCGACGAAATTGCGTCGATCGCGTACCAAAAGTGGCACGGGGTGCGCGGGTGAGATGCGCCGGCGGGCGGACGAGGTCAGCCGCGCGAGCCGGCCAGGCCGAGCACGGCAGCCAGGCCCAGGGCCGAGCGCGGGTGGTACGCCGCGGTCCACAGTCCGCCGTGAGCTGCGGCGTAGGCCTCCTCGCGCCACGATTCGGCCAGCGGCGTGCGCTCGGAACGCAGGTCGTGCACGAGCATTGCGGCCATCAGCACGTTGCTGGTCGCCGGCTCGAACACCTCGACACCGAACCGGTGGGCTCCTGCGTAGGCAGCCGCCAAGGCACGGTTCTTCACGACCGAGGCCGTGCGGGTCGCCGGTGCGACGTTGAGCGACACCGTCGCGCCGTTGCTGCGGGCAGCCGTGGCGCGCCAACGCTGGACCCGCTTGGCCAGCGCGTAGTTCGGCCCCTGCTGCGGCACGAGTGAATCGCACACGCCGATCTCGACGCCGGGCGGATAGTTGCGCTGCAGCAGTCGGCCGCCGCTGATCATGCGCATCGGTGCCCGCAGGATGCGGCGACCGTGCGCGTAGGCCTCGTTGGATGCCGTGACGGCGTCCGCGGGAACGGCGAAGACGTCGGTCGGCGTGGCCAGGTAGGCCAGGGCCGAGTCGGGCCGCCGCGCGAGCAACCGAGCCGCGATCGCGTCGGCCGCCATCGAGACGCGGACGTGGGTTGCGCCGTCGGCGTAGCAGTAGGTGCCCAGCACGAGGCGGCCGTCCAGTCCTTCGATCCACTGGGACAGGTCGGGAAGTGTGTGCAGCAGGTCGGCCCCGGTCTCCTTGCCGCCGGCCGGCAGCCGCACCCGACCGGCGCCGGCGCGGGCCAGGTCGCGGATCTTCTTCTGGACGTCGCCCCGCGGCAGGTCGACGGCGGCGACATCGGCACCCCAGCGCAACAGCGAGCGGTACGGGCCCATCTCGGCCCCGGCCCCCAGGATCACGACGGTGTCGCCCTCGAGGCGAAGCCACTCGGGATGGTCGCGGACCTCGCGGATGGCCTCGGCGAAGGTCGGTTCGACGATCCCGCGTCGCACCCAGTCGTCGAGCTGGTGGTCCAGCGCGCTGCCGGCGAGTCGCTCGCCCCGGTAGGGCACGGTCAGTTCGGTCTCGGGTTCGGCGTCGCCGACGATGTCGACGGTCGACCAGTCCTCGGTGTCGGTGGGGTCCGTCGTGACGGTCTGCGCCAGGGTCAGGTCGTCGTAGCGCATCTGTTCGGTGATGCTGTGGAGGCCTTCGGTGGCGATCACGACCTGGTTGTCCGGGGAGCCCAGGCCGGCTTCCACCAGCCGTGAGAAGTGCGTCAGATAACCGCGGCGCCAATTCGTCTCGTGCTCAGCCGCTCGCGCACCGACCGGATCCACGGCACGCAGCGCATCCGCCACGACCGCGCGAGCCGTGGCGGTGGAACTGTCGGTCGGAAAGCGAACTCCGGAAGCCATGAACCTGAGGATATCCTCAAGTTCTTGCCCCCAGGACTAAGCAAGCGCTTAGAAGTCCGCTAGGCTGCTGTCCATGCGTGCGATCCAGATCACCTCCCTCGACGGCCCCGAAGCCATCGAACTCGTCGACATCGAGGCTCCGGCCCGAAGCGAGGACCAGGTCCTCATCGAGGTCAAGGCGGCCGGTGTCGCCTTCCCCGAGCTGCTGCAGAGCCGCGGCAAGTACCAGATCCAGCCACCGCTTCCGTTTGTGCCCGGTGCCGAGATCGCGGGCGTCGTCGTCGAGGCTCCGGCCGACTCCGGATTCGTCCCCGGCGATCGCGTGGCCGCACTGCCGATGCTGGGCGGTTTCGCCGAGCAGGTCGTCGCCGACGTGTTGCTGACGTTCCCGCTGCCGGACTCGGTGTCCTTCGCCGAGGGTGCGTCCTTCATGTTCAACTACGGCACCGCCTACTTCGCCCTGGTCAACCGCGGCGGACTCGCGGCCGGCGAGAAGGTCCTGGTCCACGGTGCGTCCGGCGGGATCGGCACCGCCTCGATCCAGGTGGCCAAGGCCTTCGGCGCCGGCCGGGTGATCGCCGTGACCTCGACCGACGCCAAGGGTGAGATCGCCGTGGCGGCGGGTGCGGACGAGTACGTGCTCTCCGAGGGCTTCAAGGACGCGGTCAAGGCCAGTGGCGGCGTCGACATCGTCGTCGACCCGGTCGGCAACCCGGCCGGTGGAGATCGCTTCACCGATTCGCTGCGCTGCCTCGTCGACGACGGGCGCGTCCTGATCATCGGTTTCACCGCGGGCGAGATCCCCAAGATCGCCGCCAACCGACTGCTGCTGAACAACGTCTCGGCCGTCGGCGTCGGCTGGGGGGCCTACGCGATGAAGCGCCCGGGCCTGATCAAGGAACAGTGGAACGCGATGCTCGAGCACCTCGCCTCGGGCGCCCTCAAGCCCGTGGTCGGTGAGTCCTTCGGGCTCGAGCGCGCCTCGGAGGCGCTCGTGACGCTGGACCAGGCCAAGGCCACCGGCAAGCTCGTCCTCGAGTTCTGATCGCGTGGGCACCCTGCACCTGGTCCGGCACGGTCAGGCGTCGTTCGGCACGGACGACTACGACCGGCTGAGCACGCTCGGCACGCAGCAGTCCGCATCGCTGGGGATCGCCTGGGAAGCCGGCGGCACGGTGTTCACCGATGCGATCGCCGGTGGGATGCTGCGACACGCCCAGACCGCGATCGCCGCCATCGACGCCAGCGGTCTCGGTGAGGAGGACGCCGACCCGAGCCTGTCCGGGTACGACGTCGACCCGCGATGGAACGAGTACGACCACCTGGCGGTCGCGACCGCGTTCGACCCTGCCGCACTGACCAAGAACTCCAAGGAGTTCCAGGCGTCACTCAACGAGGCGATCAACGCCTGGCGGAGCGGCAGCGGTGACTTCTCCGAGCCGTACGCCGCCTTCCGGGACCGGGTGATGGCCGGTTTCGAGGATGCGGTCAAGATCGCGGCCGAGCGCGGCCGTCGGGTGCTGGTCTTCACCTCGGGCGGGCCGATCGCACTGGTCGTCTCGCACCTCATCACCGGCGACGACTCGGCGTTCCAGCAACTCAACGACGTCGTGGTGAACTCCAGTGTCACGACGCTCATGGTGGGGGCCACCGGACCGCGCGTCCTGACCTTCAACGATCATGGGCACCTGCCGGCGGGAGACGTGACCTTCCGCTGAGGACCCACGCGGAGGAGCCACATGCGCAAGAACACGCTGATCACCGGAGCCAGCTCAGGTCTGGGTGAAGGGATGGCTCGCCAGTTGGCCGCCCGCGGACACCACCTGGCGATCACGGCTCGGCGGGTCGAGCGACTCGAGGCTCTCAGGACCGAACTGCTTGCCGCGCATCCGGGCATCGAGGTCTCGGTGCACGCCCTGGACGTCAACGACCACGGCGCGGTCTTCCGGGTGTTCGGCGAGGCCGCTGACGCCCTGGGTGGCCTGGATCGCGTCATCGTGAATGCCGGCCTCGGCAAGGGTGGCCGGATCGGTACGGGCAAGTTCGAGGCCAACCGGGAGACCGCCATGACGAACTTCGTCGCGGCGCTCGCCCAGTGCGAGGCCGCCATGGAGCACTTCTACGAACGCAAGGCCGGCCACCTCGTGGTCATCTCGTCGATGTCGGCGATGCGCGGCATGCCGTCGTCGATGACGACCTATGCCGCGACGAAGGCGGGGCTGGCGCACCTGGCCGAGGGCATCCGGTCCGACCTGCTGACGCGCAAGGGTCTGGACATCAAGGTCACGACGCTCTATCCCGGCTACATCGCGAGCGAGATGAATGCCCAGGTCGAGCAGGAGCAGAAGCTCATGGTTGACACCGAGACGGGTACTGCCGCGATGGTCAAGTACATCGAGAAGGAAGTCGTCGACGCCGCCGTTCCCGCGTGGCCGTGGGCACCGATCGGTCAGGTCATGAAGCACGCGCCGCTGTCGGTGGTCCGCAGGATGGTGTGACCCCCGGGCCGGCAGGAGCGCTCGGGCGTGCGTGGCAGCACAGGTACATTGAACCTGAGCACGGATTCAATTACGGTATCCGTGACACCCGCACAGCACGTCGGAGGGAACATCTGATGGTCAATGTCGCAGCCGATGTCTGGGCGCACGCGGCGTCCGACCCCGATCGCATCGCGATCCGCTCGCCCCGCACGATCACCTACGGTGAGCTGCGCAGCACGAACCAAGAGGTGGCCGGGGCAGTGCTGGCCGCGGGCCTCGCGCCGTTGGACCGAGTGCTGTTCATCGCACCCAGCATCCCGGAGTTCCCGGAGATCTACTACGGCCTGCACGCTGCCGGTGTCACCGTCCTCACGATGAACACGATGTCGACGGTGCCCGAGATCGGCTACGTCCTGGACGACTCGGAGACGTCGCTGGTCATCGCGTGGCACGAGGACGCCGAGAACGCCCGCGCCGCGGCCGCCGATCGTGGACTGCCGTTCTGGCAACTCGATCCTGGTTTCTCGTTCGACGCGGAACCGCTCCGGCAGGCGCACGACCATGCGCCGCAGGACACGGCACTGATTCTGTACACCTCCGGGACCACGGGACGGCCCAAGGGCGCCGAACTGACTGCGGCGAACCTGGTTGACACCGTCGCCTCGTTCCTGCCGGTCCTCAACATCGACAAGGACGACCGGTTTGGCACCGGTCTGCCACTTTTCCATGTGTACGGACAAGCCGTGTGCATGAACACGACGCTGTCGCTGGGCGCCTCGTTCTCGATGGTGCACCCCTTCCACCCGAAGGCCATGCTCGAAGTGATGGTCGAGGACCAACTGACCAATCTGGCGGGCGTCCCGACGATGTGGAACGCGATGCTGCACGTCGATGCCGACTTCAATCCCGAGGACTTCGGAGCGCTGCGGCTGGCCACCTCGGGTGGGGCCTCCTTGCCCGTCGAAGTGATCAGGGCGTTCCGGGGGCGGTTCGGTTGCGCGATCCTCGAGGGCTACGGCCTGACCGAGTCGACGGGCGCCGCGACGTTCAACGACATCAATCGCGAGCAGAAGACCGGCACCGTCGGCCCCGCACTTCCGGGAACGCAGATCGAGGTGCGCGACGGCGGAGGCACGGTGCTCCCCGCCGGCGAGACCGGCGAGGTCTTCCTCAAGGGTCCGACGATCATGAAGTCGTACTGGAACCGGCCCGAGGCCACCGCCGCCGACCTCGCGGACGGGTGGCTGAAGACAGGTGACATCGGTGTTCTCGACGAGGACGGCTACCTCAGCATCGTCGACCGGGTGAAGGACCTGATCATTCGCGGTGGCTACAACGTCTACCCGCGGGAGGTCGAGGAGGTGCTCTACGAACATCCCGAGATCGTCGAGGTGGCCGTCGTCGGCGTCCCGGATCCGCACTATGGCGAGGAGATCGCCGCCGTGACCGTCCTCGAGCAGGGCGCCACCGCCACCGCGGATGGCATCCGGCGCTGGGCCAAGGAACGCCTTTCGGCGTACAAGGTCCCTCACCTCTTCGCCTTCGTGGACGAACTGCCCAAGGGTGCGACCGGAAAGATCCTCAAACGCGCGATCGATCGAGACGAACTGCGCAGTATCGCCGCGGGAGGCAAGAGCACATGAAGTTGGAAGCCAGCGTCGCCATCGTGACAGGTGCAGGTGGGGGAATCGGCGCAGCACTGTGCCGCCGGTTCGTCGAGAACGGCGCACGCGTCGTGGCGACCGACCTGGCCGGCGACCGGCTGGCAGCGGAGGTCGACCAGATACTCGTCGACCATCCGGGCAGGATCGTCGGGCTCGCAGGCGACTGCGCATCGACCGACCACATCCGGGCGACGATCGAACTCGCCGAGTCGACCTTCGTCGCGCCGGTCGACCTGTACGCGGCGAACGCCGGCGTCGGCCTGGGTGACGGGCTGAAGGCATCACCGGGGGAGTGGCAGACCGCGATCGACGTGAACCTGATGGCTCACGTCCGAGCGGCCGAACTGTTGGTCCCCCGATGGGTCGAGCGCGGCACGGGTCACTTCCTTTCCACCGCTTCCGCAGCTGGCCTCCTGACGCAGATCGGTTCGGCCACGTACTCGGCCACGAAGCACGCGGCCGTCGCCTTCGCCGAGTGGCTCTCGGTGACCTACGGGTCGCAGGGCATCGGCGTCAGTTGCCTGTGCCCGATGGGCGTGAATACCGCGATGTTGAACAGCGGATCGGACTCCGACGTCGACGCCGAACGCCAAGGAGCCAAGGCGGTCACCGAAGCCGGCGTGGTCCTGGAACCGCTGGAGGTGGCCGACATCGTCGTCGCGTCGCTCGATGCGGACGATTTCTTGATCCTGCCCCACCCGGACGTACTCGAGTTCTTCCGGCGCAAGGCTTCGGACTATGACCGCTGGCTGCGCGGGATGCGGCGCTACCAGGACGCGCTCGCGTGACCGTCGAAGTGGACCTCGCCGCCCTGGCCAACTGGATGCGTGCGCAGGGCGTGGAGACGGCCGGAGACCTGACGGCGACCCGGGTGGGTCGCGGCCAGTCGAACCTGACGTACCGACTGCAGGACGACGAGGACCGGGCGTGGATCGCGCGCCGGCCTCCCCTGGGCGAACTGCTCGCCTCGGCCCACGACGTCGTCCGGGAATACCGGATTCTGGCGGCGCTGCAGGACACACGGGTTCCCGTCCCGGCCCTGGTGGGAGTCTGTGAGGACCGGACCGTGGCCGACGTCCCGGTCGTGGTCATGGAGCACGTCGACGGAACCGTTGTCGACCAGTTGGAGATCGCCGAGGCCCTCGAACCACCGGTGCGGCGCGAACTGGGGTTGAACCTGGCCCGGACCCTGGCGCACATCCACGCGGTGGACGTCGATGCCGTCGGCCTCGGCGACCTGGCGTCACGTTCGCCCTATGCCGAGCGCCAGCTGAAACGCTGGTCCCGTCAGTTCGAAGCCAGTCGGACGACGGATCGCCCCGACCTTGACCGGCTGACGGATCTGCTGCAGGCCAACGTGCCGGCGACGACCAATCTGTCCCTCGTGCACGGCGACTTCCACATCCGCAACGTCATCGCTGACGACCGGACCGGTTCCGTGCGCGCTGTGCTGGACTGGGAACTCTCGACCCTGGGTGATCCGCTGGCCGACATCGGCACGACGCTGGCGTACTGGCCCGAGGCGGGCGAAACGCCCAGCGGCCTGTTCGAGGCTTCGACCTTGCCCGGTTTTCCGACACGCTCCGAACTGGCGGCCGAGTACCTCGCGGTGTCCGGGCGTGACGGTGACTCCCTCGCGTTCTGGCATGTGCTGGGGGTGTGGAAGGTCGCGGTCATCTCCGAGGGTGTCTACCGGCGAACACTGGACAATCCAGCCAACGCGGCGGAGGGAGGCGCACCGACCCCGGAGCGCATCCAGGCCGTGATCGATCATGCCTGGGACATCGCCACTGCTGCTGGGCTCGCCCCGTAGAGGCGATCGGACATGAGTGATCGGGACGACGAAGCGGGAGACATTCCGAGCTTGGTCGATGCCTCGCGGGTGCGCGACCTACCGACGACAGCACGTGGCGTGCGCACGCGCGAGGCGCTCGTGGCTTCGGCGCGGCGGGTGTTCGAGCGTGACGGGTTCATCCACTCGCGGCTGACCGACATCACCGCCGAGGCGAATTGTTCGATCGGAACGTTCTACACGTACTTCGACAGCAAGGAGGAGATCTTCACCGCGGTCATGCAGATGGCGCAGGACGAGATGCTGCACTCGGGCATGGCGCACGGAAACGAGACCCGGACCGATGTCGTCGGAGGGCTCCGAGCCAGCCACCGTACGTACGTCGAGGCCTACCAGCGCCATGCCAAATTGATGCTGCTGCTGGAGCAGGTGGCGACCGTCGACGTGAGGTTCAGGCAGATGCGACTGGCTCGGGCGCGTGCCTTCTCCGAGCGCAACGCACGCTGGATCAAGCGACTGCAGGGCGAGGGGTACGCCGACCCCTCCCTCGACCCGCTGTTGGCGGCGCGGGCGCTGTCATCGATGCTGGGTCGCATGGCGTATCACGCGTTCGCGCTCGAGGAGGACGCGTGGGATGCGGATGACATCATCGACATCGCCACGACGCTGTGGCTCAACGGGCTCGGCATCCCCGCCGACGGCTCGAAGCGCCCCTGACCGTTTCTCGCCGCGTCGTGGGTCGAGAAGCCGGTCACGCGATCCTGAGGACCAGCTTGCCGGTGTTCTCGCCCTTGAACAGTTTGAGCAGCGTGTCGCCGAAGTCCTCGATGCCGCCGTCGACCACGGTCTCGCGGGCCACGAGCTTGCCCGCACCGATCAGGTCTGCCATGTCGGCGATCGCGGCTGCGTCCTTGTCGGGGTAGTCGAAGACCAGGAAGCCCTGCATCTTGGCCCGGAAGACCAGGAGCGACATGTACCGGCTGGGGCCGGGAGCCAGTTTCTCGTCGTTGTACGTCGAGATCGCGCCGCAGATGATCACGCGAGCGCCACGGCGCAGATTCGCCAGCGCTGCGTCGAGGATCTCGCCCCCGACGTTGTCGAAGTACACGTCGATGCCCTTCGGCGCGATCTCGCGCAGCCGCTTGAGGACGTTCTCGTTCTTGTAGTCGATGGCGGCGTCGAAGCCGATCTCGGTCAGCCATGCGGTCTTGTCGGGACCACCCGCGACACCGATCACGGTGCAACCCTTGGCCTTGGCCAACTGCCCGGCGACACTGCCGACGGCGCCGGCGGCGGCCGAGATGAGGACCGTGTCACCGTCCTTCATCTCTCCCACCTCGTGCAGACCGTGATAGGCCGTCAGTCCCGGCATGCCGAGCGCACCGAGCCACGTCGCCGGGCCGGCGACGGACGTGTCGATCTTCTGCACTCCCTCGCCGTTGCTCACGACGTACTCGGTCACTCCCAAGCTGCCGGTGACGGCGTCGCCGACGGCGAAGTCATCGTGGTTCGACTCCACGACGGTACCGGTCACGGAGGCTCGCATGACCTCGCCGATCTGGACCGGTGGCAGATAGGAGCGCACGTCGTTGAGCCAGCCGCGCATCGCGGGATCGAGGGAGATGTGATCGACCTTGACGAGGAACTGACCCGCGCCCGGTTCGGGGCGATCGACCTCCTCGACGGCCCAGGTGCTGGCGGCGGGAAGCCCGGAGGGTCGCTGGGCCAAGGTGATGCGCTTGGTGGTGGTCATCGTTTCAGTACCTCACTCAATGGAAGCCGATCGGTTCGGCCGCGGTCCGCGAAGAGAACAATTGAATCCGGTCTCACGTTCAGTACTCTTGATCCTAGAGTGTGTGACAGTGAACACCATCACGAGTGTCCAAGGAGAACGTATGGCGACCGTACAGACCGTCAAAGGTCCGATCGACAGCAGCGAACTGGGCAAGACCCTCGTTCACGAGCACGTCTTCGTTCTCGGCGAGGAGTATCGGATCAACTACGACGCGAAATGGGACGACGACCAGAAGGTCGCCGACGCGGCGGACCTGCTCAACGATCTCAAGTCCGCGGGCATCGACACGATCTTCGATCCGACCGTGCTCGGCCTGGGCCGCTACATCCCCCGGGTCCAGAAGGTCGCCGCGCTGACTGACCTCAACATCGTCGTCGCGACCGGCATGTACACGTACAACGACATTCCGCACCAGTTCGAGCACCGTGGACCGGGCCTGCTGTTCGACATGCCGGAGCCGCTCGTCGAGATGTTCGTCAAGGACATCACCGAGGGCATCGCCGACACGGGCGTGCGAGCTGCCTTCCTCAAGTGCGTCATCGAGGAGCCGGGCCTCACGCCCGGCGTCGAGCGCGTCATGCGCGCCGTGGGCCAGACCAGTTCCCAGACGGGTGCGCCGGTCACCGTGCACACGAACCCGCACACGCGGTCGGGTCTCGTGGCGCAGAAGGTGTTGAAGGAGGAAGGCGTCGACCTGACGAAGGTCGTCCTGGGTCACTCCGGCGACTCCGACGACGTCGACTACCTCGTCGAGCTCGCCGACAACGGTTCGCTGCTGGGCATGGATCGCTTCGGTCTCGACGTCTACCTGTCCACCGAGAAGCGCGTCGACACGATCGTCGAACTGGTGCGCCGCGGTTACGTCGAGAAGATCACGCTGGCCCACGACGCCTCGTGCTACATCGACTACTTCGACCCGAAGGCCAAGGCCGAGGTCCAGCCGAACTGGAACTTCCGCCACATCCCCGACGACGTCATCCCGATGTTGCTCGACAAGGGTGTCAGCGAGGACGACGTCGACACGATGCTGGTGAAGAATCCCCGGCGATACTTCGAGTGATCCTCCCACTCGAGAACCACGAGAGCCCCGGCCACCGCCGGGGCTCTCGTGTCGTCCGGGCAGGTCGAGTGCTTCGCCCGGGACGAGTCCGGCGTCACGTCGTGAGGATGGGGATGGTTTGGCGTTCAACTGCTAGAATGGACCCACGTGAACGCGCCATTCGAGCGCTGTTCCGGCCCGACGATGTAGCGCGGATGTCGCGTCTCTGGCAAGCGGGCACTTTTCCAGTGATGAGATTCCGTGACCCAGATTGACAGCAGCCCTGTGCTGCCCACCTTCAACGACTTCAACCTCTCCGACGGCCTCGTGCGCAAGCTCGCACAGCAGGAGATCGTCAATCCCTCCCCGATCCAGCAGTCCGTGATCCCGGCCGCGTTGGCCGGACGCAACGTCCTCGGCCGTGCCCGCACCGGTTCAGGCAAGACCTTGGCCTTCGGCCTGCCGGTGCTCGAACGGTTGGCGGGTGGCACGAGTCGCCCCAAGGCGCCCCGGGCGCTGATCCTGCTGCCCACTCGCGAGCTCGCGATCCAGGTCCACACCGCGCTGCTGCCGCTCGCGCAGAAGACCGGACTCAAGCACACGACCGTCTACGGCGGCGTCCCGATCAACAAGCAGATCAACGTGCTCAAGGGCGGCGTCGACCTCGTCATCGCGACGCCCGGCCGACTCACCGACCTGCTCGACCGGCGTTGCCTGACCCTCGATGACATCGAGATCACGGTGCTCGACGAGGCTGACCACCTGTGCGACCTCGGCTTCTACAAGCCGATCGACGCGCTGTTGGCCAAGACTCCCGCGAACAGCCAGCGACTGTTGCTGTCGGCCACGCTCGACGGTGACGTCGACAAGCTCGTCCGTCGCCACCTGCCGCAGCATGACCTGTTCGAGATCGACGGGGTCGATGACCAGGTCGAGACGATGGAGCACCACGTGATCGTCTCCCCGGCGACCGAGAAGACGCGGACCGCCTACGATCTGCTCAGCGCGAACCCCCGCAGCATCGTGTTCACGCGGACGCGTCGTGGCGCGACTCGACTGGCCCGCCAGTTGACCCAGAAGGGCCTCACCGCGGTCGACATGCACGGCGATCTCTCGCAGCGGCACCGCGAGCGCAACCTGGCCCAGTTCTCCAAGGGTGAGGCGTCGGTCATCGTCGCCACCGACGTCGCCGCTCGTGGCATCCACGTCGACGGCATCGGTCTGGTCGTCCACTACGACGCCCCGGCCGAGCACAAGGCGTACCTGCACCGTTCCGGCCGCACCGCGCGTGCTGGCGAGTCGGGTTCGGTCGTCACCATGACCACGCCCGAGGCGCTGTCGGACGTCATGACCCTGCAGCGCAAGGCCGGCGTGACCGCACGTCATCACCAGGCCGCCACGGCCCCCGTGCCGATGACGGCCGAGTCGTTGTCGACGTCCGGCACCGAGGCGCCCGCCGCCCCGGCCGGCCACGGTGGCCGGCCGCGCCGCTCCGGCGGTCAGTCCGGTCGTTCCGGCGGTCAGAACGGTCGCCCGGGCCAGTCTTCGCGCGGTCAGAACGGCCGCTCGGGCAACTCGCGCAACCGGCGTCGCCGGCCGTCGAACGCCTCCTGAACCTTCCTCCAACAAGCTCCGGTGCCCTCGGGTACCGGAGCTTGTGGCGTCTCCCAAAGTCTTGACATCTCGATGAACTATCTGCATGGTGAGTGCTGATACATATCTGCACTTGGTGTGCAGGTACCTCGGATCGGTCCGTCCTCGGGGGGACAAGCCGTCATGTTCGGCGCGCTCGTCTCCGCGGTTCGATCCTGACCCCGTCGAAGGAGACGAGCATGAAACTGTCCAGAATGATTGTCGTCGCGTGCGCCACTGCGGCCCTCGCGATCGGAGCGTCGACCCAACCGGTCGTGGCGGCCGACAACCCGTACGAGCGCGGCCCCAACCCGACGAACAGCACGATCGAGGCGACGCGTGGCCACTACGCGGTCAGCTCGAAGACGATCTCGTCGTTGTCCGCCCGCGGTTTCGGTGGCGGCACGATCTACTACCCGAACTCGACCTCGGACGGCACGTTCGGCGTCGTGGCGATCTCGCCCGGATTCACGGCTGCACAGTCGTCGATCTCGTGGCTCGGCCCGCGAATCGCCTCCCAGGGTTTCGTGGTCATCACGATCGACACGAACTCGCGACTCGACCAGCCCGCGAGCCGCGGCACGCAGTTGCTCGCGGCGCTCGACCAGACGATCGCGGACACCACGGTGCGCTCGCGCATCGACTCGTCGCGTCAGGCGGTCATCGGTCACTCGATGGGTGGCGGCGGAACGCTCGACGCGGCCAAGACGCGGCGCTCCCTGCAGGCCACGATCGGTCTGACCCCGTGGAACGCCGACAAGACGTGGCCCGAGGTCACGGCCGCATCGCTCGTGATCGGTGCCCAGAGCGACACGGTCGCGCCGGTCTCGTCGCACTCGATCCCGTTCTACAACTCACTGTCGAATGCTGAACGCCGCGCGTACCTGGAGCTGCGTGGAGCCAGCCACTTCGCCCCGAACACCAGCAACACGACGATCGCGAAGTACTCGATCAGTTGGCTCAAGCGGTACGTCGACAACGACACCCGCTACGAGCAGTTCATCAACCCGGGCCCCAGCACCGGGCTGACCAGCGGGGTGTCGGACTACCGCATCAACTGATCCGACAGAGGTGTGCGGGGCCGACCATGGGGGGCGGCCCCGCACGCTGCTGTCCGCTGAGTGCAACTCAGCGGACCAGCAGATCCCCGGCCAGCGCTCCGACCTGATCGGACTCGATCAGGAAGCCGTCGTGACCGTGCGGTGAATGCACGACCGCCAAGGGTTCGGCCGTGGGAATGAGGTCGGCCGTCTCCTGCTGCTGATAGGGCGGGTACAGCCGGTCCGAGTCGATCGCGGCGACGAGGGTCCGGGCCGTGACCTGACTCAGTGCGGCCTCGATCCCACCACGGCCGCGACCCACGTCGTGACTGTTCATGGCATCGCCCAGCGTGACGTAGGACCACGCGTCGAACCGCTTGACGAGCTTGCTGCCGTGGTACTGCAGATAGGACTCGACGGCGAATCGGTCGTCGGCCTGCCGGTGGCGGCCGAAGCGTTCCGCGAGTTCGGCCTCACTGCGGTAGGTCGTGTGAGCGATGCGGCGGGCCAGGTCGAGCCCGCGTTCTGGACCGGCAGCGCGAATGATGTCGGCCTGGGTCGTCGTCCACGCGATCTGTTCAGCGGAGGCGTACGCCGACGAGGCCAGCAGGAATAGCCGCTGGACCCGTTGCGGATGCATGATTGCCCACTCGACGCCGCGCATGCCGCCGGCGGAGCCGCCGATCACGGCGTACCAGGTCTCGATGTCCAGCCGGTCGGCCAGCAACGCCTCGGCGGCCACCTGGTCGCGCACCGTGAGCGCCGGAAAGCGCTCGCCCCAGACCCGGCCGTCGGGTCCGACCGAAGCCGGGCCGGTCGTACCACTGCAGCCGCCCAGGATGTTCGCCGCGACGACGAAGAATCGGTCGGTGTCGATGCCCAGACCGGGACCGACGACCTGGTTCCACCAGCCATCGGGACCGGCCACGAGTGAGTCGCCGGTCAGGGCATGCAGGACCAGGACGGCGTTGTCGCCGGTGAACTCGCCCCACGTGTCGTAAGCGACCTCGACCCCCGGAAGGACCTCGCCCGATTCGAGGACGAGGTCTCCCAGGGGTTGGATCGTGGTCACGCCGCGATGCTACTTCGCGGCCCGGAACCCAGCGTCGAGGTCGGCCAGGATGTCATCGATGCCCTCCAGGCCGACGGCCAGACGGACCAGGCCCGGCGTGACGCCGGCGGCCAACTGCTCGTCACCGGTCAACTGGCTGTGCGTCGTGGACGCCGGATGGATGGCCAGCGAGCGCACGTCACCGATGTTCGCGACATGGCTGTGCAGTTCCAGCGCGTCGATGAAGCGACGACCAGCGTCGACGCCGCCGGGCAACTCGAACGTGATGATCGCGCCGGCGCCACGCGGGACGTACTTGTCGGCGAGGGCCTTGTACGGGCTGGAGTCCAAGCTGGCCCAATTGACCTTCGCCACGTCCTCGCGCGCCTCGAGCCAGGCGGCGACGGCACGGGCGTTGTCGACGTGGCGCTCGAGGCGCAGGCTCAGTGTCTCGAGGCCCTGGGCCAGCAGCCACGCGTTGAACGGTGCGGCGGCCGGACCGATGTTGCGCAGGTACTGGACGCGCAGCTTCGCGATGTAGGCGGCCTCGCCGAGGGCCTCGGAGAACACCAGGCCGTGGTAGCTCTCGTCGGGCGAGTTGAAGCCGGGGAACTTGTCGCCGTGGGCCGCGTAGTCGAACGTGCCGCCGTCGATGACGACGCCCGCGATCGCGGTGCCGTGGCCGCCGATGTACTTCGTCGCCGAGTGCACGACCGTGTTGGCGCCGTGCTTGAGCGGGTTGAGCAGGTAGGGCGTCGCGACGGTGTTGTCGACGATGAGCGGAACGCCGACCTCGCGGGCCACTTCGGCCACGGCCTCGATGTCGAGGATGTCGCCCTTCGGGTTGCCGATGGTCTCGCCGAAGAATGCCTTGGTGTTCTCGCGGGCGGCATCGCGCCACTGCTGGGGATCGTTGGCGTCGGCGACGAACGTGACCTCGATGCCCAGCTTCGGGAAGGTGTGGCGCAGCAGCGAGTCGGTGCCGCCGTACAGGCTGGGGCTCGAGACGATGTGGTCGCCGGCCTCGGCGACGTTGGTCAGTGCGCCGGTCGTGGCGGCCTGGCCCGAGGCCACGAGCAGGGCACCCACGCCACCCTCGAGCGCGGCGAGGCGCTGCTCGACGACGTCCTGGGTCGGGTTCATGATGCGCGTGTAGATGTTGCCCGGTTCGGCCAGGCCGAACAGGTCGGCGGCGTGCTGGGTGTCGCGGAACTGGAACGACGTGGTCTGGTAGATCGGCAGCGCACGGGCCCCCGTGGTCGGATCCGGCGTCTGGCCGGCGTGGATCTGCTTGGTCTCGAATGACCAGTTCTCGCTCATGGGGACTCCTTCGACGTCGTTGTCGCCCCGAGGCTTTCACCGTTCGGGTCCAAGAACTGCCTATCTCACCATCTGGACCGCGCCCGGGGTTGCGGGGGAGCGGTGACCCACGGTCAGGCCATGTCGAAGGGCTGGGCCGTCGATTCCTGCACCGAGAGCCACAGGTCGCCGTCCGGGTTGACGTTCTGGGTGTTCTTGACGACGACCGAGATCGGCACGTGCGCGAACCGGTGGCGCGGGCGCCCGATCACCATGTCGGTGCGGCCGGCCATCGCGGCGTGCACGGCGGCCTGGGCCAGTCGGGTGCAATAGACCGAGTCGGCGGCAT
Organism: uncultured Aeromicrobium sp.; assembly: GCA_964473845.1. GTDB lineage: Bacteria > Actinomycetota > Actinomycetes > Propionibacteriales > Nocardioidaceae > Aeromicrobium. The sequence goes on from CAYYQO010000008.1 coordinate 27,716, forward strand.
CGGCGGGCACCGACCGGATCATGTAGCCCGGATCGAAGTAACGCAGGGTGAGCGGTTCGTCGTGCTCCTTGAAGTCCCGGGCGATCTGGGCGCGTAGGTAGCCGGCGAAATCACCGAGGACCGTGTTGCCGCTGGCGTCGGTGCGCCGGCTGGCGGGGATGAGGTCCTGGCCCGCGCCCTCGGCCAGGACGATGACCGCACTGCCGCGTTCGTTGACGCGCTTGCGCAAGGTGGCGAGCAGGCCGTTCTCGCCGCGCAGGCTGAACGGGACCTCGGGGATCAGGACGAAATCGGCGTCGTGGTTGGCCAGTGCCGAGTAACAGGCGATGAAACCGGCATGGCGGCCCATCACCTTCACGACGCCGACGCCGCCGATCGCGGCCTCGACCTCGACCCGGGCGCCCTTGATCGACTCGGCTGCCTTGGCGTAGGCGGTCTGGAACCCGAAGCTCGTACCGATCATCGGGATGTCGTTGTCGATCGTCTTGGGCACACCGACGACGGCGATCTGCAGGTCACGGGCGATCGTCTCCTCGGCGATCGCGTGGGCTCCACGCATCGATCCGTCGCCGCCGATGACGAAGAGGATGTCGATCTCACGGTGGACGAGGTTGTCGACGATCTGCGGAATGCTCTGACTGCCGCGCGACGACCCCAGCACCGTGCCACCCCGGTCGGTGATGGTCTCGACGAACGAGGGCGTCAGGGTGATCGGGTCGGGCGCCTTGCCCGGAACCAGACCGGCATAGCCGTTCTTGAACCCCGTGATGTCGGTGACGCCGTAGTGCTCGAACAACTCCAGCACGATCGCGCGGATCACGTCGTTCAGGCCCGGACACAGGCCGCCACACGTGACGATGCCGACCTTCGTCTTCTTCGGGTCGAAGAAGATCTTGCGGCGTGGGCCGCCGGGTTCGAACGAGGGCACCTCGCTCAGGGGCGTGTCGCCGCGGGACGACAGCAGAGAAACCGTGTCGTCGAGCAGGACCCGATCGGTTTCGGCCACGTAGTAGGCGTTCGTGGCGCGGTTCGCGACGTATTCGGCCAGCGGCGAGTCGTACGTGCACTCGCCGAGGGTGCGAACCTGCAGTTCCTCGAGCGTCACCACGGTACAAGGCTATCCGAGCCAACGGGGTCACGGACAGTTCACGTGAGACCGAGCACACTGGGGTCATGACGGTCGAGATCACGGTACGGGGCAGCGCGGAGCAACGGTACGCGGCTGAGGTCGCGCGGGTCGCGCTGGCGGCCGAGGTCCAGGGCGAGGATCGGGCGGACGTCCTGGCGGAGGCGACGGCGGCCCATGCGGCGATCACCTCGGCGCTGTCGGCACTGGCCGAGTCCGGCTCCGTCGCGCGCTGGTCGGCCGACGCGGTTCGGGTGATGGCACAGCGGCAGTGGCTCCCCGACGGGGCGCGCGGCGCGCTGACCCAGACGGCCCGGCTCGAGGTGCAGGCCCAGTTCGTCGACTTCGAGGCGCTGAGTTCCTTCGTGGATGCGTGGTCCGCGGACGAGCGGGTCGAGATCGGACACGTCGGCTGGGACCTCACCGAGGAGCACCGCCACGAACACACCGCACACGTGCGCGCTGCGGCCGTCGCGGATGCCGTGGCGAAGGCCCAGGCGTACGCCGACGCCGTCGATGCGGGCACCGTCTCGCCGACCCACCTGGCCGATCCCGGACTGCTGTCGCCGGGCGAACCCCAGCCGCGGGCGATGATGGCGATGTCGGCGGATGCCGCGTACGGCAGCACCCTGGAGCTGGTTCCCGACGAGATCGTGGTCCGCTGCGAGGTCGACGCGCGGTTCGTCGCTGGCTGACCCGGTAAACTCCAGTTGTGGCTGCTCGTTCGGATTCCAGTAGGAAATCACATCGCCAGATGCGGTCGGTCCATACCGCGGCGACGTTCCACGACGCCCCCACGCCGCGAGCGAGGGTCGTCGGGCGGGGCGCGCGGATGACGCTCAAGCCGCTGCTCCGGCTGGCTCCCGCGGATGCGCGGACGTTCCGGCGGATCCAGCGACTGGCCGGTCGCCTCGGGCGGCCCGTCTCGGCCGACATCGCTGCGGAGTCCGGTCCGATCGGTGGAGTCCCCGGCGAGGTCATGACGCCCGTCGAAGGTCCGACCTCGGGCCTGACGATGTTGTACCTGCACGGCGGCGGCTTCTTCACGGGCAGCATCGGCTCCTACCGAGGGCTGCTCGAGGCGATGGTGCGCGCGACCGGCGGCACCGTCTACTCGGTCGACTACCGGCAGTTGCCCGAGCACGGGATCGCCGAGTCGGTCCAGGACGCGATCAGTGCCTACATCGACGTGCTGGAGCGATCATCGGATCCGGCCAAGGTCGTCGTGGCCGGCGATTCGGCCGGCGGGTACCTGACGATGAAGGTCGCCGAACTCGCCGCCCGGCGCGGATTGCAGGCGCCGGCCGCGCTCATCGGGTTCTCGCCGCTGCTGAGCCTCGACCCCGACCGCGAGGACAAGAACGTGCTGCGCGTCGACAAGGTGCGTGAGGCGGTGCTTCCGGTGAACCGAGTGGCGGCGATGCGCGCCCTGTGGCTGCCCGACGACGCGGTGATCGAGGGTTTCGCGGACCCACTGCACGCCACGGGCTACATCACCTCACCGACGCACCTGGTCGCGGTCGAGGACGAGTTCCTGCGGCCCGAGGTCGAGGCGTTCGCCCTGCTGCTCGACGACAAGGGCGTCGAGGTCGACGTCCACCTGTGGCGCGGTCAGGTCCACGCGTTCCCGATCATGGCCGACGTCCTACGGGACGCGGCCCTGGCCGTCGAGATCGCCGCCGAGTTCGCCCTGACCCACATCGGCGAGCCGCCGGCCGTCGAGATCGACGACGCGGCGGCCGAACCGGAGACGCTCGAGGGCGAACTGGCGACCTGATCCGCCTCAGCCGACGACGCGCACCCGGATCGTGTGCAGCTTGCCCTTCTGCACGTAGCCGAGCTTCCACGAGCGGGTGTAGCTGGTCGCCATCGACATCGTGACGCCCAGGGCCCAACGGTTCTTGCCGGCGGCCTTGAACGGCACCGAACCGCGGTGCGGCTTGTTCGGGGAGGCGTAGACGTAGCGCGGCTTGGCTCCCCGCACCAGGATCGTGTACGTCTCGCCCCGTCGCACGCGCCAGACGCCGTTGACGTTCTTCGCGCCCTGGATCGTGTAGGGCGAGAGGCGGTAGGAGACGCGCTTGGTGCGGACGTTGCCGGCCACGTCGATTGCCTTGGCGGTCACGGTGACCCTACTTCCGCGTTGCTTCGTGGTGACCCGGCAGGTGCGGACACCCGACCGTCCGTCACGAGCGGTGCAGGTCGGCTTCGGTGCGTCGAAGTAGCTGCGGCCGGCCTTGACTCCCTTGATGGCGACGCGAGGCGCGCTCGTGTCGAGCTTGACCGTCGCGGTTGCGGTGGCGATGCCGCCGTCGGCCGTGCGGATCGTGCGGGTGACGCTGCTGGCGCCCTGGCGACGCACGGTGACCGGGTCGGGGCAGGCGGTGACCAGCTCGGCTCCCTTGGCCGTGCACGTGAACGTGACCTTGACCGGCGTGCGGTACCAGCCGCCTCGTGGCTTCTGGGTCGAGCTCACCCGTGCGGTGACGGTCGGATTCGTGCGTGAGGTCGATCCCGACGAGGCGTTGAAGCCGGTGCCGCCGGCGTAGGCGGCTGAGACCGCGTGAGTCTTGTCGGCCGGGACCACATGGGCGAGCTTCGCGGTGCCGTGCTGCAAGGCCGCGCTGCCGACCTTGGCGCCGTCGACGTAGAAGGTGACCTGGCCGCCCGGGGTACCGGCACCGGGGGCGACCGGCTTCACGGTTGCAGAGATGGCCGACGCCGTGACGGACACCTCGGTAGTCGTGTTCGCCGCCGTGACGGTCAGCGCTGCGTGACCGGTCGAGCCGAGGTAGGTGACAGTGTTCCCTGGCACATAGGTGGCGCTGACCTGGTGTGAGCCGAGACCCGCTCCGAGCGCGGGACTGATGGCGCGGCCGTCGGAGCCGACGGAGACCGGGGTGCCGACCTTGGCGCCGTCGACGGCGAACTGGACCGTGCCGCCGGCCGACCCGGCGGTGCCGGCAACGACCTTGACGTGGGCGGTTGCGGTGGTGTTCTGGCCGGTCACGACGCTGGTCTTGTCCAGTTGCAGGTCGACCGTGCTGGGGATGGCGCTGACCGTGATCTGCTGGCTGACGGTCGGAGCGTCTGCCTGGTTCGCCTCGATGGTGCAGGTGCCGGGCTTGATGAACGAGACCTGGTTGCCGTCGACCCGACATACGTCGGCGGTGGCCGAGGTGAAGATCACCGCTGCAGCAGATGCTTCGCCGGTGGCTGCGATGGTGTAGGTCTGGCCGGGGTACGCGGGGCTGGGCACGGTCGAGATGATCGTGATCGCTGGAGTGACGGTCAAGGCTGCACCACCGGTCGAGCCGCGGTAGTGCGTGGGGTGGCCAGGCAGGTACGTGGCGCTGACCTGGCGCAAGCCGGCGCTCGCCTGGAGTGCGGGGCTGGTGGCGCGGCCGTCGGAATCTATGCGGATCGGGGTGCCGACGTCGGTGCCGTCGATGGCGAACTGGACCGTGCCGCCGGCCGCGCTGATCGAGCCTGCGGCGACGTTCACACGGGCGGTTGCGGTGGTGCTCTGGCCGGTCACGACGCTGGTCTTGTCCAGTTGCAGGTCGACCGTGCTGGGGATGGCGCTGACGGTGATCTGTTGGCTGACGGTCGGTGCGTCTGCCTGGTTCGCGTCGATCGTGCAGGTGCCGGGCTTGGTGAAGGAGACCCGGTCATCGTTGACCGAGCACACGTCGGCGGTGGCCGAGGTGAAGGCCACTGCGTCTGCGGAGGCTTCACCGGTGGCCGCGATCGTGTAGGTCTGGCCGGGGTACGCGGGGCTGGGCACGGTCGAGGTGATCGTGATCTCTGCCGTGACTGTCAGGGTGGCGTCACCGGTCGAGCCGACGTAGTTCGTGGTGTCGGCAGGCGTGTAGGTGCCGGTGACCTGGTGCAGGCCGGCGCTCGCCTGGAGTGCGGGACTGACGGCGCGGCCGTCGGAGTCGATGTCGACCGGGGCGCCGACGTCGGTGCCGTCGATGGCGAACTGGACCGAGCCGCCGGCCGCGTTGACCGAGCCGGTGGCGATGTCGACGTCGGCGGTCGCGGTGGTGCTCTGGCCGGTCACGACGCTGGTCTTGTCCAGTTGCAGGTCGACCGTGCTGGGGATGGCGCTGACGGTGATCTGCTGGCTGACGGTCGGAGCTGCGGAGTAACCGGCCGCGGCAGCCTGGTTCGCGTCGATCGTGCAGGTGCCGGGCTTCGTGAAGGAGACCGAGTCACCGTCGACCTCGCACACCTCGGAGGTGGCCGAGGTGAAGGTCACGGCGTTGCCGGAAGATCCGCCGGTGGCCGCGAGCGTGTGGTTCTGGCCCGGGTACGCGGGGCTGGGCACGGCCGAGGTGAACGTGATCGCCTGGGGCGTGTCGTAGACGACCGGCCCCGAGCAGGCCTCACCGATGCGGAAGGTCGCAGGCGTGATCTGGGGGAAAGTCGTCGCGACGGCCGAGACGTTGGGGCTCAGCCCGACGTAGGAGCCGCCGTCGTACTGCCACGGTTGGACTGTCTGGACGGTCGAGTCCGACCACACGTAGGACGCCGACAAGTGCATCGTCCCCGGGTCGACCGACCAGATGGCCGACTGCCTGTTTGCCACCGAGGGCGAACCGGCCGGAACGGGCGAGGTGGCGGTCAGGAAGGTGTACCCCATGGACGATTGGCTCATGGGGAACGTGGAGGACGCGTCGCTCACGCCGAGTGCGAGTCCGGCACTGGGCCCGCTCGTGATCGTGAGGTCCTGCTGGGATCCGGCCGGGATGGAGACTGCGTAGGCCGTCGACGGATTGGTGCCGTGGTAGGCCCAATCGACTCCGGGCATGACACATCCGACGATGGTGTCGCCGACGATCACCTGGACGTGTCCGGTGTAGGTCTCAGGTGCGGCGTGGGCGGTGGCGGGGGTGAGGACCACCGCTGCGGTGGTCAGAGTCAGGGCCGCGCTGGCGGCGGCGGAGGTCATGCGACGGAACATGGGTTCGCTCTCGGTGGGAAGCGTGCGAAGCAGGGACGATGAAACGCAGCAGATCGACGGCAAACTCGACCACAGGAAACACTAGGGACCACTCAGGCCTCAGGAGTCCCTTTTCGTCACAACCATCACGATGAACTACACGGATCTCCGGGCCGCAGAAACCGACACGCTTGACGGTAAGTGCGCGGTTCGAGGATGCTTGGCCGATGACCGACAGTCCGACCCGCACGCCGCAGACCGAGCGCACGCGGCTCATGCGCCAGCGGCTCATGGAGGCCACGGTCGATTCGCTCGTCGAGGTGGGCTGGGCCGCGACCTCGACGACCGTCGTCAGTCAGCGCGCCGGTGTCAGCCGCGGCGCGCAGTTGCACCATTTCCCCAGCAAGCAGGACCTCGTCGTCGGCGCGGTCGAGTACATCGCCGAACGCCGTCGCGACGAACTCGAGGTCGACACGGCCTCGCTGCCCGAGCAGGGACGCACGCGCGCGGTACTGGACCTGCTGGCCGGCCAGTACACATCTGTCGTCTTCCTCGCCGCGCTCGAGTTGTGGGTAGCGGCCCGCACGGATCCGGAGCTCCTCGCGAAGGTCGCGCCGCTGGAGCGCCGCTTCGGCCGCGAGATCCATGCGCACGCGCTCGCGTTGCTGCAGGTCGACGAGTCGCGCGGCACCAACCGCCAGCTCGTGCAGGCGACCCTCGACCTGCTGCGCGGGCTGGGTCTGGCCTCGACCCTGTCCGACGACTCCACCCGCCGGGCCTCGATCCTCGATGCCTGGGCCGACACCCTCGACCGAGAGTTGGAACGATGAGTGTTCTCGATGCCGTGCTGGACGATCTGGCCGCCGAGTCCGTGCAGTTGGATGGCTGGGTCGCCGGCCTGACGCCCGACCGCTGGAAGGTCGTGACCACGCCCGAGGGCTGGACCGTGGCGCACCAGGTCGCGCACCTGCACTGGACCGACCTCACCTCGACCTACGCGATCGCCGACCGCCCGGCCTTCGACGCTCTGATCCTGGAGGCGATGGAGAACCCCGAGGGGTACGTGGACGCGGCGGCCGACGAACTCGCGCTCCAGCCGGCGGAGACCTTGCTGGCCGTGTGGCGCGAGGGTCGCGGTGAGCTGGTCGACGCGCTGCGTTCGGTGCCCGACGGCGAGAAGATCCCGTGGTTCGGTCCGCCGATGAGCCCGGTCTCGATGGCGACCGCGCGGCTGATGGAGACGTGGGCGCACGGCCACGACGTCGCCGAAGGCCTGGGCATCGAGGTGCCCCGCACCGATCGCGCGAAGCACGTGTGCCACATCGGCGTGCGCACGTTCGCCTTCACGCACGTGATGCGCGGCGAGGAAGCGCCGGATGTGCCCGTGCGGGTCGAACTGACCGCGCCGTCGGGGGACCTGTGGACGTGGGGGCCCGAGGATGCCGAGGAGCGGGTCACCGGCGATGGCTGGGACTTCGCCCTGCTGGCCACCCGCCGCCGCCACCGCTCCGACGTCGACGTCACCGCTGTCGGGGAGCACGCCGATCACTGGCTCGACATCGTCCAGACGTTCGCCGGACTGCCGGGCAACGACCC
>CAYYQO010000009.1:0-34559 GCA_964473845.1 uncultured Aeromicrobium sp.
CGTTCGAACATGTCGCGTCCCCTCTGCTGGACTGTCCAATTCAGCATAGACGGGGATCGGTGACCGTCTGCGCCTTGTCCAGATGCTTAACTCAACCGTCACAGCCGGTGAACGCATCCACTGTTCGCTGTCGGCGGAATCGGGGCACGCCGTCGCTCAGCCCGCTGCGGGCACCAGGTCGACGACCAGGCGGCCGGATTCGAGTCGGAGCACGTAGGTGTAGTCGCCGGACGGCAGCGCGGGCTGGTGGTCGCCGTCGAAGGGCAGGTGGACCAATTCGCCATCGGGGCCCGCAGCGCGAACGGCGGGAAAGCGGTGCAGGGCCGGCGCGCTGCCTCGCGCCGACAGCCCTCCGACCGGCAGGGAGCCGACATCGTTCGACTCCCTGCCGGGCAGGACCACGATCACGTCCGTCAGCGAGACGCCGGTGTCGTTGCGAACGTCGAACGTGGACATGTTCCCCCCACGGTCATGGCAGGAAATCGATCCCGCCGGAGATGACATCGATTCTACGCTCGGCCGCGGTGCCCCTGCCGGTCTCGACACCGATGGAAATCCCGGTACCCCAGAAGACATCCGGCTTGTGGTGCACCCCGAAGACGCAGAATGCCTGGCTGCCCGAGAGGTTCACCGCCTGATGTGCGGCGATCCGTCGTTCACCGTCGTAGACGTGGACATCGCGCACGACCGCACTGGTGCCGCCGGTGACGAATCGCAACGCCGCGCGGGCGATGGACAACCGATTGCCCTTCGTGATGACCGGGGTCGGGACGGGGATGTGGTACCAGTTGGTGGTTCCCGGCTTGCCGACCACGCGCGTGAAGAACCCGTACCGCCGTATCTGTTCGACGCTCTCGGGGACCTCGATCTGCAGGTCGGTGCCGTGGGCCCAACTGGCGAACTCGATCGAGAAACCGCCGTAGAGGCTCTGGATCCCGGCGATGTCGTCGTCGCCGAGCCGCCGGAACGGGCCGCCGTAGAACGGTGCCATCAAAGCACCACTGACACTGCTGTGCCCGAGCCCGAGCGAGTGACCGAACTCGTGGGCCGCCACCGTCACGAGATCGATCCCGCCCGCGGGTGGCGGCACCGCGACGGTCCACGTCTCGGCTTCGTCGAAATGCGCGTCGCCCATGATCGGCGTCGGCGGCGCCGGCGGTACCGAGGGATAGAAGGCGTGCGCGAGCACGCCGCTGACCCCGTCGAACGGAGCGCCGTCGCCATGGTCGCCGGCGACGAACCGGATGATGATCTCGGGCCCGGCCGCCAGCGGTACCTCGGTGAAGCGCAGCGGCGTGTGCGCAGCCCACAGGGCGAACGCCTGCTCCACCGCCAACCGCACCTCGGCCGCCGAGAGGTCGGGGGTGAAGTTCTGGAAGGCGTACCGCAGATTGTTCGTGGCCCACCGACGACCGGAGGTCGTGAACTCCGCCACGCCACGTGGTGCATCGAGGTTGGCGCAGCGGGGCTGGTTCATCTTCTCCGCGGTGGCCTCATCGATGACGCCGGTCCTGGGCAGTCCGGCGAACTCCTGGAAGTGCTCGACGGCCTCCTTCGTCGACGAGTCGAGTTTGCCCTTCGCGGCGCCCTTGACCACGCCCGACAAGGCGGCGAGATCGTCTCCGTCGCCGAGTGGGTATTCCGCGCCGCCGTACGCATCGGGCGGAATGCCGTTCTCCAGGTATCCGTACCGTTTGAGATAGTCCTGGACTGCGTTGATGTCCGCGGCGGGCGACTTGGTGTTCAGCCCCGCCTTGATCTTCGTTCGTCTGGTGGCCATGATGACGTCCTCCTGAGGGAAAGCAGTGACATACTTCCCACGAGTTGCGGCCATGACAGGCTGATACACGGCTCGCCGCGCGACCGGACGACCGCCCTCAGTCGCGTCCGAGCGGCGAGTACGGGACGAACGCGATCCCGAGCTCACGCGCAGCCGGCACGACGTGCCGCTCGACATCACGACTGGTCAGGCTCCGCTGGGACTGGATCGCCGCGATCGGGTGGACCGCGTGGGCCCGACGCAACTCATCACACGTGGCCTCCGAGAGACCGACGTGGAGCACCTTGCCCTCGGACACCTCGATTCCCGACGCCGCCGACGCTGCTGTCGATGCCGAACTTGGTGGCGAGGACGACCTCGTCGCGCCGGGTTCGGAGAAGCCGGGCAATGATCCGCTCGCTCCGCCCTCCCCCGTAGATGTTCGCCGTGTCGATCAAGGTGAGACCGGCATCGACGGCGTGCGTGAGCGTGCGCAGCGCGTCGTCGTCGGAGATCGGTCCGTAGACGTCGGTCAGCGACATCGCACCGAATCCCTGGACGGGTGTGTGCAGCCCGTCGCCCAGGGTGACCCGGTCCGCGGATCACAGCACATCCTGTGGCTCCGCCTCGTCCCAGCGTTGGCTCATCTGCGCGAACTCTCCGCCGGTGCGCCGCAGCTCGTCGGGAGATCCATCCTCGAGAATGCGACCGTCACGCAGGACCAGGACGCGGTCAGCGATGTCCACCGTCGAGAGCCGGTGGGCGATGATGACGGCAGTCCGGCCGCGCAGCAGTGTCGCGAGGGCCCGTTGGACGATCAGCTCACTGGGCAGGTCGAGCGAACTGGTCGCCTCATCGAGGATCAGGACGGTCGGGTCGGCGATGAACGCCCGTGCGAACGACACGAGCTGGCGCTGCCCGGCCGAGAGCCGTCCGCCGCGCTTGTTGACGTCGGTGTCGTAGCCGTCGGGCAGTCGCTCGATGAACTCGTGCGCGCCCACGGCCCGCGCCGCGGCAACGACCTGATCACGCGTGGCGTCCGGTTTGCCCAGGCCGATGTTGTCGGCGATCGAACCGCTGAACAGGTAGTTCTCCTGCGTGACGACCACGATGTGGCGCCGCAGGTCGGAGAAGGCCAGCGATCTGACATCGATGCCGTCGAGCTGCACGGCGCCTTCGGTCACGTCGTAGAACCGGGCGATCAGTTTCGCGATCGTCGACTTCCCGGCCCCGGTGGCGCCGACGAGCGCGACGGTCTGCCCTGCGGGAATGAGCAGGTCGGTTTCGTGGAGCACCTTGCGTCCCGTGATGTACGAGAACGAGACACCCGCCAGGGCGATCTCGCCCCGGGCCGAGGGCAGCGAGGCGGGTTGTCGGGGCTCGGCGAGGTCAGGGCGCTCCTCCAGCAGCCCGGAGATCTTCTCCAGCGACGCGACCGCCGCCTGCAGGGCGTTGTAGAAGCGCGCCATCTGTTCGAGCGGCTGGAAGAAGCGCTTCGCATAGAGCACCGCTGCGATGAGCGTGCCGACGGGAAGGTCTCCGGACAGCATCCGGTACCCGTCGATGGCCAGCAGTGCTGCTGTCGTCAGGTTGCCGATCCACACGAGCGTCGGGTCGTAGATGCCGTTGAGCGACATCGCCCGGATCTCGGCGTCGCGGTAGGCGTCGGAGACCGCGCGGTGCTCGTCCGTCGCGGCCTGCTCGCGGCGGAACGCCTGGACGGCCCGCACGCCGGTGATCGTTTCGACGAATTGGACGATCAGGTTGGACGAGGCGACTCTGGAGGATCGGTACTGGCGCTGGGACTCGCGCGTGAACCAGCGCGTCACGAACCACACCGGAATCAGCGAGAAGGCGAACACCAAAGCCGTGATCGGATCGAGCATAACGATCAGGACGGCAACCATCGCCATGTATATGAAGTTGGAGAGCAACTGGTTGATGCCCGAGTCCAGCAGTTCGCGGATCGCGTCCAGGTCGCTGGTCTGGCGGGCGATCGCCCGTCCCGAGGTGTACCGCTCGTGGAACTCCAGGCTCAGCCGCTGGACGTGCCGGAAGACTCGACGGCGCAGGTCGAGCAGGGCCGACTGGCTGACGATCGACGTCAGCCGGATCGAGTACCACGTCAGCGACCCGCCCGAGATCGCCACCGCGAACAGCGCGGCCCCCCACCAGATCACCAGCGTCGAGTCGCCTCGCTCCAGAGCGGGCAGCGCCGTGTTGATCGCCACAGCGATGATCGCCGGGCCGGCGGCGCGCGCGGCCTGGGCCAGAACCACGACGACGGTCAGCCAGATCACCTGGGCGCGCCGTGGCCGCAGGATGGTCCCGAGCAGGCGGAAGGACCGTTGACGGATCGCTCTGGTCGCGGTGCGGTCGAGGTCGATGACGTCCTCGTTGGCCACGCCACGGGTGTCGATGATGCTCATGGGCCCACCACCAGTTCATCGTGGGAGTCGGTCTCACCGAAGACCACCTTGCGGTAGATCGCACTGGTCGCCGCGAGTTCGTCGTGGGTGCCGATCGCCGCGATGCGGCCACTGTCGATCACGGCGACCCGATCGGCGATCGCGACCGTCGAGGGGCGACTGGCGATCAGCAGCGTCGTCGTGCCGGCCAGGTGGGTCCGCAGGCGCGCCGCGACGAGCCCTTCGGTGCGGACGTCGAGCGCCGAGAGCGGATCGTCCAGGACGAGAACCCGGGGCCGCGGCAGAATGGCCCGAGCCAGCGAGAGCCGCTGGCGCTGGCCGCCGGACAGGCTCATGCCCTCCTCACCCACCGTGGTGTCCAGTCCCTCCGGCAGCAAGGAGACGAAGTCGGCCTGAGCCACGTCGAGGGCCTTCCAGACCTCGTCATCGGAGGCGCCGGGCGCGCCCAGTGCGACGTTGTCGCGCACCGTCGCGGAGAACAGGATCGGGTCCTCGAAGGCGATCGAGACGAGAGTGCGCAGATCATGTCGCGTGAGGTCGCGCACCTCGATCCCGTCGATGCGCACCGAGCCGGAGCTGACGTCGGCGAACCGCGCGACGAGCTGGCCCAGAGCGGTCTTGCCGCTGCCGGTCATGCCGACCAGGGCGAGGGTCTCGCCCGGCCGGATCTCGAGATCGAGGTCCCGCAGCACGCTCGGGACGCCGTGGTGGCCGAACGTGACCTCGCGGAACTCGACCAGGCCGGGACCCGGCACGATGGCGACCGGCGATTCGGGGTCGTCGAGCGTGTTCTGCATATCGAGCACTTCGAGGAACCGGTCGATCGCCGACTTGGCGTCCATCGACATCGCGAACTGCTCGCTGAGCCGTTCGAGGGGGCCGCTCATGATCGCGGCCGTCGCGAAGACGGCCAGCAACGCGCCCGTGGTCAGTTCCCCATCGGCCACGAGAAACAGCCCCAGGACCAGAACGATCGCCAGCAGCGCATCGGGAATCGTCGACATCAGGAACGAGATGAAGGCTCGCTGCTTGGCCTTGCCGATCTCGGTGGTCTTGAGCTCCTCGGCCTGGTCGCTGAACTCTTCCAGCGCCTCCAGTTCGCGGCCGAATGCCTTGAGCACCCCGATACCGTGGATGGACTCCTCGACCGTTGCCCCCAGGTCGCCCGCCTGGTCCTGACTGAGCCGCGACAGGACGCGGTAGTGGCGGCGTGCCCTGAAACTCAGCACCAGTGCCGGCAGTGTGCCACTGAGGTAGATCAGCCCCAGCCTCCAATCGATCGAGAAGATCAGGCTCATGCCGACGATGATCGTCAGCGAATTCACGAACGTGACGACGAGTCCGAAGGTCAGCCAGCGCCGGAATCGCCGGATGTCGCTGACCGAGCGTGCGAGCAGTTGCCCGCCGCTGTACTGGTCGTGGACGGCGGCCGGCAGTTGGACCAAGTGCGCGTACAGCTTGACCCGCAGGTCAGACTCAAGCGCCGTTCCCGGTACCAGCACGAGTCGGCGCCGGGCAACGATGAGAGCCGCCTCGGCCGTGCCGAGTGCCGCGACGATCGCGACCCCGATCCACAGCGCGGTCGTCGATCCGCCCGGTGCCAGCGAGTCGTTGACGATGTGCCTGAGCGCTTGCGGGATGGCGAGCCCGAAGCCCACGGCCGCCAGCGCTGCGGCGATGCCTGCCACCAGCCGCGGAACGATCGCCCGAGCGTGGGGGTACAAGCGCTTGAGGGAGACGCCGAAGGACGTGGTCTCCGTGGTCTCCGTACTCGTGGCCACTCGACTGCCACCCAGGTCCTTTCGTTGGTGCCACCATCGCCGGTGGTCCGCTGTCATGCATGCCGGTCTCAGAACGTCTGGTGCGTGCCGAACGATCTCTGCCAGTAGGTCAAAGGCGCCTGGGTGCCGGACTCGGCGTGCAGGACGTCTACGAGGACGAGCACGTGGTCACCGCCGGCCACGAAGGCGTTGACCCGGCCGGCGACCCAGGCGTGGCGATCGGTCAGGGCGGGCGCACCCTGTTCGGTGCGCCAGTCGATGCCGTCGAACTTGTCCGCGCCCTTGGTCGCGAAGCGGAGCGCGATCTGGTCCTGGTGCGCGGCCAGCACGTTGACACCGATCGGCACCCCGGGATCCAGCCGGGCGAGCAGGCTGGACGTGCGGTCCAGGGAGACCGCGAGCATCGGCGGTGACAGCGACAGCGAGGAGAACGCGCTGACCGTCGTGCCGTGGGGACCGGATTCGTCCTGGGTGGTGACCACCGAGACTGCCGTGGCGACGTTGCCCATGGCACCGCGGAAGGCCCGCTGCAGTACTTGTGAGGGGTCCAGCACCGTGGTGGTCATGGCATGGTCTCCTCACCCGAGTCTGGTGTCGTGGACGCCAACGGCGTCCCGCCGATTGAACTGGGCACGATCATAACTATCTTTGTATTCATTTTGATGCGTGTTCACATTGTGACATAGATTGGTGATCTCGACTGGCGCCCAAGACATCATTTCTCCTGAGGTTTCAGAGATATCACGGACAACGCGGATGTGACTTCTTGACATGATCGGTACATATCGTCGCGCGAGGATCAGGTGGTCGCCCAGTGGGACGTGAACCACGAGACTTCGCCGGTGGAGGGCACGTAGCTGCGCCGCGGCAGCGTGCCGATGTCCGCCCCGTAGACGTGGATCCCAACGACCGGCACGTCACCGCCGCAACGCACCTGGTGAACGTCGTCGTCGGTGGTGCAGCAGACGGTCACCTGTCCCGCACCCCACGACTCGGTGTCGAGTTCGCGCAACGGAATGTCCGGGACGGACGGCTTGGCGAACCGCGTCTCGACCTCGACTCCGGAGTAGATCCCGACGACACCCCAGGTCTCGTGACCGTGGACCGGCGTGCCCTGGCCGACGTTCCACACGGCGCTCGCGATCGAGAACGAACCATCTGCGGCCACGTGGAGCGGGTACATGACGTAACGGTCCGGGTCGGGTCGCGTGCGGGACTCCGGCAGGTCGAAGCCTGCGGCCAGCAGAGCCGTGAGCTCGGCTGCGACCCGCTCGGTCAGTTCGGCCTCGGACAGGTTCTCGCCGATCAGGGCGGCGACCCGATCGGCGAACTCGGCGACTTCTGGTACCTCGCTGGTCACTGGTACGACCGGCATGATGGCTCCCTTCGTGGAGGTGGTGGATGAGATGTGCTTCACGCGACGGTGAAGAAGTGTGTGCCGTCGCGTTCCAACTGGTCGACCAGTCCGTACTCCCAGTCGAGGTACGCCTGCATCGCCTCGACGGCGTTGCCGGTGCCTTCGTAGGGGCGGCGGTACCGGTCACTGGGCGGCGTGAGCAACCTCGCGGCACCTCGTTCGAGTGGCGCGCCCGAGTCCCGCCAGGCGTGCGTCCCACCGGCCAGGGCGTAGACCGGCACCCGCGTCACGTCGGCCAGATCGGCCACGGCCCAGCGGGCGAGTTCGCCGTCGGGTGACGTGACAACCAGTCGGTCGGCGGCCGCCAGTCCGGCCGCTGCGTCGGCTAGCTGGGCCCGGACGGCGAACCACGCTCCGGGCACGTGCCCGCGTTCGTACTCCCGGCTCGGGCCCACGTCGATGACCAAGGTTCCCGGTCGGCCGTTCGACTCGGCCAGTTCGGCGGCCGTGAGCTGATCGACGACCGGTGCCGCTGGCCGGGAGCGCTTCTCGGGGCCGGTCTCGGTGAAGTGCCCGCCGGGCTCGACGACCCAGACGTCCCAGCCCATCTGGGCGAGCCACGACGCGGTCATGGGTGCCCGGACCCCGTCATCGTCGGCGAGGACGAGTCGTGCTCCGCGGACCGGCGACGTGTGATCGGTTTCCTGCACGAGCTGCCCGCCGGGCGCGTGCCGGAATCCGGCCAGGTGACCTGCGGCGTATTCCTGCTCGGTGCGCACGTCGAGCCGCAGTACCGTCCTGGCCGGATCGTCCAGGACGGCCAGGCGGTCTGGGTGGATGTACTGAACTCCGGCACGATCGGCGATCGCCCGCGCGCCCGCGCGCGCCGCCTCACGATGTTCGGGCGACACCGACGCGGGCGTCGCCAGGGCGGCTCCGTGATCGAGTTCCTGACCGGCCAACGTCCAGCCGATCGTGCCGTTGCGCAACGCCACGACCGGGTTGGGGACCCCGGCATTGATGAGCGACTGGGTGCCGATGATGCTGCGCGTACGGCCCGCGCAGTTCACCACGATCGGCGTCTGCGGGTCGGGGACCAGGTCACGGATCCGCAGCACGACCTCGCCTCCCGGCACGCTGACCGCCGTGGGAATGCTCATCGTCTGGTACTCGTCCGACCGCCGGACGTCAACCACCACGGGAGGGTGGTCCCCGAGTTGCGCGGCGACCTCCTCCGCCGACAGCGAAGGCGTGTGCCTGACCGATTCGACCAGTTCACCGAACGCCTTGCTCGGGACGTTGACGTCACGGAAGACCTCTCCTCCCGCGGCAACCCAGGCCTCGAGACCACCGTCGAGGATGAACACCTCGGTGTAGCCCAAGGCATCGAGCCTCGCGGCCGCAACGGGCGCGAGGTCCCGGTCCCGGTATCGCCCGTACACGACGATGGGCACATCGAGCCGTGGGAGACGCGTCCATGCATCGAGTTCGAGCCTCGACAACGGCAGGTTCGCCGCCCACAACGGGTGGCCCTGCGCGTACGGGTCCTCCTCGCGCACGTCGAGCAAGGCGATCTCGCGACGATCCAGCAAATGCTGTCTCACCTCGGCCGCAGTCCATCGGCGAACCGTCACGGCGGTGTCAGGCATCGACCTCTCCCCCTAGGCGCCGGCACGTTGAGCGACGGCGTCATGGCGTTCGCTCGTGTAGCGGTTCTCGGCGAAGGGCAGGCCGAGGTTGCCGCGCAGGGTGTCGGACTCGTACTCGGTGCGGAACAGTCCGCGCTGCTGCAACAGCGGCACGACCTCACCGGTGAACACGTCGATGTCGTCGGGGGCACGGAAGTGCAGGTTGAGACCGTCGAAGGCACGCGCCTCGAACCACTGTTCAATCGTGTCGGCGACGGTTCGTGGATCGCCGATGAACGGCGACGGCTTGAACTGGGTGAACTCCTCGACCGTCTGGCGGATGCTCCACCCCTGCTCTCGCGCCTTCTGGACGATCTCGATTCCCCGCTTCCGTCCGCGTTGCGCCAGTTCGGTCAGGTCGGGGAACGGCTCGTCCAGATCGTGCTGCGTGAAGTCGTACGCTCCGAACCCGCGACCGAACGACCTCAGTTTCCGGTTGAAGTCGTTGTCGGCCTCGTAGATGTCACGGGCGAGCCGTTGCGCCTCGCCATCGGTGGACGCCACGACCGGGCTCGCGCTCACGAAGATCACCACCTGGTCGCGATTGCGGCCCAGCCTTTCCGCACGAGCCTTGACGTCGGCGTAGTAGGACGTCGCATCCTCGAAGGACGCGCCCGGCGCGTAGATCGCTTCGGCCACCTGTGCGGCGAGGTTGCGCCCTTCGTCGGAGACCCCGGCCTGGAAGATGACCGGTTGACCCTGCTTGGACCGCGAGAGGTTCAGAGGGCCGTCGACCCGGAGATGCTCGCCGCTGTGGTTCAGCGCGTGCAGCTTGTCTGGGTCGAGGAACCGGCCTGTTTCGACGTCGGCCACGAAGGCGTCGTCCTCGTACGAGTCCCACAGGCCGCGCACCACGTTGACATGTTCGAGCGCGCGTCCATAACGCGTTGCGTAGTCCAGGTGCTCGTCGAGACCGTAGTTGCGTGAGGTGCCCGTGTCGAAACTCGTCACGACGTTCCAGCCAGCGCGACCGTCACTGATCTGGTCCAGCGATGCAAAGCGACGCGCCAGGTTGAACGGTGAGTTGTAGGTGCTGCTCGCCGTTCCCACCAGGCCGATGTTCGCCGTGTGCGTCGCCACGGCGGACAGCAGGGTCAATGGCTCGAGCCGGTTCAGGTAGTGCGGCGGGTAGGTCTCGTCGATGAACTGGCTGTCGACGATGAAGAACGCATCGAACAGCGCCGCCTCGGCCTGCTTGGCCCGGTCGATGTACCAGCCGATGTCGATGCTGGCGTTCTTCGGGATCCGCGGGTCCTTCCACAGGCCGTGCTGGCTGGGCCCACCGACTCCGGTGGGCGCGAGGGCGAACTTGATCTGGCGTTCTTGCTCGGACATGGCGACGACTTCTCTCAACTCGACAGGCTGGCCGGCTGCTGCCGGGCCACGGTGTAACGGTTCTCGGCGAACGGCAGGCCCAGGTTTCCGCGCAGGGTGCCGGACTCGTACTCGGTGCGGAACAGTCCGCGCTGCTGCAACATCGGGACGACATCGCCCGCGAACGTGTCGATGTCGTCGGGCGTCCGGAAGCGCAGGTTGAGACCGTCGATCGCCCGTCCCTCGAACCACTTCTGGATCGTGTCAGCGACCGTCCTGGGAGTTCCGATGAAGGGCGAGGGCTTGAACTGGCTGTTCTGCTCGACGGTCTGCCGGATCGTCCAGCCCTCCGCCTTGGCCTGCTCGACGATCCGGATGCTTCGCTTGCCTCCACGCAGGGCCAGTTCGGTCAGGTCCGGGAACGGCTCGTCCAGGTCGTGCTGGGTGAAGTCGTAGGCCCCGAAGCCGCGGCCGAGCGACGCGAGCTTGCGATCGAAGTCGTTGTCGGCCTCCCAGATGTCGCGAGCCAACTGTCGGGCCTGTTCGTCGGTGGCCGCGATGACCGGGTCGGCTCCGGGCAGGATCACGACGTGGTCCGGGTTGCGGCCGAGCTTCGCTGCCCGCGACTTGACGTCGCCGTAGTACTCCCGGGCGGACTCGAACGACTCACCCGGAGCGAAGATGCCCTCGGCGATGTGAGCACCGAGGTTCCGGCCCTCGTCCGAAACACCCGCCTGGAAGATGACCGGCTGACCCTGCCGGGACCGTGACAGGTTCAGAGGGCCGTCGACCCGCAGGTGCTCGCCACGATGGTTCAACGCGTGCAACTTGTCCGGGTCGAGGAACCGATCGTTCTCGACGTCGGCCACGAACGCATCGTCCTCGTAGGAGTCCCACAAGCCGCGCACCACATTGACGAACTCCAGCGCCCGGCCGTACCTGGTCGCGTAGTCGAGGTGGTCCTCCAAACCGAAGTTCCGTGAAGCGCCAGAGTCGAAACTGGTGACGACGTTCCAGCCGGCCCGGCCGTTGCTGATCTGGTCGAGCGAAGCGAATCGCCGGGCGAGGTTGAACGGGGAGTTGTAGGTACTGCTCGCGGTACCGACCAGACCGAGGTTCGTGGTGTGTGTGGCGACCGCGGACAGCAGGGTCAGCGGCTCGAGCCGGTTCAGGTAGTGCGACGGGTAGGACGAGGTGATGAACTGGCTGTCGACGATGAACAGGGCATCGAACAAGGCCGCCTCTGCCTGCTTGGCCCGCTCGATGTACCAGTTGATGTCGATGCTGGCGTTCGTCGGGATCCGCGGGTCCTTCCACAGACTGTTCTGACCGGGCCCTCCCACCCCATAGACCCGAAGGCCGAAGTGAAGCTTGCGCGTCGTGCTCATGGTGACGTCCTCTCGTTGGAATCGTGCTGATCAGTGGGCTTCGAGAAGCTGACGCAACTCGTCCCGTCTTGCCTTGTCGATGGAACCCGTCCTCAGCGTCGGAGCCGAGCCGACGAGCAATCGCGTATAGGGATGTCGAGGCCGGTTGACGATGTCCGCGGTGGGCCCGAACTCGACAACCCGCCCCTGATAGAGGACGAGCACCCGATCCGTCACTCCGGCCACCGAGCCGAGGTCATGAGAGATGAACAGCAAGGTCCGGCCGGCTTCGCGCAACCCGTTGAGGATCTCCAGCACCTGGACTCGGTTGGCCGAATCGAGTGCGCTGACAGGCTCGTCGAGCAGCAGCACGTCCGGGTGCGTCACGAGGGCCCTCGCCACGAGGACCCGCTGACGCTGCCCGCCGGACAACTCACCCGGAAACCGACCGGACAGGTCCGTATCCAAGCGGACTTCTGTCAGTCCGGCCTCGATCCGCTCCCGGATCTCCTCGCGGTTGAGTCGTCCTTGCAGGAGGAGCGGTTCCGCCAGGGACTCACCGATGGTGATGTCCGGGTCGAGGCTCCGCAATGGGTCCTGGAAGACGTACTGCGCGACCCCACGCTTGCGGAAGTTTCGCCACTGCCGCGCGGAGAACGAGCTGACCTCCTGCGAATCGACGGAGATGGTCCCGGCACTGAGCGGAGCCAGGCCGACGATGGCCCGGGCCAGGGTCGACTTGCCCGAACCCGTCTCACCAATGACGCCGATCGACTCGCCCCGCTTCACGTCGAACGTCGCGTCGAACAGAATCTGCTTGCGGTTCAGCCTGTTCCCGTAGTGAACGCAGACGCCGTCCACATCGATCAGCACCTGGTCATCCGGCATGGCGCACCTTCTCGGCCAGGAGGCCTCCCGCCGAACCGGCACCGGAGGGACCGACGGGTGAGTCGTCGGCGAGGAACCGGTCCAGCCCGTAGAGACTGTGCTCGCCGATCAACAACTTGGTGTAGTCATGGGTCGGCGAGAACAGCACCTGATCGGTCCCGCCCTGTTCGACAACGGCTCCGTCACGCAGCACCAGGACCTCGTCGCACAGTTGCGCCACGACAGCGAGGTCGTGCGACACGACGATCAGTGATAACCCGTTGCTTTCCGTGAGGTCGACGAGCAGGTCCAGGATTTCCGCCTGGATCGTGACGTCCAAGGCCGTGGTCACTTCGTCGGCGATCAGCACCTCGGGATCGAGCGAGATCGCCGCAGCGATCAGTACCCGCTGCAGCATGCCACCGGAGAGTTCGTGCGGGTACTGGTTGTACACCAGGTGCGGATCACGCAGGCGCACGTCCGCCAGCAGCGCCAACGCCGCCGCCTTGGCTTCACGGCGGCCGACCTGCCGCTTGACCCGGATCACCTCCGCGATCTGACGGCCGACCTTAATCGACGGATTCAGGTACGAGCCCGGGTCTTGGAACACCGCCGTGATCGAGGTCCCACGCAAGGTGTTCCACTGCTTCTCCGACAGGGCCGTGGCATCGTTGCCGAGGAGGTCGATCGTGCCGTGCGACACGTTGAACACACGCGGCAGCAGTCCCAGGATCGCCCGGCACGTCAAGGTCTTCCCGCTGCCGGACTCTCCGACGATCCCGACGACGTGTCCTCGCCGGAGGGTGAAGCTCACCCCTTTCACCACCTCCTCACCCGTGTACTGGTTGCGGATGCGCACGTCATCGAGCCGCAGGAGCGGCTTTTCACCAGCGGCGGACAGCCTCCGGGTCGTCGGTGATGTCAGGGTCTCGGTCATGACTTCGCTCCTTCCACAGGGTCCAGCTCCGGGCTGGCCGCCGGTTGATTTCTCTTGTGTTCCTGCTGTGCGAGCAAGGCACGCCCCGACTCACCAGCCACGTCTCGAATCACGTCGGCCAGCAGGTTGAACGCCCAGACGGTGAGCATGATGAGGACGATCGTGAAGAAGGGGGCGTAGGGCCGGTAGGCCAGATACCCGAGGTCGGACGCCAACACGCCGCCCCAGGTCGGTGTCGGTGGCTGTACGCCGATTCCCAGGAAGGTCAGGCTCGAGACGACCACGAAACCGGTGCCCATCGTGTTGGCGAGCGCGACCGCGATGGGTGGCAGCACCTTCGCCCACACGTGTTTGCGCACGACCCATCCGATGGAGGCACCACTGAGTACGGCGGCCTCGACGTACTGGGAGCGAGCCACCGAAAGAGTTGCCGCCCTGGCCACGCGGTAGAACACCGGCGACACCATGACGCCGACGGTGAACATCGCCTGGGGGATGCCGTTGCCCAGCAGCGCGGTCACCGCCACGGCGAAGACCAGGAAAGGCAGCGCGATGAGCGTGTCGACCAGCCTGAGCGTCAACCATTCGAAGGCACGGCCGAAGTAGACCGACAAGATTCCCGGCACTGCTCCCACCACCAGCGCGATGAGTGCGACCTGGACCGCCCCGAGCACCGAGAGCCGTGCTCCGGCCAGGATCCGACTGAGTACGTCACGCCCCAGATAGTCGGTGCCCAGCCAGTACGTCCCCGAAGGTCCCGCGAGTGCGGAGTCCGTGCCCTTGAGTGGATCGAAGGGCGCCAGGACCGGACCGAACACGGCCAGGAAGGCGATGATGCCGAGGAAGACCACTGCCACCTTGCCGGTGGGCAGGCTGAGTACACGCTTGACCATGTCAGATCCCTCTCGCCGAGGCCGGGCTCAATCGCACGAGCAGGAAGTTGACGAGCAGGTTGAAGCTGACGACCAGGACGATGGCCACGACCAAGACCCCCTGGACGGCGGGAACATCGCCGCGACTCGCGGAGTCGGCAGCGAACTTGCCGTATCCCGCCAGGCCGAAGATCGCCTCGACCACGACGGCTCCACCGAGCAGACTCGGGAACTTCATGCCCAGGATGGTCAGGGCCGGGCCACTCCCGTTCCGCAGAACGTGCACCCAGAAGATGCGCCGGCGGCTCAACCCGCGGACGAGGGCACCGGTGACGTAATTCTCGCGGTTGGCCTGGATCAGGCCGACGCGAAGCTGGCGAGCGATGTCGGCCACCGTGTCGAAGCTGAGCGCGATGGCAGGAAGCCACAGGTGAAGCAGCCACTGGTTCACTCCACCCGTGGCGATCGGAATGTACCCCGCAGAGGGGAACCAGCCCAGCCACACCGCGAACACGGCCACCAGCCCGATGCCCACCACGAACGCGGGCATCACGGAGATGAAGGTGGTGAACGCGGTGATCGAACGATCGATCCAGGTCGTCTGGAACTTCGCCGCAAGCGCGCCCAGCACGAAACCCAGGACGACACCGATGACGAGCGCGAGGCCCGCGACTGACAGGCTGATCACTGCTCGCGACGCCAACAGGTCCGCGATGTCGGCCCCGTTATACCAACTGGTTCCCAGGTCCCCCCGAAGGATCCCCGCGAACCAGTCCACGTACTGGACGGCGAACGGGCGGTCAAGACCCCACTGGTGTTCCAGTGCCGCCACCTGCTCGGGAGTGGCCGACTCGGCCAGTTGGAGATGCGCGGGACTCAGACCGCTGAGTCCCTGCAGCGCGAAGGTGATGAAGGTTCCGAAGAGAAACACCGTTGCGAAGACGATGATCGACTGGAGCACGAACGAGGCTGTCCACCGTGCGGAAGCTGCTCGCCGGCGCAGTGCGTCGACTGCCCTTCCGGCGCTCGGGCCGACGCGATCCACGGTTGCTGTTGCCATCTCTTCTCTCCTTTCCCGTGTCACCAGGTGCCTGTCAGTCGCGGTCAGATCACTGCGTGATCTTCACGTCGGTCAGATGGATCTGACCGGGGATCTGCAGAAGGTCCGACACCTTCTGCGAGCTGGTGACGATCGTCGGCGACCCGTAGAGGAACACCAGCGCGTTGCTCGCGTTGCCGGCGCGGTTCGCCAATTGAAGGTTCCTCTTGTAATCAGGCGAATCCAGGGGCGTCTCACGAGCGAGCTTGACCGCTGCCGCGAAGCCTTCGGGCTGGTATGGGCTCGACAGATTCAACGGTCCGTCGGGACCGAAGTGCGCCGTGAGCGTCTGGACGGGCGACTCACGACCGGTCGTGCCATAGGTCGAGAGCGTGAAGTCCTTGGCGAAGAAGGGAGTCGCCCAGTCCGGGGACACCTTCAACTTCGTCTTGATCCCAATCTCGGCCAGTTGCGCCTGGAGGAGTTCGTTCTTCGGGTCGTCCGAGCTGACCACGAACTCGATCTCGAGCCGCGGATCGTTCTCCTCGTACCCGGCGTCCTTGAGGATCTTGCGCGCCTTCGCGGGGTCGTACGGGTAGAGGTCCTTCGACTCCGGGTCATAGGCGAAGTGGCCAGGCGGGAAGACCTGGTCGGTGACGTAGCCGTGACCGAGGATCACCTTGTCGATGAACTCCTGGCGATTGATGGCGTGCCGGATCGCCTCGACGACCTTCGCATCGGTGAACGGCTTCTTGTTCACGTTGATGCTCAAGTTCTGTGCCGCGTAGACGGGATGCTGGTTGACCTTCAGACCTGCCTTCTCGGCCACCTCGACCTGCGCCGGCTTGAGTCCGTAGGCGAAGTCGTAGACGCCGGTCTCGATGCCCGGAACCAGTTGGGCCGGTTCGGGGGTCGCGACCAGTTCGACCCGGTCGATGAAGATGCGGTCGGCGTTCCAGTAGTCCGGGTTCTTCTCCAGGTGGACATGCGACTCGGGGACGAACTCGGTCACCTTGAACGGACCCGCGCCGACGGGGGCCTGATCGAGCTTCTCCGGATCCTCTGCCGCCTTCGGGCTCGTGATCTGAGCGACGCGTCGGCCCAGCAGCAGCGGAATCTGGTGATCGACCTGATTCAGGTGAATCGTGACGTCGAGGTCGCTGTCGGCCGTCACCGAATCGATCGACGTCAGGTCGCCGTGCAGCGCGGAATTCTCCTGAGTCTTGGCCCGCTCGATGTACAGCTTGACGGCCTCGGCGTTGATCGGCTCGCCGTCAGTGAACGTCAAGCCCTCGCGGAGGTGGAACGTCACGGCGTCCCCGGCCTTGTTGTAGTCCCAGGACTCGGCCAGACCCGGAACCGCGTCACCGTTCTCGTCGATCTCGGTCAGCGATGCATAGACCAGGGACGTCAGGTTGAAGCTGAACCCGCTACCCCCGACGACCGGATCCCAGTGGGCCGGGAGATCCGCGGCCCACTTGAGGACGGCCGGCTTCTCGGAATCCTCCTTGCCGCCTCCGCCGGAGCATGCTGACAGAACCAGCGCGATCGCGAGGACCACGCCCAGCAGCAGCCGCGGCGCTGACCGCCTCACCACACGTACTTCGTTCATTTGCGTTTCCTTTGCTTTCTGCGATCTCGCTGAGAGTTATCCGGCCACCAGATCCGGGCCGGCCGACCTGCACCGCGTGCGCACCGTGCGCCTTTCGTGATCTCGTGCAAAGCAAGGTACTGCTTGAGTGGACACGTTTTTCGATTGTCCATTCTGTGATACACCGATATTCTCTTTTGCCACAGTTGATACAGGACTGATTCCGGACAACGGCACCCTGAGCATCGGTTTTGGACTACCATTTCAGCCATTCAGGCGGAACATTGTTTGATCATTATTGAGCTGTACATTTTCTGATCAACTACATACGTGTCCGCTCAACCTGGCGATCACCGGCATGGCTGAGGGTGGCATCGCGGCTGCGGTGCCACCCTCAGGGACGTCTCGGCCGGGACGCGATCGGGTCAGACGGAGGCGCCGACCAAGCCGTCGGAGCTGACCTCATCTGCAACGGACTGGCGGCCGTACACGCGATCCAGGACCGCTCCGGCGTCGAGTGCCCGCGCGTCGCCGCGCCACGCCACATGCGTGTCGGGGCGGATCAGGGCGAACGGTGCACCGTAGAGCTCCTGCGCCTCGCCGTCACGCAGGTAGATCACCTCAAGGTCGATGCCACGCTCGTGGGCTGCCTGCTCGAACAGGGACACCGCCGACGGATCTTCGGTCAGGACGAGCAACGCGACGTGCGAACCGATCCGGTCGTACAGCGTTCCTCCGAACGGGTCGATCGTTCCGTTCGGGGCACGATGACCGGGCTTGCCATCGGGAACGTAGACGGCCGGATTCCACGGTGTCTCGGTCTCGAGCTGCCCTTCGTCGTACCACAGGACCGACGAAGTGTCGTAGCGCTCATCGAACTGCACCCCCCAGTTCGGCCGGACATCTCGGCGCAACAACTCGGCGATCTGCTGACGCCTGCGCGTCGCCTCCTGCGAGTGATCGCCGTCAGCCGGGAAGCCCAGTGCCCGCGCATCCGCGACGTTGCGCTCGGAGATGTCGGCTCGGTCCCGTGCGTGCCGGGCCACGCGCCAGTTGTGCGGACGGCGCTCCTGGTCGTACGAGTCGAGCAAGACATCCCCGCCCTGGCCGCGAAGCACGGCCGCGAGCTTCCAGCCCAGGTTGGCGACGTCGCCGAAACCCTCCCCCAAGTTGCCGCCGGGCGTGCGTACGTGCGCAGCATCACCGACCAGGAACACCCGGTCCTTGCGGAAGGACTCCGCGATCCGTGTGCTCTTGAAGTAGGACGTGACATCGACCAGCTCGAGCTCGACGTCACCACCGAACGCCGACCTCGCAAGTTCGAGCAGCTCGTCGGTCGAGGGCGGAGCATCGATCGGGTACGGACCCGCGTACACGCGCCAATCCGTTTCGCTGAGGGCGGCGAGATGGCCTGCGTGCTCGGCGTTCACCACGATGTTCGTTCCGCTGGGAAACGGCTGGCCGCCGCGGTACTCACCCGAGGTCCGGACCACGAAACGGAAGTGGCGCTCGGTTGCGTACTCGCCTTCACGCTCGATCCCGGACAGCTGCCGGGCCGTGCTGCGAGCCCCGTCCGCACCCACCACGTAGGACGCGCGTACCGTCCGTTGCTCGCCCGATCCGACGTGTTCGATCGCGACGGTGACGCCCTCGGCATCCTGCTCCAGGCGGGTCACCTTCCAACGGCCGGCCACCGGGACCTGCAGGATGTCCAGTTGCTCGAGAAACGCCTGTTGCAGAGCCGTCTGCGGGCGCCGGATCGAGTTCACGAATGAGAACTCACCGCCATGACGGTTGCTGAACCGACGCGGAAGTTCGTTCAGCACATGGCCGTTGAGCGACGTGACGACCCGATGGCCGAGATTCCACTCCGGTGGGAAGGTCCAATTGCGGCGCACCTTCCCGGCCACGCCCCACTTCTCGAACAGCTCCACCACCCGCGCCGAGTGCCCGAACGCCCCTGCGCGGGGCAGGCCGTGCTCGGAATTCGCCTCGACAACGGCGACTGCGACGCCGTGACGGTTCAGGTCCAGGGCCGTTCCCAGGCCCGACGGACCTGCCCCGACCACGAGGACCTCGACGTGTGCCGGCGGATCTGCCTGCGGATACACCACGGCGTCGACCTGCCGATGACCCCGGTTGATCTCGTTGTGCGCAACCATGTCCGCACTCTCCTCTCCAGGCCGGAACTATGTCCAGTCCGTTCAATGACAAATCTATTTGTGTCATTGGACAATAGGAG
Source organism: uncultured Aeromicrobium sp. (assembly GCA_964473845.1). Classification (GTDB taxonomy): domain Bacteria; phylum Actinomycetota; class Actinomycetes; order Propionibacteriales; family Nocardioidaceae; genus Aeromicrobium. The sequence continues at coordinate 19,244 of CAYYQO010000009.1, forward strand.
GTGACGTGCTCCGTCAGGTCGTGTCTCAGGTGATGGACGACAGCGGCCGCAGTGTCGGACCCAGGTCCCAGCCAGCGCGGAGCTGCTCCAGGAACTGCACGACCACGGCCGCAACCGAGCGGTGGGTGGCGTCGTTGAACACGTCATGCTTGCCCTGCTGCACGATCCAGGCGCGCGCTTCGGGCAAAGCCGAATAGAAGTCACGCACGTAACTCACCGGACTGATGCTGTCGTGCTCGCCGTGGATGACCAGCGCGGGCACCTGCAGCTCACTCGCTGACCTGACGACCGCGTCGGACGACAATGGCAGCGCGTAGGAACTCGGGTCGAACGACCCGAGCAGGACCCTGCGGTGCAGGGGGCAGCTCGTACGCTCGGCCACCTGCTGGTCACCGTCGCCGGGTGCGCTGAGATCAGGGGCGGGGTAACCACCCAGGACCACTCCCGCAACGTGTTCTCGCCATTGATGCCAGGCATCGACAGCCTGCACGGCACCGGTGTCCGAGCCCAGCAGAACCAAGGGCTGAGGCAGTTCGTCGAGACGGACTGCCTCGATCAACTCGATGCCGTCATCCCCGGCTGCCAGAAGCACCCGGTACCCGTCGGAAGCAATCCTGGCACCGAAACGCTCGTACGTGGCCGCTGTCTCCTGACGCCCGCCGAAGATGATCACCGTTCCTCGTTCACGCGCGCCGGCAGGGGGCGTCCAACTGTTGCTCGCCAGCACGCGCGCCAACGCCGAGGTGCCCTGTCCCAGTCCAGTCATCGTGTCCGACTCCCTGCTCATGCGTCGTGCTGCCCGTTGGCCAAGTCGAGCACGATCGATCCGACAGACCGAACTATACAAGGGAGATTCTTGTGCGAACTTTCATGCTATTCACTGTGGACAATGTTGCAGCTACAAACCCGTGGGGAAACGGATCAGTCGAAGAATTCGCGCGCCGCGCCCGCAGCAGCCGTGGTCACGATCTTCGCGAACTCCAGCACGGCAGCCTCGTCATCGGGCAACTGCAGAGGTGAGATCCGCACCACCGCGTGGCTGGGTTGGGCCACGAACACCTTGCTGCCGGGTGCGACCGATATGCCCCGACCAGCCAGGGACACGAGCGCATCGGTCTCGTCGGCGACTTCCACCCACAGGACGAGACTCTTGGTGCCCGACCACGCCTTGACGCCACGCGCCGCCAGTGCGTCGGCCAGGAGATCTCGTCGACGGTGGTAGGACTCGCGAGCGCGGATCACTACTTCCTCGGCCTCACGACTCTTGATCAGGTGGGCGAGGGTGTTCTGCAGGATCCGGCTGTTCGAACCCACCCCGTGACTTCTCAGCGAGATGCTGCGCTCGACCAGTTCACGGCTGCCGCCGATCACCGACGTACGGACATCAATGCCATACGCCTTGCAGTAGCTGCGTACACGGACAACCTGGCCCGGCAGCGCATGCCCCATGGTCGGCGATTGCTCGACAGCCAGGGGCCCGATCGCGTCGTCCTCGATGACCCACACGGGCTGATCGGAATCGGCGATGACGGCTGCGAGTTCGTCCGCGCGTTCCTGCGACACCTGGTGGTTCATGGCGAACTCAGCGCCCGGCTGGAAGACGAATGCCACCGCACCGGCCCCGATGGCAGCGGCCAGCGACTCCGGGCACGGACCCTTGTCGTCCGCCGCGACACCGATCGGTGTCAGCGACAGGTCTCGCAACGTGTCGAGTAGGCCAGGGCTGGCCGGCTCGTCGACAGCCACGCTCGAGCCAGGCTCGGCGGCAGCAGCCACAGCCAGCAGCAGCGCCTCGGTCCCTCCGCCTGCGGTCGTCCAGGACTGGGCAGCAAATGGCCACGTCGGTTCGACGGCCGAGCGGAGCCGTTCGGTCATGTACTCGCGTCCGAAGACGTTGAGACTGACATCGCTGAGGCTGTCCAGCAGCGCCTCGCGAAGATCCGGCTGGAGGGCGACGTCCGGTGCACACTGCAGGAAGTCGATGGTCGACCACGCCGGCAATGCGGCAGGTGTCCGCGCGGTGCCTCGCGAATCGACGACGATCGTGCCGCCACGGCGGTGCGTGTTGATCAGCCCAGCTTCACGCAGGTGGTTCCAGGCGATCAGCACCGTGCCCGGACTCACGTCGGCGGCCTTGGCGATCTCGCGGATCGTCGGTAGTTGCTGACCGCCCGCCAGTTCCTTCGTCCGGATCAGCTTCTCGATACCGTCACCGATCTCACGCGCGCTGTGGCCATCGAGACGGTCAACAAGCCACTGCGCCGACGCTGTACGAGCCGACTCCTCGAGGGTCCTCATCGCCACCCATTCCAGTTCCAGACCGTCCAGCGACCAGTCTTTGTCCTCAGCCAGCTTGGCTCGCGGTACACACTCTTGTGGTTCCGCGCTTTTGTTCGGCCAGCATAGCAACCGTGGAATACGCGAGTGGTGAAAGACTAGATCAACGGTGGAGCGCCTGACGAGGCACCGGCGCGGATTTCGAGACGCCCGGATTGTCTCACCCCAGCTTGATACAAGCCGCGTGGACCGCGCGGGACTTTGCTCATACCGGTGCCGGGGTGTCGAAGCCCGGAACGCTCACCGCGCCGACAGCCGCAACAGGGCTGAAGCCGAGGACGCGATCGAACACCGCGTCGGCGTCACCTGCGGGGAGCGAACCGCCGCGCCAGGCAACGTGCTGGTCCGGACGCACCAGCACATACGGGCTGTCGTAGATCTCGGTCGCTTCCGGGTCGTCCAGATGCAGTGCGACGAAGGGGATGCCGCGACGACGTGCCGCCTCCGAGAAGGACCGCTCGATCGTCCTGTCAGGGATGAAGACCAAGAGCGCGAAGTTCCCATCGATCCGGTCGAACAGGGTGTCGCCGAACGGGTCGAGATAGCCGTCGGGCGATCGGTGCCCGGGCCGCGGGTCGAGCTCGTACCTCCCGGGATCCCACGGCTCCTCGGTCGCCAACTGGTCCGGCTCGTACCAAATCACCGCCGACGCGTCGTAGCGCTCGTCGAACGTCGTGCCGCCTCCTCGTCCGCCCCACCGGTTGGCGAGCAGGGCGCCGATCCGATCGCGGCGCTCGCTGGCCTCGGCACTGTCATCGCCGTCATCGGGGACGCCGATCTCGCGCACCTGCCTCACCACGTCCCTCTCGCGGTTCGCGCGGGCCAATGCGGTCTCGGCGATGCGCCAGTTGTGACGACGGCGTTCCTGGTCGTACGAGTCGAGTAGTCCATCGGCGCCATGTCCCTTGACGACCGCCGCCAGCTTCCACCCGAGATTGGCGACGTCGCCGAAACCTTCGCCGAGGTTGCCGCCGGGAGTCCTGACGTGCGCGGCGTCGCCGGCCAGCAGGACGCGCCCCTTCCGGAAGGTGTTCGCCAGTCGGCTGGCCTTGTGAAATGGCGTGCCGACCACCAGCTCCAGGTCGATGTCGAACCCGAAGTCGGCGCGAGCGTTGGCCAGCAGTTCGTCCTCGCTCGGTTCCGCGTCGAGCGGATAAGGCTCGGTCGTGACCCGCCAGGTCGTGGCGCTGATCGCGGTGAGGAACGCCGTCGACTTCTGGTTGTACACGTAGTTCTGACCACTCGGCGCCGCGCCGATCACGTCGGAGACATCCTGCGTGGTGCGCACGACAAGGCGGTAGTACTTCTCGTCGGCGTACTTGCCTTCACGTTCGATGCCGGCGAGTTGACGGACTGTACTCTGGGACCCGTCGGCGCCGATCACATACCGAGACCGGATCTGGACTCGACGGCCCGTCGCCACCTCGACGACACCGGTCGTGACGCCATCGTCGTCGTCGGCCAACGATTCGGCCCGCCAGCCACCGACCACGCTGACCCCGCGGGTGCCCAGCAGTTCGAGGAACACCGACTGCAGCAGCGACTGAGAACGGCGGATGGGCGGCGACAAGGAGAATCGGCCGTTGCGCGATTCGAGAAAGCCGTCGCGCTTGTGCGGCACCAGTTCATGCCCGACGAGCGAGGTCACGATGCGCACGCCGCGGTTCCACTCGGGCGGGAAGCCCCAGTTCTGGCGAATCTGCTGCAGGACGCCCCAGCGGCGGAAGTGCTCGACAGTTCGCGCCGAGTGGCCGATGGCGCCGGCTCGTCCCAACAACGCCTGCCCGGCTTGGTCGACAACCGCCACGCTGACTCCACGCCCGCTCAATTCCACCGCGGCTGCGAGCCCGACCGGCCCCGAACCCACGACCAGGACGTCGACGTCCTGGGGCGGCGTCCCCTTCGGATAGTGGACTGTGGTGATCTCACGGCCGCCGGCAACCTCGTGGTCGATGGTGTCAGTCATGGGCATGGCTCTTCTCGTGCGGGATCTTCTCGCCGGCTTCGACGGCGAAGGGCAGGTGGTTCTCCGGCGGAGCCAGCGGGCAGGGCGAGTAGTTCGTGTAGGCACACTGCAGGTTCTGGGCCCGGTTGAAGTCGAGCACCACGTCGGTGCTGCCGTCAGCGGGCAGTTCGACGGCCAGGGTCCGGCTGGCGGCATACGTGGTGACCCCGCTCGTGCTGTCGCGGAACAGTGCCGTGGCCAGCGTGGGCGAGCGTCTGATCAGCGTCAGTGCGTACTGCTCACCCTCGAACTCGAATCGCACCCGTCCGGGAGACTCGTGCTGGTGGACGACCGGAGCCAGTGCGGCCTGGATCGTCAGGTCGGCCTCGTCGGGCTCGAAGGTCGCCGCGATGACCCAGCGTTCCTGGGGTGCGTAGGCCGGAGTTCCGGTGAACTGCAGCCGCAGCGGGTGGTCCGGGTGCAGGGGGCGCACGATGTCGTAGCCGCCGCGCTTGGACACCTCGACGAGCGCATCGCCGAAGGACGCCCGGTGGAAGGTCCGTTCGCCGATCACGCCCCAGTGGTGGACGCCCGTGGTGGCCCGGCCGTCGACCTCGAGCGTTTCGCCCTCGGCCAGGACGACGATCGGTCCTTCCGGCCCGGTGACCCATTCGCCGGGCAGATCCTCGAATCGTTGAGGTTGCTCAGACAACACGTTGAAGCTCGTGTAGGCGAGAAACCCATGCGGCAATGCCCGGCGTTCGTCGAGCTGGTCGTGCCACTGCTGCCAATCCTGGACGAACTGGTCGGTGTGGGACAGGGTGTCGTGAGTCATCTGATTCCCTTCTCACGCCACGCCGAGGTTTTCGCGGAACGTTTCGTGCTCGTACTCGCTGCGGAAGCGGCCGCGCTTCTGCAGCTCGGCCACCGGGCCGTCGATGAAGCGTTGCAGCCCATCGGGCTGGACATCGATGTTGATGTTGAATCCGTCAGATGCGCCCTCGTCGACCCACTCGATGATGTTGTCGGCGATCTGCTCCGGAGTGCCCTGCAGGATGCGGTGGCCACCCGTGAGGTTGTTGAACAGCAGTTGACGGACGGTCAGGCCTCGGTCCTTCGCCTCGGTGACGATCTGCTCACGGTGGCGAGCCACGAGCGTGTCCCCGGTCGACTCGGCGAGCGAGGCGTACGGCAGTTCGGCATTCAGGTCCAGGGTCGAGGCGGACACACCCAACCGCTCGGCCAACTGGTCCAGGAGCCAGTCGGTGTCCAGGAGCGCATCGAGTGCGTCCTTGCGCTCCTGGGCCTCCTTCTCGGTGGCACCCACGATGACCCACAGGCCGGGCAGCACGACGAGCTTGTCGGGATCGCGCCCGTTGGCGACGGCCTGAGACTTGACGTCTGCCGAGAACTTCCGGGCGAGTTCCTTCGTGCGCTGACCGGTGAACAGGGCGTCGGCCCACTTGGCGCCGAAGGACCGACTGTGACCCGAGGCGCCGGCCTGGAACAGCACCGGCCGGTCACGGTATCCGCCGGTCAGCGGCAGGACCGCGTTCGTCGAGAAGTACTCGCCGTTGAGCTCGACCGGAATCGTAGCGGATTCGTCGATGTAGACGTCGCGATCCTTGTCCGCGACGATCGCCGACTGCGGCAGGGACTTCCACAGTTCGGTGACGATCGTGACGAACTCGTCGGCCTTGGCATAGCGGTGGTCGTGATCGAGAGTGTCGGTCAGTCCGAGCGCGTCCAGGGTGGGCGGGTTCTGGCTCGTGATGATGTTCCACGCGGCTCGCCCCTTGCTGACGTGGTCCAGCGTCGCGAGCTGTCGCGCGGCGACGAAGGGATGGCCGTAGAGCGCCGGCACGGTCGACACGAGTCCGATCGACTCGGTCCGTTGCGCGATGGACGACAACAGGACCGTGGGATCGAGCCCTCGCCACGGGCGGCGGGCGGAGTTCTCGCGCAGGGAGCCGAGGGAATCGGCGAAGAAGATCGCGTCGAGACCACCCTCTTCGGCGTGCTGGGCGATCTTGACGTAGTACTCGACGTCCGTGACCAGGTGCTCGGTGTCGTCGATGGTCTTCCAGGCCGCGTCGTGGCGGCCGGCGGTCTGGAGGTTGAGATTGAGGCGAATCTGACGGGACATGGCTGCTCCTTGGTGTGTGGTCGGTGCCGTACTGACGCTGATCGGTCCCGCTCAAGCGGCGGTGGTGGCCGCCGCGGTCGCCGGCTTCCAGCCGAGAGCCGGAGCCACCTCGGTGGCCAGCAACTCCAACGCCTTGATCGAGGCGTCAAGGCTGGGGGTTCCGGGATTGAACTGGGACAACAGCTCGTTCGCCAGGGGCAGCACCTTCTCGCGCCGCAGCTGCTCGATCACCTCATCGGGGGATCCGTAGTGGGCGTGATACCGGAACAGTGCGTTCTCGAGTGATTCAGGACCGAACGAGCGCGGACCGGCGTTCGCACGCCGGACGCTGTCAACCAGGGCCGGACCGATCTGGTCCAACGCCGTCTTGCGGTCCTTGGCCGTGAAGATCAGCCGCGACAGCCCGATCCGCGGAGCGCGCTGGGAACTGGTCCAGTTCTTCAGGTAGTTGTCCGCCCAGCCACGCTGGATCACGTCGGTGGGTTCTTCGTAGCCGTACGTGGCACGGTTGAGCAGGAGATTGGCCTGCTCACCGGCGACATGGGCGGCGCCGTGCTCGCTGAACACGGCATGCCAGGAGCGATGATCGGCCAGATCTGGTGAGGCGACCTTGAGGACGGTGCCGTCGTCATCGAGGGGTTCGCCACGCAGCGCACTACGGGTTCGCGCGAAGAACTCGGTCGTGAGTTCACGACGCCGCTCGAAGTCACGTCCGAAGATCGAGTACGCCACCTGGTCGCCGCCGGTCCCGACTCCCAGTTCCACGCGGCCACCGGTGAGCGAGTCCAGAACACCCAGATCCTCGGCCAGCTTCACTGGGTCATGCAGCGGGATCAGGGTGACCGCCGTTCCCACGTGGATGCGCTTGGTCTTCGCCGCAACGTGGGACAGGAAGGTCCACGGCGACGGCAGTCCAGCAGCGGGGTTGGGGCCGAAATTGTGCTGGGCGACCCATCCGGAATCGAAACCGAGCTCGTCGGCGGCCACGAAGAGCTCGACGGCGTTGCGGTACGACTGGTGGATGTCCGCTCCGCCCTCGACGTGGGTGAGAAAGCCGAGGCGGAAGCGGCTGCTGTCGGTCATGGTGGTCTCCTGCTGTCGATTGAAAACAATCGAGACAATAGTGAGCAAAGATGACATAAAAGCAGAGTATCGACATGTGATACGCTGATATGTTCATACCTATTTGTTCAGCCGAGCACGAACTCGGCCGGGGAGAAGCGTGGAACACGCTGTTCTACCAGCCTTTTCGAGCACGGTGACCGGATCGAGAACTGACCACGCGGTCGCACACAATGACCAAGGGTTGTCTAGAAAACCTGATGGGTACCGAAAGTCCGCTGCCAGTAGGTCAACGGCGCCTGCGTGCCGGCCTGCGCGCGCACGACGTCGATGAGGACCAGGGCATGATCACCGCCATCGACCAGGCGGGCGACACGGCCCGACACCCACACATGCCGGTCCCGCAGCGCCGGGGCACCCTGTTCGAGTTGCCACGGGATACCGCTGAACTTGTCGTCGGTTCTGCTGGCGAATCGCAGCGCGATCTGGTCCTGGTGGGCAGCAAGGACGTTGAGCCCCACCGGACTGCCAGCCTCCAGTCCCGCCAACAGCCGCGAGCTGCGCTCCAACGACACCACGATCATCGGCGGGTCCATGGACAGCGACATGAATGCACTGACCGTGGCACCGCGCGGGTCCCCATCGACGAGCGTCGTCACGACGGACACGGCAGCGGCCACGCTGCCCATGGCCCCACGGAACGCGCGCTGAAGCACCTGCCCCGTCGCGGGAGCGGCGGGCACGGTCGTCGAGGGTGCCTTCACGTCAGAACGCCTTGCCCGGATTGAGAAGGTGATGCGGGTCGAAGGCTGCCTTGATCGAGCGGTGGAGCTCGAGCCCGCACGGGCTCAGATCGAAACGCCGAACGGGACTGCCGGGGCAGACCGCGGGTCACTCGACGGCACGCTCCACAGCCCGCGTTCGGCCAGCACGGGGAGCACTCCCTCCGCGAACCAGTACGCGGACTCCAGGTGCGGATAACCCGACAGGACGAACTCATCGATACCGATGCGGTGGTATTCCTCGATGCGGTCGGCGACCTCGGTATGGCTTCCCACCAATGCGGTTCCCGCACCTCCACGCACCAGGCCGACACCAGCCCACAAGTTGGGCGAGACTTCGAGGTCGTCACGGCTGCCGCCGTTGAGCTCGAGCATGCGGCGCTGTCCTTCGGACTCGCTGCGCTGCAGACCGGAGCGAATCGAGGTGATGGTCGCGTCGTCGATCTTGTCGAGCAACCGCGTCGCCTCGGCCCAGGCCTCTGCTGACGTGTCACGGGTGATCGTGTGCAGGCGGATTCCGAAGCGGACCTCGCGGCCCTGCTCGGCAGCCAGCCGCCGGATCCATGCGACCTTCTCGGCCACGGCCGCGGGTGGCTCTCCCCAGGTGAGGTACACGTCGGCGAACCGGGCAGCGACACGTCCCGCCTCGGGCGAGGATCCACCGAAATAGACCGCCGGGCGAGGGCTGGGTACCCGCGACAGGTGCGCCTGTTCGACCCGCAGGTGCTCCCCCTCGAAGTCGACCACCTCGCCCTCCCACAGCCGGGTCACGATCTCGAGGAACTCCTCGGCCCGGTCGTAGCGCTGGGTCTTGTCGAGGAAGTCCCCGTAGGCGCGCTGCTCGTGGCTCTCCCCTCCGACCACAACATTGAGCAGCAGGCGGCCGTTCGAGAGGTTCTGGAATGTCGACGCCATCTGTGCCGCGAGTGTGGGCGCAATCAACCCGGGACGAAACGCCACGAGGAACTTGAGCTTGTCCGACACGCCGTTGAGCAGAGCGGTGGTCAACCATGCGTCCTCACACCAGGCACCTGCCGGTGTCAGGGCACCCTCGAAGCCCAGTTGCTCGGCGGCTCGGGCCACCTGGCCGAGGTAGGCGACATCGGCGGGCCGATCCCCGCCGGCCCGGCCCGTGGAAACCCCGTGCCCGCCGCCCACCACGTCGCGACTGTCGCCGTTGGTGGGCAGGAACCAGTGGAACGTCAACGCCATCGCGTCGTCCTCTCATCGTTGGATCAATCGGTGTCACGGCGTCCGGGAGTGCCCGGTCCCGCGATGGGACCGGGCACCCGGAGTCACAACGGCTTCAAGATCCCCTTGACCTCGGGATCGGTGCGCAGGAACTCCTGGACGGCCGGGTCCTTGAAGGCCTTGATCAGGTTCTGGATATTGGGCTCGTCGATCCATCGGGTGCCGACGGTCAGCTGGCTGGCGAACTCGTCAGGGGCCGGCGGATCGAAGATCTGGTACTCGGCCGGGATCTTGGCCGACGTGTAGTACTCGGTGTAACCGACCGCAGCATCAAGGTCTGCCAGCGACCGAGACTGAGCGCTGAAGTCGAGCAGCACGAACGTCAGGTTCTTCGGGTTGTCGACGATGTCTTTCTGCGTCGCCTTCCACTTGTCGATCGAAGGATCGAGCTTGATCAATCCGGCGGTCTCGAGCAGCCACAGTCCCTGGGCCTCATTCGCGGGGTCGTTGTAGAGCGAAACCTTGCCGCCGTCCGGAATCTGGTCAACCGACGAGTGCTTGTCAGACCACAGGCTGAACCCCCAGCGGAAGACCGGCGTCGCGGCCGTCTCCTGGAAGTCGGGGTTCGCCTCCAGTACCTGCCCGAGCCAGAGCTTGTGCTGGTAGATCGTGCCGGCGACTTCACCGTCGTTGACGGCCCGGTTGATCGTGTTGGAGTCGGCCAGGCCCTTGAACTCGACCGTGATCCCGTACTTCGGAGCGACTTCCTTGGCCACGAAGTCGATGAGTTTGAGCTCACGGGTGTTGCTTTCGTGGGTGGCGACGATCAGCGGGGCTCCGTCGATCTCGTTGGGGGTCTTGTCGTCGGCTCCGGCGCGGTTGACGGCGAAGCCGGCGACGGCGACCAGGACGACGGCACCGCCGACGAGCCATGGCCACTTCCTGCGCTGCTTGAGCTCGAACTCATCGAGCGTGTTCTCTTCGAGGGACATGAGGTTTCTTCTCCTGTGTGATGGGTGCGATTCACTGCGTTGGCACGACGGACCGCGGCCGCCGTCTGCCACGTCTGGGGTGGCGAGCATGGGGCGTCGCCAGCTTGACCAGCAGGTCGCCGACCAACTGGACGATCGCGACGGTGACGACGAGGATGACGATCGTGACGACCATGACGCGCTGGTCGAACCGGGCGTAGCCGTACGTGACGGCCACGTAGCCGATGCCGCCGGCACCGATCGTCCCGGCGATCGCCGAATACTCGATCATCGAGATGACGTTGATGGTCAGGCCGCCGAAGATGGCCGGCAGTGCCTCACTGAGTTGCACGGTGCGAATCACCTGCAGGTCCGAGGCGCCAGCGGACTTCGCGACCCGGATCAGGGCCGGATCGACCGTGCGGATGGAGTTCTCCACGATCCGGGTGAAGAACGCGATCCCCGCGAGTGACATCGGCACCACGGCCGCCTTGATGCCGATGTTCGTCCCGGTGATGAACCGGGTGAACGGGATGATCGCGGCCATCAGGATCAGGAACGGGAGTGATCGCCCGATACTCACGATCCAGCCGAGCACCGTGTGCAGGACCGGATTCGGGAACAGGCCCTCCGATGCGAGATTGTGGACCAGGACTCCGAGCGGGACGCCCACCAGCACGACGATGACCATCGTGATCCCGACCATGGCCAGCGTCTGGAGCAGGGCGGGAAAGACCAGTGCCGGGATGTCGGCGGCGGGAACGTTCATGCGGGCACCGCCTCGGGCAGCGAGCCGCTGAGCGGACGCGCGGCGATGCCGAACTCTCCCACCAGTTCCGTGAACTCGCGATCGCCGATCCCGTGGATCCCCGCCGTGACATGGCCGACGGGCTGTCCGTCGATCGTCTCGACGGCAGCACCGAGCAGGTGGACCGCCCCGGTGGTGCGTCGACCGAGTCGTTCGAGCCAGTCGGCAGGCACGTCCGGTCGCGTATAGGCCAGGCGCCATGCCTGAGGTGTGGCGTCGAGTGCCTTCCAGGGCAGCAAGGCGGCACCGAGTGGCGAGTCGACGTTCCTCAGCAGGTCGAGCACGCGACCGGACTCGACCACGCGGCCGTGGTCGAGACGAGCGGCCGAGTCGGCGATGCGCAGGACGGTGTCCATCTCGTGGGTGATGAAGAGGATCGAGAGGTCCAGTTCGTCGCGCAGTTCCTTCAGCAGGCTGATGATCGAGGCCGTCGAGTCGGGATCCAAACCCGACGTGGCCTCGTCGGCCAGCAGTACCGAGGGCTTGAGCGCCAGTGCCCGGGCGATGCCGACCCGTTGACGTTGGCCTCCGGAGAGCTGGTGGGGATGGTCATGCGCCTTGTCCGCCAAGCCGACGCGCTCGAGGAGCTCGGCGACTCGTCGCCGGATCGCCTTGGGCTCCACGCCGCGGTACTCCAGCGGAAGCGCGACGTTCTGAGCTGCGGTCCGACGCGACAACAGGCCGTCGGACTGGAAGATCGTGCCGATGCGACGGCGGGCGATCCTCAGGTTGCGTGCGGTGAGCTGGGAGAGCTGTTCGCCGTTGACGACGACGCGGCCCGAGGTCGGGTGCTCGAGCAGACTGATGCACTGGGCGAGCGTGCTCTTGCCGGCGCCGCTGGGTCCGACGACGGCCGCGATCTCACCCGTCGGCACGACAAGGTCGAGCCGGTCGAGCACCGTCACGTCACCTGAACTCGCGGGATACACCTTGGTCAGCTGCTCGAGCTCGATCATGGAGTCACCTCCTGGTCTGCGGCCGGATCACCGTGACCCGACGAGCAGCCACTCTCCATGCCGCGACCGGCGCGAATGCCCGCATCTCACGTTTGCGGCCATCGGCAAAGCCGATCCCCCGATCGGCTTTGCCTTGACGTTCGTCGCCTGCCGCCGGACGGCAGCTCAGCCCCGGAGCCCTACGGATCCGGCGTGCATCAGCGGCGGCGTACGACCGCCGGTTCCGCCGTGCGGAAGTAGCTCACTCCCTGCCGCTGATCCCCGAGATACCGCGGCAGGGCCGACTCACCACGGCCTGTAGAACACTTCTGAGCCCAGGTAACCGCTCGTGTACGACCTGTCGCCACCAAACGATGCTGCGACCCTCGTCTCGCCCAGCGGTACCTGGCGGCTGCTCCGCGCGACACCGTCCTTGCCGGTCCGCACGGTCACGTACTCGTCAAAATCCTCATAGTCGTAGGTCCACCAGTTGAAGACGATCGCGCGGCCGGCGAGGGGCCTGCCCTTGGCGTCGGTCAACTTCACCGAAACCGTCTTGGCGGTGCCGTCATCAGGCGCCACACTGGTCGGCTTGACCACCCAGCCCAGTCGGGTCCCGTAGAAGGTCCGCTCCACCTGTCGCCACGCAGAACTCGGCTGGGTGACCCGTGCCCGGCCCGCATAGCTGGCAGAGATCGATGTGCTGCCGGGAGGCATGGTCAATCGGAGCGTGACGACGCCCCGCTTGTTCGTTCGCCTGACCAGATTCTTGGACTTGTTGGTGGCTGCGTTGTAGATCGAGATCTTGACACGAGCCTTCTTGATCGGGTGGCCGGCGCGACGCAGTTTGAGCGTGGCGGCGAATTTGTCGCCGGCGACCCTCGCCTTCGGAGCTGAGATCGACAGGCGAGACGCTTTGCCCGCCTTGACCTTCAGCGCCTTGGCCAGTGAACCCTTGCTGCGCTTGACGTAGGTGTACCCGTCGAAGTCCGTGGTCGAAATGGCGGTGATCCGCCACGCACCCCGATCAGCCGCAGAGAACCACCCCTCGGCCTCCCAACGACCGGCCCGGTTCGATCCGCTGACCAAGGAAAGATAGAGATGCCGATATGCACCCTTGCGAGTCTCGGCCACCGCGTAGGCCGACCGGGTCAGGTTCGGATCCTTGATGTTCACCCGGAACGTGACCGCTCGGCCCTTCGTGGTCACGTCAATCGCGGCCCTGGACCATTTCGGTCCCGAGATGACGGCGCCCTTGCGGGCCTCGGCCGTGCCGGCCGTGGCGACGAGTGCAGCCATGGCCAAGCACAGGGCCAGCAGCACGCTGACGTAGCGGCGGGAGGTCAGGGCGTTAGTCATTCGGCGTCCTTTCGCGCGGATGACCGAACGCTATCGCCGGGCTTCACGGTCTCGTCAGCTCTTCGGTCCTCACTTGTGCGGACACGCCGAGGGCCGATCGCGCGGTGGCGGACTACCTACTCCCTGCGTTGCACCGGGAAGAGGATCGCCTCGCGGATGCCGATGCCCTGCAGCAGCATGACGAGTCGGTCGACGCCCACGCCGATGCCACCGGCCGGCGGCATGCCGAACTCGAGTGCGCGCAGGAAGTCCTCGTCGACGTCCATCGCCTCGGGGTCGCCGGCGGCGGCGAGGCGGGCCTGCTCCTCGAGGCGGTCGCGCTGGATGACCGGGTCGTTCAGCTCGGAGTAGGCCGGGGCCAGTTCGACGCCGTTGATGATGAGGTCCCACGCCTCGACCAGGCCGGGTGTGGTGCGGTGCTTCTTGGCCAGCGGGCGGACGGCCTCGGGGTAGTCACACACGAAGGTCGGCTGGATCAGGGTGTGTTCGACCAGCTTCTCGAACAGTTCGAGGACGATCTCGCCGGCACCCCAGCCGTCCTGCAGCGCGACGTCGTGGTCGCGGGCGACCTCGCGCAGTTGCGCTTCGGGGGTGTCGACGTCGACCGCGGCACCGGTGGCCTCGCGCACCAGCTCGTGGATCGTGGCGCGGCGCCAGGGGGCTTCGAGGTCGATCGTGCCGCCGTCGCGCGCGGGCACGACGGTCTTGCCGACGGCGCGGGCGGCGTCGACGACGAGGGCCTGGACGAGCTCGGCCATCGTGTCGTAGGAGCCGTAGGCCTCGTACGCCTCCAGCATCAGGAACTCGGGGTTGTGCGTGTTGTCGACGCCCTCGTTGCGGAAGGTCTTGCCGATCTCGTAGACCTTGTCGATGCCGCCCACCAGTGCGCGCTTGAGGTGCAGCTCCAGCGCGATGCGCAGCAGGACCGGCTCGTCGAAGGCGTTGAGATGGGTGTGGAACGGCCGGGCGGCGGCGCCGCCGTTCGTGTGCTGCAGGACGGGCGTCTCGACCTCGATGTAGCCGAGGCGGTCGAGGGTCGCGCGCAGCGACTTGAGCACGGCGGCCTTGACGCGTACGTTGTCGCGGGCTTCCTCGCGGACGATGAGGTCGACGTACCGCATGCGGGTGCGGGCCTCGTCGGACAGCGGCTTGTGCTCGACGGGCAGCGGGCGCAGCGTCTTGGCCGCGATCTGCCATGTGGTGGCCATGACCGAGAGTTCGCCGCGACGGCTCGTGATGACCTCGCCCGTGACGGCGAGGTGGTCGCCCAGGTCGACGAGCGCCTTGAAGTCGGCCAGCGATTCCTCACCGACCTCGGCGAGCGACAGCATCGCCTGGATCTCGGTGCCGTCGCCCTCGCGCAGTCGCACGAAGCAGAGCTTTCCGGTGTTGCGCAGGAAGATGACCCGGCCGGCGATCGTGACGGTCTGACCGGTGTGCGCGTCGGCGCCCAACTGCTCGGGATCGTTGGCCTCGACGACCTCGCGGATCGTGTGCGAGCGTTCGACCAGCAGGGGGTAGGGATCGACGCCCGCGTCCAACAGGCGCTGACGCTTCTCGCGGCGCACCCGCAACTGCTCGGGCAGGTCGTCTTCGGGAAGTTCAGGCGTCTGGCTCACGAGGCACGAGTCTAGTCCGACCGCATCGGGCCATCCGGCCCGCGTTGCGTCATACGATGCGAGCGCTATGGCGCCCGGAACGTATGACGTCAGGCGGGGTCGGGAAGTGCCATCATGGCGCCATGCGTCAGCACGTGGAAACGGATCAGGCCGATGGCTGA
>CAYYQO010000010.1:0-34150 GCA_964473845.1 uncultured Aeromicrobium sp.
TCGACCCTCGCCTCGAAGTGGCGCATCCGCGTGACCTCCACGCCGTCCGGTGCCGTGACGCGTCGCTCGTGCGCCACCGCGACGTTGATCGGACCATCCACGGCTGGACCACCTTCGTACGCGTTCAGCGCCGAGGCTCCACACAGCGCGGCGGGCCACACCGAGAGCACCGCGGCCCGGACGCGTTCTCCACAGGCCAGATCGGGGAGGTTTGGTGCCACCGGGTGACACCGATCCTCCCCGGTCACCTTGCCCGTGGAGCGTCGGGCGCCCGGGCGTGACAGGCTGGCCCGATGAAGCGCACCGTCACGGCTCACCTGGAGTTGTACGCCTTCGACCGGGCCGACCTCGTCCTGTCCGTCGCCGTGGCCGCGAATGTGGCCACGGAGCGCGAGACGCTGCGGGTGGAGCAGAACGGCACGGTGCTCGAGGCGCGCGAGATCCCCGGGCGTCACGACACCCGGCTGCACCGGATCGACGCGCCCGAGGGACCGGTCTCGATCCAGTACGAGGCGGTCGTGCTGGGCCGGGCGGCGCCGATCGTCACGGAAGAACTCGACATCATCGAGTACCGCCGGCCCAGTCGCTATGCCGAGTCCGACTCCTTGTTCGCGGTCGCGCGGGCGGAGTTCGCGGGGCTGGCCGGCAAGGATCTGCTCGATGCCGTGTCCTCATGGGTGGGAACCCACCTGTCGTACGTTCCCGGCAGCAGCCTGCCGACCGACGGGGCGGTCGAGACGATGCTCAAGCGCCAGGGCGTCTGTCGTGACTACGCGCACCTGGTCATCGCCCTGCTGCGCGCGCACGACGTGCCGGCCCGACTGGTGTCGGTGTACGCGCCGGGCCTGCAGCCGATGGACTTCCATGCCGTGGCCGAGGCGTACCTCGAGGGGGAGTGGCACGTGGTCGATGCGACGGCGCTGGCCCCGCGCGAGACGATGTTGCGGATCGCCACCGGAATGGACGCATCCGAGACGGCCTTCCTGTCCCAGCACCATGCGGCGGTGAACCTCAACCTGATGTCCGTCAGCGCCGTGGTGGACGTCCTACCCGCCGACGACGCGACGCGACTCGTCCAGCTCGGCTGAACGGGACACGCCTCAAAGGACCCAGCTGAAGTAGTTACAAAGAACTAGTCTGTGCGGTACAGTCTTGCCCAGCGACTGCCGTGTCGCCGTATCGCCTCGGGGGGGCGATAGGGCGGTGCGGCTTCGCTGTTCCTGGCGCTGATGTGCGTCAGGACGGCCGCGGCAGGGCGCCCATCTCGATGAGTTGCCGGTACACGAACGGCACCATCGTGCGCACGTAGGTGATGCTCAGGTGCGAGGGGTCGCGGTAGACGTTCACGCCGCCGATGATCGACGGGCACGTGGTGTCGTCGCAGTAGAACTGGGTCAGGTCCAGCGTCTGGGCTCCCTCGACCCGGTCGCCGGTGGCCGCGAAGGCGTCGAAGAAGTCGAACCCCTGCTCGCGACTGATGGCACAGGCGTCCGGGGTGATCTCGTCGAGCTGGGCCAGACAATTCTGGGGGGTCTCGGGATGCCGGGGATTGTCGCGGATCGCGACGATCTTGGTCCCCAGGTCCAGCAGCGGCTGCCAGGCAGCTTCCATGCTGTCGATCTTCTCGTCGCGCGATCCGCCGAGCATCCGGGCGTAGCCCGTCGTCAGGATCAGGTCGGTCGTCGGCGCCTGGTCGATCAGCCAGTCCTGCAGGCTCTGCTTCCACTCCTGGCAACTGCTGACGCGGAGTGGGTCCTTGTGCTTGATCTCGTCGCGGGTCCAGGCGCAGCTGCTCTTGAGCTGGGCAGACAGGGTGATGAGTCCCTGGTCGGCCATCCGGGTCAGCGCAGGCAGGAACGACCGCGCATGGGAGTCGCCCACCAGGACGACGTGCGGCAGGGACGTGTCGGACAGGTCGCCGAAGGTGCAGTCGTTCAGATCGGTGTCGTGCACGCCGGCGAAGCAGCCGGGGAATCCCTTGGCGAAGTCTTCGGTGACGGCCTCGGGCGAGGGGATGAGCTGGTCGTCGAGGTCGGGGTTGTGGCACGCCCGGTCGGGATTGCGCGAGGCGGCACCGAAACAGGGCGGCGCGTCCTCGGTCAGCTGCGTGGCGACCTCGGCGGCGCGCTCCTCGGCGGCGGCGGCCGACTGGTATCCGACCAGGCATCCGGTCACGAGTACGCCGGCGCCGGCCAGCGTGGCCAGGCCCGTGATGCCGGAGCGGCGCAGTCCGAACCGGTGGGTGAAGCGCACGGGATCCTCGACCCAGCGCTTGGTGGCCCACGAAGCGGCGATCGTGAACACCAGGATGCCGACCCGGGGCCAGAAGCCCAGGTCGTGGCCGAGGGCGAACGGCAGGATCACGATCGGCGGCCAGTGCCACAGGTACATCGAGTACGAGATCTCGCCGAGCTCGTGGGTCGGCCGCCAGCGCATCAGAGGGGTGGGCGAGAGGCGTCCGGTCGGCTCGCCCGCCCAGATCACCGCCAGCGTCGCGACGACGGGAAGAATGGCCGCGGTGCCGGGGAACGGCGTGGTCTCGTCATAGTTCAGGCCGCACCAGGCCAAGGTCAGGAAACCGACCCACGAGGGCACGGCAGCCCACGGACCCCGACGGATCGTGACGCTGCCCATGGCGATCGCCAACAAGGCCCCGGCCCCGAACTGCCAGGCGCGGGCGGGCGTGACGAAGTAGGCGGCCGGAGGGTTGGCCTGGGTGATCCACAGTGAGTAGGCGAGGCTGGCGACGGTGGCGGTCCCCAGGACGATGGCGACGGTCAGCCGGCGCGAGCGCCCCAGCCGGAGCGCCAGCACAGTCGCCAGCAACACCAGCAGCGGCCAGACCAGGTAGAACTGCTCCTCGATCGACAGGGTCCAGTAGTGCTGGACTGCGGTGGGGTCGTTCTCGGCCGCGAGATAGTCGACCGAATCGGCGGCCAGCGCCCAGTTCTGGACGTACAGCGCCGAGGCGATGACCTCCTTGAAGTTCTGGCGCCAGCTCATGAGGGGCATCCACAACCACACCGCGACCGCCGTGGTGGCCAGGACCAGGTACGCCGCCGGCAACAGGCGTCGGGCCCGGCGCGCATAGAAACGGCCGAGCTTGATCCGGCCCGTCTCGGCGGTCTCGCGCAGCAGGTGCCCGGTGATCAGGAAGCCCGAGATCACGAAGAAGACGTCGACACCGATGTAGCCGCCCGGGAGCCGGCCCGGCCACAGGTGGAAGAGCACGACGAGCAGGACGGCGACGGCCCGCAGAGCAGCGATCTCGGCCCGGAAGCGGTCACGAGGAAGGCTGGCTGGCACCGTTCCACGATAACGAGGCGCTCCCAGCGGTCCTCAGGCCGTGTGCCGTGCAGGGGTGCGGGCCGCGGTGGCGCCGACCCTTAGACTTGAGAATTGCGTGTTGGTGCGCCGTGCAGTCAATCGAGGGAGTCGAGAACATGCCCGACGTGGGTCGAGTGCGGAACCGCGTCGCGGCGATGGTCCCGGCGGGCGTCAAGGACCGCTTGCGCCGGGCGCTGGGCCGTGGTCCCGGGCCCAGTCCGCGCGCGGCGTTGACCGTCAGTCACGAGGACGGGCGGATCGTCTATCGGGGGGAGCTGCGCGACCCGGTCCGGGCCGTCGCCCTGGTGGTGCGGCCTGCCAGCCGGTTGGGCCACATCAGTCTGCGCACGGAGCAGAACCCTGATCGCCGCTTCGAATTCAGCCTCGATCCCGCCGCGCTCCTGGCGGCCGAGGGCTGGGGCGGAGGCCGCTACGACCTGTTCGTCGAGGTCGAGGGAGCTGGCCAGAAGGCGACCGAGATGCGGCTCGGCCGGTTCGACCACACCGACACGTCGGCGGCCATGTCGCGGGTGGAGCTGCCCGGTGGTGCTTCGGCCTTCGGCACGGAGGTCCACGCCTGGACCCACGTCACGGACCAGGGCAATGTCTCGGTGCGCTACTCACGGCTGCCGGCGCGCCGCCACGTCGTCGAGGGTCACCGGCTGGTGGTGGGTGGGCACGGCATCAGCGGTGAGTTGCTGCTCAAGACCTTCTCGCGACCGGCGCACGACATCAAGTTCCGGCTGGGCCGGCGCTTCGCGGACACCATCGAGGACATCCCCGTCACGGTCGAGGCGCGTGACGCCACCGCCGCGTACGGCCTGCACGAGTACCTGGTCTCGTTCGACATCACGCCGGAGGCGGCCGGCGCCGACGAGCGTGAGGGCATCATCGACCCGACGCTCACGGTCGAGCTCGACGGCGCCGAGACACCACTGCGGGTGCTGCTGTTCGAGAAGGACTTCCCGCGGGCCCGGTACCGGGACCTGGCGGTTCCGGCGGCCGACGGCGAGCACGTCGACCAGTGGGTGCCGTACACGACCTTCCGCGGCAAGCGCCTGGCGTTCTGGACCGAACGGTTCACGGTCGCCAACCATCGCTACCTGAAGCGACTGTCCCGCTGGGCCTGGCTGTTCGCCCCCATCCGTCCGTTCACCGGGATCTGGCTCGTCGGCGAAGCCCCGTACAAGGCACAGGACAACGGCTTCCAGCTGTTCCGCTGGATCCGCCAGAACCACCCCGACCAGCGTGCGTACTACGTGATCGACGCCGATTCGCCCGACCGGCCCAAGGTCGAGGAGCTCGGCAACGTCGTCACGACGCGCTCGCGCGAGCACATCCGTCACACCGTGCTGGCGTCGCGTTTCGTCGGCAGCCACCACGCCGAGTACCTGCACGCCACCCGGTCGTCGAAGCTGGCGCGGCATGCGAAGGGCCTGCGGGTCTTCCTGCAGCACGGCGTCACGGGCATGAAGAACGTCCGCCTCAACTACGGCCGCCTGCACATGCAGGAGATGCCGCCGGACCGAGTCGTCGTGAACTCCGAGGCCGAGCGGCAGATCTTCATCGAGGATTTCGACTACTTCCCGTCGCAGGTCAAGGTCACCGGGTTCGCCCGGTTCGACGCGCTGTTCGCGGACCGGCCGCCGGTCCAGCGCCGCGTGCTCGTGATGCCGACCTGGCGCGACTGGCTGGCCAGCCGCGAGGCGGTGCTCGAGAGCAAGTACCTGGCGAACTGGCAGGAGTTCCTGGCCGATCCCCAGATCCAGCGGTTGCGGGACGACCACGACGTCGAGGTCCTGCTGGTGCTGCATCCCAACCTGCGCCTGCTGGTCGACGAGCTGCCCCTGGAGGGCATCACGATCGCCCCCAGCGACGCCGACGTGCAGGACCTCATCCGCACGAGCGCCGCGGTGGTCACCGACTACTCCAGCGTCGCGTGGGACGCCTCGTTCCTGGGGCGGCCGGTGTTCTTCTTCCGGTTCGACGACTTCGTGCTCACCGGTTCGCGCGTGCCGTTCATCGACGCGGCCACCGAACTGCCCGGGCCGATCGCGCACCGCGCCGACGTGATGGCGGCCGAGGTGCTCCGGTCGGCCGAGGCGGGCTTCGTCATGACGGACGAGTACGCCGCCCGTGCGCGCAAGTACCTCGAACTGCCCGAGTCGGGCTACTGCGAGCGCAACTACGAGATGGTGCGCGAGGCCGACGGCCTGGCGACCCGGGCGCTGCGGCTGCGCAATCGCCGTGGCGTGCGCGACGCGTTCAAGAAGTTCCGCGCCGGACCGCACTACTACCGTGTCATGGGGTGGATGTTCCGGTTCGGCAGTCTGCTGCCTCGCCGCGACGTCGCGGTCTTCGAGAGTGATCGTGGCAGCGCGTACGGTGGCAGCCCGCGGGCTCTGTTCGAGCGGTTGCACGAGCGCGGGACGAACCTGGAGCTCTGGTACGTCAACAACTCGACGCTGCGGGTGCCGCCGGGCACGAAGAAGGTCTTCCGGCTCACGCCCCGCTACTTCTGGACGCTGTCGCGGGCGCGGTACTGGGTGTTCAACCAGAACGTCCACGACCTGTGCAAGCGACCGCGGGGCACGCATTACCTCCAGACGTGGCACGGCACTCCGCTCAAGCGGATGCAGAACGACGTCCCGGTCATGTACGGCCGCGCCGACGACTACCACCAGAAGGCCCAGGAGCTGGTCGATCGCTGGTCGGCGCTGGTCTCGCCCAGCGAGTTCGCGACGGGGGCCTTCCGCAGCGCCTTCGGCTTCGACGGTCCGATCCTGCAGACCGGTTACCCGGGCAACGACGTCTTCCACACCGACGAAGGGTTGCGCCGGGCGCGCGAGACGCGGACCCGACTCGGCATTCCCCAGGACCGCACGGTCGTGCTGTACGCACCGACGTTCCGCGACGACGGCCGCGCCGCGGGCGCTTCTGGCGCGTGGTCGCACGAGATGGCCCTGGACCTGGGGCGTTTCGCCGAGCAGTTGGGCTCCGAGGTGACCCTGCTGGTCCGCCTGCATCCGCTGGTCAAGTTCAAGTGGCCCCGGAACCTCGACGCCAGCATCGTCAACGTCTCGAAGTATCCCGACACCCAGGACCTGCTGCTGGTGGCCGACGCGCTCATCACCGACTACTCGTCGATCATGTTCGACTACGCCCAGCGGGACCGTCCGATCATCTCGTTCGTGTACGACCTCGAGCACTACCGCGACGACCTGCGGGGGTTCTACGTCGACCTCGAGGAGATCGCGCCCGGACCGATGGTCCGGACCAGCGACGAGGTCATCGACGCCGTCGCCCGGCTCGACGAACTGGAGCATCAGTACGCCGACCGCCGTGCAGCCTTCCGCGAACGCTTCGGCAGCCTCGAGGACGGTCACGCCTCCGACCGCGTCATCGACGCCACGTTCGCCGAGACCGAGAGGTAGCTCCCCTCCCGACTCATCCTCCGGGCGGAGACGATTCGGCCTCGGGGACGATGCGGTATCAGCGCTGACCGGCGAGGCTCGTGGGTCCGTACGGGATCACAGGGGTTCCGCGGGTTGGAGGGGAACGCATGAGGGGTCGTCTGCTGGTGCCGGTCATGGGACTGGGTCTGGTGTTCTCGGTGATGGGATCCGTCCCGGCGAACGCGGCGTCGAAGAAGCGTCCGGATCTGGTCGTCTCGTCGGTGGCGGCGTCGCCGGCGAAGGTCGCCGCCGGAGGCGTTCTGACGGTGAAGGACACGACCGCGAACCGAGGACGCAAGGCGGCGCCGAGGTCCGTGACGCGGTACGTCCTGTCGAAGGACAAGAAGTTGAACCGCGGCGACGTGCGGTTGCGTGACCGCGCCGTGCGGGCGCTGAAGCCCCGCAAGAAGCAGGCCACGAAGGCACTGAAGGTGCGGGTGCCGGCCACGACCAGGCCCGGCACGTACTGGCTGCTCGCGTGCGCGGATGCGCGCAAGAAGGTGAAGGAGTCCAACGAGCGCAACAACTGCCGTGCGGTCCGCAAGCGCGTCACGATCACCAAGGCGCCGTTCGCGTGGCCGAAGACCGGTGCGGTCAAGGTCAACATCACGGCCCGTGTCGACGTCACGTACCGACTGCGCGCGAACAGTGTCGGATTCAAGACCGTCGAGGACAGCGACGTGCGGCTGAATGGCAAGGCCCAAGGTTGGCTGATGTTCAAGAACGGGAAACCCGACCTGCTGACGTGGGTCTGGTCGAGTGCGACGGCATCGGGAACGGAACTGTGGGACGCCGAGGGCCAGACGGACACCGGCTGCCGATGGGACGCGTACGCCAAGTTCAGCCGAAGCGGTGTCATCAATGTGCGGCCGGGCGGCATCCACACCGCTGGCGCGATCGACTTCCCGGGATCCGCCTCGGGGCCGGGAGCCAGTTTCGGGCTGAATCAGGACCTCGGCTCACAGGTGACTCCCCGGATCAATTGCCACGGTGAGAACATCGGGAACGTGTCGCCGGTCCCGACCGTGGAGTTGAAGTCCTACTGGTGGTTCAAGAAGCCGACCTACACGATCAACTGGGCGCGTGACTTCTCCAAGGTCACGTGGCGCGAGTTCGGCGTGAACAACTACACGTCGCCGAGCACCGGCGCCTTCGAGAACCAGAGCTACCAGGCGGACGGCGCACTGACACTGACACCGGTGCGGTGACGCGCCGAGAACAGTGAGAACGGGGCCCGATGCCAATGGCAGCGGGCCCCGTTCACCTGTCGTGCGCTGGGCTCAGTTGGCCCACTCGGGGTTCCAGCCCTCGACCTCGTCGGCCTTGCGTGAAGGCGGTCCGATGTAGATCGCCGACGGGCGGATCAGGCGTCCGGTCTTGTACTGCTCGAGGATGTGCGCACTCCAGCCGGCCGTGCGAGCCGACGTGAACATCGCGGTGAACATGTTGGACGGGATCTCGGCGAAGTCCAGGACGATGGCCGCCCAGAACTCGACGTTGGTCTCGAGGACGCGGTCCGGACGGCGTTCGCGCAGTTCCTTCAGTGCGGCCTGCTCGAGCGCCTCGGCGACCTCGGCGCGCGGGGCGTTGAGTTCCTTGGCGGTGCGGCGCAGAGTGCGCGCACGGGGATCCTCGGCGCGGTAGACACGGTGGCCGAAGCCCATGAGGCGCTCGCCCGAGTCGAGCAGGTTCTTGACGTAGGCATCGGCGTCGCCGGTCTTCTCGACCTGCTCGATCATGTGCAGTACGCGGGACGGCGCGCCGCCGTGCAGCGGGCCGGACATCGCGCCGACGGCACCGGAGAGCGCCGCAGTGACGTCGGCACCCGTCGAGGCGATGACGCGGGCGGTGAAGGTCGAGGCGTTCATGCCGTGTTCGGCGGCCGAGACGAGATAGGCGTCGATGGCCTTGGCGTGGTCGGGGTTGACCTCGCCACGCCAGCGGGTCAGCATCCGCTCGACGATGGTGTCGCACTTGTCGATCTCGGCCTGCGGGACCATGGGCCGGCCCAGGCCGCGCGCCGCCTGCGCGACGTACGACAAGATCATGACGGCCGAACGGGCCAGGTCGTCACGGACCTCCTCGGGCGTTTCGATGTCGTAAAGCTGGCGCATGCCCCAGATGGGTGCCATCTGCGCGATCGCGCTCTGGACGTCGGCGCGAATGTCGCCGGAGTGCACCGGGATCGGGAACGGTTCGGCCGGTGGCAGGCCCGGGTCGTACGAGCCGTCGACCAGCAACCCCCAGATCTTCTCGAACGGCACCCGGCCCACGAGGTCGTCGATGTCGACGCCTCGGTAGCGGAGCGCGGATCCTTCTTTGTCGGGTTCGGCGATCTCGCTCTCGAACGCTACGACGCCTTCCAATCCGTGATGAACCTGAGTCATGACTCAATAGTGCCCTGCCATGGGTCGGACAGCAGCAGCGCGGTCCCCGGTCACGGTGTGAAGGTCAGCCAAGGGCGAGTTGGCACCACCGGCCGTGCGGATGACTACCGTGGGTTTCATGACGGACGATGAGCTCGCGCGGATGCGCACGGAGTACGCGCGGATCGGTCTGGACGAGACCGTGGCGGGCGACGAACCGATCGCGCTGGCGCGCCAGTGGCTGCGCGACGCGATCGCGGCTGGACTGCACGAACCCAACGCGATGGCGCTGGCGACGGCCTCCGCGACGGGCGAGCCGTCCGTGCGCATCGTGCTGCTCAAGGGCTTCGACGCCCGTGGGGCAGTGTTCTTCACCAACTACGCCTCCCGCAAGGGCAGCGACCTGGCCGAGAATCCTCGGGCGGCCGCCGTCATGTTGTGGCATCCGCTGCAGCGCCAACTGCGCATCGAGGGAACGGTCTCGCGATTGGAGCCGGCCGAGTCGGATGCCTACTTCCTGTCCCGTCCCGAGGGGGCACGGATCAGCGCGGCGTCCTCGCCGCAGTCACACGTCGTCGCCGGCCGGGACGAACTCGAGCAGCGGTGGCGGCACGCCGAGGAGAACGGCGCCGCGGATCGTCGGCCCGAGACCTGGGGCGGCTATCGGATCGTCACCGAGGTGCTCGAGTTCTGGCACGGACGCGAGAACCGCCTGCACGACCGGCTGCGGTTCAGTCGGTCCGGCGACGCGTGGATCCGCGAGCGGCTCGCCCCCTGAGCGGATCTGCGGCTCAGGCGTAGCCCTGGGGGTTGAGGTGCTGCCAGCGCCACGCATCGGCGCAGGCCTCGTCGATCGTGTGGGAGGCCGTCCAGCCCCATGCCCGCTGCGCCTTCGTCACATCGGCGTAGCACGATGCCACGTCACCGGGCCGGCGAGTGGTGATCGCCAGTGGCACGGGCCGTCCGGCCGCCTGCTCGAAGTGCGAGACCAGTTCGAGGACGGAGGTGCCCTGACCGGTGCCGAGGTTGACGGCCTCGAATCCCGGTTTGCCGTTCTCGAGCGCTGCGAGGTGGCCCGCGGCGAGATCCATGACGTGGATGTAGTCGCGCACGCCCGTGCCGTCCGGGGTGTCGTAGTCGTCGCCGAAGACCGACAGCCGTTCGAGTCGCCCGGCCAGCACCTGGGTGATGTAGGGCGCGAGGTTGTTCGGGACGTTGCGCGGGTCCTCGCCGATGCGGCCGGACGGGTGGGCGCCGATCGGATTGAAGTAGCGCAGCGAGACCAGTTCCCACCCGGTGTCCGAACCGGCCAGGTCGTGGAGCATCTGCTCGATCACGAACTTCGTGCGGCCGTACGGGTTGTTGATGCCGCGGCCGACGGGTTCGGACTCGTCGATCGGCAGTGTGGTGGGCGTGCCGTAGACCGTGGCAGACGAGCTGAACACGAGGCGACGAACCCGGTGGCGCTCCATGGCGGCCAGTAGAGCGGTGGTCGAACCGACGTTCACGCCCCAGTAGCGCAATGGCTGGGACACGGATTCGCCAACCGACTTAAGGCCGGCGAGGTGGATGACGGCGTCCGGTGAGAACGTGCCGAAGGCCTGATCGAGCAGTTCCGTGTCGCGCACGTCGCCCACGCTCAGCGCCGCCGCCCGGCCGGCGAGTTCCGCGACCCGGTCCAGGGCGACAGCCGAACTGTTCGACAGGTCGTCGATGACGTGGACGTCGTGGCCCCGATCCAGCAGGCTCAGGACGGTGTGGCTACCGATGTACCCGGTGCCTCCGGTGACGAGGACCTTCACCGCGCCACGCCGGCGTCGGTGTGCCGTCCGCTGATGGTCATGTGTCAGTGTCTCGCTGGGCGGCACGCGCCGGGACGGTCAGGCGAAGCTCCACCGCCCCCTTCTCGAAGCGGAGATCGTGCTCGACCAGGTCGGGTCGCGCCTCGAGCCACGCCGTCACGGTCGCCTGTTCGTCACGCCGGATCGTGTCGTCGAGCACGATGACGGCGTCGTCGCGCAGCGTGGGCAGGAGTGCCTCGAGTGCTGGCTTGCGTGCCAAGGGTCCGACGGTCTGTGGGGGGCCGTCGACGAACACGAGGCCCACATCGGCGATTCCTTCGAGCGCCGACACGGCGTACCACGACGGACCGCCAGGTCCGAAACTCTCCAAGGGGGCGTACCGGACCTCGGCCCAGGAATCGAGACCGTTGTCCCGAAGGCTGCGCGTCGTCTGCTCGGCAAAGTCTGCGTCATGCTCCAGCGCGATGATCCGGGTGTCGGGGGAGTACTGACGCGCCGCAGCGGCCAACCAGGCCGTGGAAACGCCGCTGCCGCACTCGACCACGACGGGTGGATGTTCGCGCATGAGGATGTTCACCAGGTGCAGGACCACGTCGGGTGACGCCGCCCAGCCACGCATCGTGGGAACGATCGGCGGGTCGCCGATGCGGCTGTTCAGCTGGATGAATGCCTGCATCTGCGCGAAGGCGGTGCTCACGTCGGCATGAGTGGACTTGTGCGATCCGACGCTCTGCAGCAACTCGGTGACGTGGTGCAGTTCCATTCCCTGCTGTTCGACGGTCTGCTGCAGGTCGCTGGTCTTGGTGGTCAAGACCGCGAACCTCCTGGCGATCGGCTTGGACATCCCCTGCGGCTTCGCGGCAACGGAGATGTGCCGGGCCAGGCTGCGGGTCTCTGCCCGTGCGGCCGTCAGGAGGACCAGCGCTGCCGTGGCCGCGCTCATCGCACCGACCCACGCAGTTCCGCCGGCATGCGCAAGAAGCCCACCGAGAACTGCGGCCACGACGACCGCCGCAATGGCGATGAGTACCTTGCCCCGGCGGGTCTTCGGGATGTAACGACGCACAGAAGACATGTGAGAATCGTAGGCGTCGGTGACGCCCGCCAGGGCACCGGTAGGGAGTCTGGCGGCATCCATCGGATGTGCCACGCGGACCGGCTGCTCGCGGATACGGCTGTTAGACGCTCGCGCCGTGCTCGCAACATCACGCGCACTTCCGACATGTATCGCACGGTGAAGGACTCGATCTGGGTCAACGAGCATCAACGGAGCACCCCACAGTTGCGTCGCCTCATCGAGGATTCGCTCGCACTGTTCGGGATCGCGCCCGAACAGATCCTGTTCCTCTGCCTGAAGTAGGGCCGCTACCGAGGGATCCAAGGACCTGCTCCAGGAAGGAGTAACGTGGCGCGTCATCTTGGCGTCCCGGAATCGACCGTAGTGGTAACAGCCGATGATACGGCACCTAAGATGTAGCTATGAATTCGCG
The DNA here is from genome assembly GCA_964473845.1 of uncultured Aeromicrobium sp. Classification (GTDB taxonomy): domain Bacteria; phylum Actinomycetota; class Actinomycetes; order Propionibacteriales; family Nocardioidaceae; genus Aeromicrobium. The sequence goes on from CAYYQO010000010.1 coordinate 12,441, forward strand.
CAAGCCCGGTGTCAGCGTTGTGCTCCCGACGTTTGGTGGCGCGCAGCGGATCGGGACGATGCTGGATGCGATTGCGAATCAGAGTCTCGACCCGGCGCTGTACGAAGTCGTCGTCGTCGAGAACGGGTCCGACGATGGTACGCGCTGGATCGTCGAGTCCATGGCGCGAACCCACCCGCACCACCGGTTCCGGTATACGCGACTCGCCGACGCCGACTATGCGCTCGCGTCCAACCGCGGTATCGATCTGGCGGAATTCACCCACGTGACCTTCGTCGACGACGATGACACCGTCTCCCAGCGGTACCTCGAGGCGTTGTGGCAGCAGCGCCAGGAGGGCGCAATCGTGGTGGGCTTCGTGGCGGATGTCACCGAGGGCGCCCCGGCGGTACCGTCTTTCGACAGCTACGTCATCCGGGCACTGCTCCGATGGGCCGGACGCCGGGTCACCGTGGACGACGCCATGACTGCGGTGGCTTTCAATGTCGCCAAGCTCGTGCCGACCGAATGCGCTCTGCGGCATCGGTACGACCCGAGTCTTCGTAGTGGCGTGGACGTGGCCTTCTGGTCCGGACTGACGCTTGCCGAGGGCCTCGACGTCGTCGTGGCTCGTTCGGACAGCGGTGCGGTCTATTTCCGTACGCTGCGGGCCGGGTCGCACTCACGGCCGAAGAAGCGCGACTTCGAGTGGGGCATCAATGCCAAGCTGGCCGTGATCGCGAAGCTGGCGAAGCGGGCGCGGCTGGGTGACGGTGCCACCGGTTCGCGGGCAGCCCGGCAGTTGATCCGGGCGCAGTCCCATCACATGAACGAGTTCTTGACAGCGAATCCGCACTTCCACAGTGATGCCGTCGCCGCGATCGAGGCAACCGGACTCGATGACGTCGTCCACTGGGGTGAGTTCACGCGTGGCCGGGCCAGGCGACTGGTTGTCTCCTACTGCTTCCCCCCGACGGCCGACACGAGCGCGGTGGTTGCTGCTCGGCGGGTCGCCGATCACGGTGAATGCGTCGATGTGGTCTCGCACTCCATGCGGACGGTCCGCAACACCGACCCGGGTCTGCACCGGCTCACGCGTCCTCACGTGGCGAGGCACTGGCGGCTGGGTGGACCCACCGGCACGTTGGCATGGAACGGCGGCATCCGGCAGTTCGTGGAGCACGGCTGGGACCGGATCATGCGCGCCAATGACGGAATCTGGCCGTACGCATCGATCTACAGCCGGGCGATGTGGCCCGCCTCCCATCTGCTGGCCGCACATGCGGTGCTGAAGCGGCCGGGGACGACGTGGACGGCAGAGATGTCCGATCCGCTGTCGATCAACACGGTCGGTGAGTTGAAGGACGGTGACTGGGATCCGGAGGATCTGCTCGCCGTGGAGTTCAGCAAGGCGGTGGCCGATCGCGGATTCGAGGGACCCGACGATCTCCGGCTCGCCAGCTGGATCGAGCACGTGACGTATGCGCTCGCGGACGAGATCATCTTCACCAATCCGGTTCAGCGTGACTTCATGCTCGGTCGTATCCCCGACCCACGATTGCGCGAACGGGCGCAGAGTGTCGCGGTCGTCTCCGCTCACCCGGCTCCGCCGGAACGGTTCTACGCCGGGGAGCCGCCACTGAGCCTTCCCGAAGGTGTCGTGAACATCGGCTATTTCGGGAACTTCTACGCGAACCGCGGCATCGCCGACGTGCTCTCGGCACTGCAGGGCCACGACCAACGGGACCGGGTCCTGGTCCACGTCTTCACCGATCGCCCCGGAGACCTGCTGGAGCGGGCCATGATTCTTGGCATCGAGGATCAGGTGAGCGTGCACGCACAGCTGCCCTACTTGGAGTACCTGGCCCAGACCAGGGCCTTCGACGTGCTGCTGGTCAACGACACTGCCGCCACGAAGTACCTGGGCGTGAACCCCTACCTGCCCTCGAAGGTCTCGGACTACCTCGGGTCAGGCAGTGACATCTGGGCCATGGTGGAGCCGGGGTCCCCACTCGATGGCGTGGCGGTGGACTTCCGGTCGCCGATCGCGGATGTGGCTGCTGCCCGAGAGGTCATCCACGACATCGTCGAGCGTCACGCGTCTGCGGTCACTGCGGATCGAAATCGCGATCGCGTTCTCCCAGCCCGGCATGGCTGACGATGGCGGCGACACTGCGTGCGGCAGCTCGCCCGTCTCCGTAGGGATTCGTCGCGCGCGCCATGTGTGAGTACAACGACTCGTCCGTGAGCAGTGCGCTGGTCCGCTCGACGATGGCAGCCTCCTCGGTGCCGACGAGTTCGACGGTCCCGTGTTCGACGGCCTCGGGACGTTCGGTCGTGTCACGCATGACCAGGACGGGCTTGCCCAGCGAGGGCGCCTCCTCCTGGATACCACCGGAGTCGGTCACGACCAGGTGGCTCGCGTCGAGCACCGCTGAGAACACGTCATAGTCCAGAGGCTCGGTCACCGTGATGTTGTCGTGATTCTCGACAGCGGGCAGGATGACGTCGCGGACGGCCGGATTGCGATGGATCGGCAGGACGAGTTCCACGTCGGGGAAGCGACGCGCGATCTCGGCCAGGGACCGGCCGATGGAGGCCATCCCCTCGCCCAGGTTCTCGCGGCGGTGGGTGGTGACGACGACCATGCGTCGGCCCGAGTCGATGATGCGCTCGATCTCCGGCGGGATCTTGGTGTCCCAGGTGACGGCCTCGAGGAGCGCGTCGATCACGGTGTTCCCCGTCACGGCGATGTCGGCCGGATCGATGCCCTCGGCTTCGAGGTTCCTGCGACTGCGCTGGGTCGGCGCCAGGTGCAGGTGCGCCAGTTGGGTGGTCGCGCGACGGTTGAGTTCCTCGGGGAACGGCGAGTCCCGGTTGCCGCTGCGCAGCCCGGCTTCGAGGTGGACGACCGGAATCTGCAGGAACGCCGCTGCCATCGCGGCGGCGTACGTGGTCGTCGTGTCGCCCTGGACCGCGACGTAGTCCGGGCGTTCCTCCCGGAGTACGGGAGTAAGCCGGGCGAGAGTCCGCTCGAGGATCTCGTGCAGCGTCTGACCGGGCTGCATGATGTTCAGGTCCCGATCGGGTTCGATCTGGAACAACTCGTTTACCTGGTCGAGCATCTCGCGGTGCTGGCCGGTGACGACGACGAGTGATTCGGTGTCGCCGTGGGCTTCGAGAGCCTTCACCAACGGTGCGAGCTTGATGGCCTCGGGTCGTGTGCCGAAGACGGACATGACTCGTAGCGCCATGGGGCCTCCTGGAGCTTGCGTCGAGCAGGACGTGCGAGGATTCAGTGTCTGACGTGAAGCAAGAAGGGAATTTCTCGTGCACATCTGCGTGGTCGGTCTAGGGTACATCGGTCTCCCGACGGGGGTGGTGCTCGCACAGGCGGGAGCCAAGGTGACGGGCGTCGACCAGGCTTCCCGCGTCGTCGAGCAGGTGGCGAACGGCCGGCTCCACTTCTCCGAGCCGGGACTGGCCGAGGCGCTCGCCCAGGTGGTGGCCGACGGCGCGCTCACCGCGACCCAGAAGCCGGTCGCCGCCGATGTGTTCATCGTCGCGGTGCCCACGCCGTTCCGCGGCGACCACGAACCCGACCTGACGTACGTCGAGCAGGCGTCGCGGGACATCGCAGCTGCCCTCACCGGCGGCGAACTGATCATCCTGGAGAGCACCAGCCCGCCCGGCACCACTGAGGCCATGCGTGACTGGGTCGCATCGGAGCGCCCGGACCTCGATGTCGACACCCTCGACTTCGCTCACGGCCCCGAGCGGGTGCTGCCCGGGCGGATTCTGATCGAACTGGTCGAGAACGACCGCATCGTTGGCGGCCTCACGTCCAGGGCCACCCAGCGTGCGGCCGAGGTGTACCGGATGTTCTGCGCGGGATCGGTGCTCGAGACCAGCGCCCGCACGGCCGAGGCGGTCAAGCTGGTCGAGAACTCGTATCGCGACGTCAACATCGCCTTCGCCAACGAACTGTCGCTCATCGCCGACCGGCTGGGGGTCGACGTGTGGGAGGTCATCGAGCTGGCCAACCACCATCCTCGGGTCAACGTCCTTTCCCCCGGACCGGGAGTGGGCGGACATTGCATCGCGGTGGACCCATGGTTCCTGGCCCACTCGGCGCCCGATCTGGCCAGGCTCATCACCACGGCGCGTCACGTCAACGACGACAAGCCTCAGCACGTCCTGGACCTCATCGGCCGGGTCGATCTCGCCGAGGGGGCCACGATCGCGCTCCTGGGCTTGGCGTTCAAGAGCAACGTCGACGACTTGCGCGGCAGTCCGGCCGTGGGGATCGCGCAGTCCGTGGCGCAGAAGTTCTCGGGTTCGGTGGTGTGGGCGGTCGAGCCCTACATTGATGCGCTGCCTCCGGAGCTGACCGACACGGGAATCGTCCTGGTCGAGCTCGAGAAGGCGCTGACCGCGGACCTGGTCGTCCTGCTGGTCGACCACGATGCGTTCGCCGACGTGCCGCAGCAGATCGCCTCGGGGACGCCGATCATCGACACGCGCGGCCAGTGGAGGAGCCTGCTGTCCTGACGAGGTCGCGCCCACGGCTACCCGTAGGATCGTGCCATGGGCATGCGTGACATCTGGCTGCGTCACCGCCGAGCGCGGCAGCGGTCACTCGAGGACGTCGTGGATCACTTGCAGGCCCAGAACGCCCTGCTGCGTGACATTCGATCAGAGCTGCGGCAGCAGCGGCGCGAGATCACGGGCAAGGACCGCCGCCGGCTGGAAGGCATCATCACCAGCACCCTGGCCGATCCGGTTCGTACCCAGGTGCGCGGCTTCCATGCCGACCGGGTGCTGGGCATGCGCGAGACCGTCGAACGCCTCATCGAGGAGCCGGTCGGTTTCACGCGTTTCGGTGACGGCGAGTTCCTGCTCATGCTCAGGATCACCTTCTCGTTGCGGTTCCAGCAGAACAGTTTCGCGTTGCAGGATGCTTTGCGCGACGCGTTCACCCGGCGGACGGACGACGTGATGATCGGGTTCCCGCACCCGTTCGAGACCCTGCACTGGACGAACGTCTGGGCCGACCTCTGGACCGAGGTACGAGCGCTGGCCCCCGACGGGGTGACCTTCGGCGACAGCCACGTGACGCGGCCGATCTTCTTCGAGGAGTACGGCACCGAGGCGGTGGACCTGTGGCGTCGCGTGTGGGAGGGCAAGTCGGTCACGGTCGTGGCCGGCAAGTCGGGTCGCTTCGAGCTCGTCGATGCACTGTTCTCGTCCGCGGCCGAGCTCGATGTCGTGTGGTCGGTGCCGTCCGACGGTTTTGCCGACCTGGACCGGCTCGTCATGGACCTGCAGGAGCGCCCACGCACGGACCTGTACCTGCTGTCGCTGGGGCCGGCCGCCACCGTCCTGACACGCCGGCTGGGTGATCTGGGCATGCGGGCGATCGACATCGGTCACATCAGCGACAGCTATCTGACCACGTTCGAAGGCGGGCATCTGCCCGAGAAGCGGCCGATCATCCAGCCCGACTGATCCGATGGGTAATTGGTCGGATTCGCGGGCCCTTCTCTCACCGAGCCGAGTCCGATACCGTCGAGGTGATCGGGGGACACCATGGGGAAGTTACGTTCTGCACGCGATGCGTGGCGGGCCGGGGGCCACACCGAGTTGGTCCGTCGCACGAGGGTGTGGCTGGCCCGACGCATCTACCCGGGGACGCTGCCGCCGCCGCGACCGAAGCGGCGCCCGAGCCCGCGGTCCGCGCGACCTCGTGACTCGGCGTCGACGGTGGCCTACGAGCAGGCACTCGCGTGGTTCGACCGCCGGCGTCCCGTGTACGACAAGCTCAGCGATGCGGTGGCGCCACTGGTGAAATCGGATGCGGTCGTCTTCGACATCGGCGCCAACATCGGATACTTCACGAAGGTTCTCGGTGAGCGGGTCGGATTGACCGGCACGGTGCACCTGTTCGAGCCGGTTCCGAACGTCGCACGACTGTGCGAACGGACGTTGGCCGACGTTCCGTACACCGTCCATGTCCACGAGTTCGGACTGGCCGACGCCGATGCTCGGCTCGACATCCGCATCGCCGATGACGGGAACTTGGGATGGAACACGATCGTGGCGGAACGGGCGACGACGACCATGGAGACGGTCGAGATCGAGGTCCGCGCCTTCGTCTCCGCCGGAGTCGAGGACGTCCCGGACTTCATCAAGATCGACGTCGAGGGTGCCGAGTACCGCGTCCTGGCCGGTCTCCTACCGGCGCTGTCCACGTGGTCGGCGCTGCCGCCGATCCTGTGTGAGATCGGCTGGGGGACGGGTCACCCGCAATGGCCGGCCGAGCTCGAGATGTTCGCTGAGCTCGCTGCCCTCGGGTACCGGACCACGACGCTGGACGGCGATCCGGTCGACGTCGCCACCTTGACGTCCACGACCGATGTCCTGTTCCTACCGAGCTGACTGCTGGTCCAGCTGGAGGATGGCTTCGACGACGCGTTCGGAGCATCGTCCGTCGCGGTGGGGAAACATCGCTTCGATCCGGTCCAGGTAGGGCTGGGCGGGTTCGACCCCGTGATCGAGGGCTGCGCGGACCGCCGCGATCGTCTCGTCCACGGTCGTGGTGGCCGGACCGACTCCCGAGGTGTCGTAGTCGAAATAGCCGCGTCGCCCCACGTGTGCCCCGCCGAGCATGTCGTCGCGATCGAACTGGAAGTACACGACGGGCCGATTGAGATAGGCCGCGTTGAAGGCCATGGAGGAGTAGTCCGTCACAAGCACCCGGGTTCGAGCGAAGTGGCGTTTGGCGGCGGCGTCGGCGAAGTCCAGGATGTCCACCTCGTCGGGCACGTCGAGGTATTCGAGGCTCGCGGCGAGGTTCGGGTGGGCCAGCAGTGCGATCCGGGCATCGTGCTGTTTGGCCAGTACCGCGAGTTCGGCAGAGCGCAGGAATGCGCTCCACTGCTGTCCGAACTGCGTGTCGATGATGTCGGTCGTGGCGCCGCGGCGCTGTTCGCCGGGGGCGAGCGGAGCGGCCAGCCAACTGCGCCACGTCGGCGCCACGAGGATGAGATTGCGGTCGCGGTCCGAGGTGCGGCCGGCTTCGGCCAAGAGAGTGTCGAATCGCGGTAGCCCCGTGAGGTGGGTCTCACGCGTCGTGAATACGTAGCGGGTGTGGTCGCCGACGATCGAGGCGTGCTCGTCCGGGGTGCTCGTGACGAAGAGGTCGATCGGCTTGAGGTTGAGCCAGTCGGACAGGTCGTCCTTGATCACCCCGTGTTGGAGGAACACGAAACGGAGGTCCTCACGGAGCTGCCCGCGCAGGGTCGGCGGATCGTGGATCGCCTGGTCGGCATGCGACGAGATGAGGTGCGACGCCGAGACCATAGCGGCGCCCCAGTGCTCGGAGCCGTGAGCCAGCAGTCGCTTGCCGTAGCCCTCCTTCACGAGCCGTTTCCAGTCGGGTGTGCCCTTCTCGATGGCGAACCAGGCGTTGATCCGGGGATGGTGCTGGCGCAGATGCTTGAAGAGGGCCTCGCCGCTGTCGTCTGCGTCGTGGACCCGGTCGCACAGCACCCAGGCGTCGGTGAATCGTGTCCGGTCGCGGCGACTGACCCGGATCCGTTCGCTGGACGGTCTCACCGGCGCGATCGTCCGCCGCAGTTGCCGCGGTGTGGGATGGCGCAGCACGGCGCTCGTGCGCAGCGGCCGCCATTCGCACATGCCGTTCTCGGTCTCGATGCTGAGCCAGCTCGATGACTTGAGCCAGGCGATGTCCTCGACCAAGAGGGTCTCACCCCAAAATTGCAAGGCCCGGACCTTGGCATGGGCAGGTTCGAGGACGCGACCGCCGGAGCGGTACACCGGCGGGGCCGAATCGGGGGTGCGCAGGTGGCGCACCCGGACCCACGTGGAGCCATCGTGCGCGTGGTCGTACTCGATGTGGTCCTCGGTCCAGGGTCGGCCGTCGAGGCCGTGCAGCAGCGCGGCGACCCACGTGCGATCCCAGGTACGGATCGTCGCGGAGTCGACCACGGCAGGATCGAGGTACGTGGCGATCTCGCGCAGGGTCTGCCTGAACGTCGGCCCCAGTTCGCTGGCCAGGTCACCGCCGAGACGCACGCGGCCCGCCTCGCCGTTGAAGTACCACCACAGCTCGTAGAGGAGCATGTGCTGGACCCACAACGGCACGGTGCCGAACCGCTCCCGGGCCAACTTCAGGCACGCGAGATAGCCCACCTCGGGGACGACGGTGAACCGGCCCGGGTGCTGGGTCATCGAACCGAGTGTCGACGTGCGTCGCTTCAGGTAGTAGTACTTCGGCGTGTCGAGGAATCCGACCTTCCGGGTCGGGGCGAGGAGCAGGTAACGGCAGGCGAAGTCGCCGTCCTCGAAGTTCGGCCGCAGTTCCTCGTTGAAGCGCAGGCCGATGTCCTCGATCACCGAGCGGCGGAAGAACGACGTCGGGGCGCTGCCGGGGAAGCGCTCGATCGCGAAGTCGAGGTTGGACACGTGGTTGCCGCGCCGGAACATGGGGCGGCGAGGGTGGACGCGTTCCACCCCCGGTTCGAGCTCGTTGAGAACGCGGATGTCCACGTTCACGAGGTGGACGTTGGGCCGCTTGGCGACGAAGGCGCCGACCTCGGCGAAGTAGTTGTCCGACACAGTGTCGTCGGGGTCGATGAAGGTCACCCACTCGCCGGTCGCGTGGTCCAGGCCGAGGTTGCGTGCGGAGGCCTGACCGCCGTTCTCCTTGGTCAGGACCTTGACGGAGTAGTCGGTCCGGGTGGCCCAGTCGCGGACGATGTCCGCGCTGGCGTCGGTGGATCCGTCGTCGATCACCACGATCTCGACCCGCCCGTGGTCGAACGTCTGTGCATCCAGGCTCGCCAGGAAGCGTCCTACGTACTCCTCGACGTTGAACAGGGCGCTGGCCACCGTGAACAAGGGCGCAGTCATGGGTCTCCTTCCAGGAGGCGCGGCGATCGTGGGAACGATCTTCGAGTGTAGGCGGCACGGACACCTCGCGCAGTTCCGGTCCGGGGCCGGGAGGTCGGACCACCTGGACTCGCGGCCCGAACATGGTGTGGGAGTGGCTCACCGCGGGCGACGGCCATGCTTGACTTGGCTCCGGTCGGTCAGTGACGACTCCCGGGGCCCGGGAGTCCGGGGAAAGGCGGAGTCGGCGAGGTGAAGCGGCACATCACGGGCGCTCTCAGGGCGCGGCTGTCCCGACGGACGCTGGCCCCGCCGAAGCAGCCCAAGGCCGACGTCGGGGTCCGGTGGGGTCACGGTGTCATCGACGACCTCGGCCGCCCGGTGGTCAGCGGTACGGCACCGGACGGTGTCATCGTCGAAGCCGTGCTGTTCCGGGTCCGCGGGACCGAGGCGATCGCGACGGTCCCGACGGGCGGAGGTGCCCGATTCACCGCTGCGGTCGACCTGCCCGCCGACCTGCCCGAGCGCTACTTCGCCGTGGACGTCTACCTGCAGACGATCGACCGCGCGGGCACGTCCGTTCGTCATCGACTCCTGGCCGGACCCGAGGAACGTTTCGTCGCCCTGTTCGGGTTCGGTGAAGCCGTCGATCGACCGGCGTGGTGGTACGCGACCAAGGGCGGTGCGCTGGCCTTGCGCGTGGGGGTTCCCCGTCGCCAGCAGGCCCGCGTCGACGTCACGGCCGTGAAGCGGGTGCAGCGCGGGTTCGAGTTCGCGGCCGAGATCTTCACGGTCCGCGCGGACTTCCGCCACGCCCACCTCGAGATCTCGGTCAGGAACTCGGACTTCCTGGTTCGCGCGCCCTTGACGGTCGATGCCGTGTCGCGCGAGCCGACGTCGCAGGAGGCGACGCTGCACGTGTCCGGCACGATCGACGTCGACACCCTGATCGAGGCCGGCCTGCCGTTCCAGGAACAGTCCGTCGACGTGGCGATCGTCGCCGACCAGCCCGGCGATGCTCAACTGCGGCGCGGCCTGGCGATCGCCGAGGAACTCAAGGACTTCCGCCGTCTGGCGCCCGTCAGCCGAACCCTCGACGGCATCACCCAGGCGTTCGTCCCGTTCGTGACGTTCAAGTCCACGAACCTGGCCTTCGCCTCCGAGATCTTCACCGCATCGGACTACCGGTATCTCACCCGGCTGCGGCGGCTCGGTCCGCTGTGGACCCTCATCCGCGTGTTCTCGCGGGTGTGGATCGTCGGTGAGACGCCGTACAAGGCCCAGGACTCCGGGTTCCATTTCTTCCGCTGGGTCCGCTTGAACCACCCGCGTCGCCGCGTGTACTACGTCATCAGTGCCGACAGTCCCGAGCGGGCCGTGGCCGAGGAGTTCGGCAACGTCGTCACCCTGCGGTCACGCGATCACATCAGGCGGTGTTTCCTGGCCCGCCGCTTCGCCACGTCCCACAAGGCCGATTTCGTCCTGGCGACGTCCGATCGTCGGGCCGTGCGCTGGATGCGCGGGAACCGGGTCTTCCTCCAGCACGGCGTGTTGGGTACGAAGAACATGACCGACACGTATGGCCGGGTGGCGCCGGTGTTCCACACCGACTACTTCCATGTCAGCTCGCCGCGCGAACGCGAACTGATCGTGAACGACCTGCGCTACCGGCCGGCCCAGGTCCGGATCACGGGCCTGAGCCGGTTCGACCGATTGCTCGAACCGGCCGAGGAGCCGCCGCGCGGCGTGCTGGTCATCCCGACCTGGCGCGACTGGTTGCTGCGGCCGGCCACGTTCCACGAGAGCGAGTTCCTCGAACGCTGGCGTGCCTTCCTGCAGTCCGAACCGTTGCGCCGCGCGATCGCCGACGGTCTGCCGGTGACGCTCATCCTGCACCCGAACATGCGCTTCTTCGGCGAAGCCTTCGAGACCGACGGCGTCACGGTGCTGGGCCAGGGCGACCTGGACGTCCAGACCCTGCTGCGCACGCACGCGGCGATGGTCACCGACTACTCGTCCGTCGGATTCGATTTCAGCTTCCAGGGCCGGCCGGTCTTCTACCACCAGTTCGACCGCAAACGTTTCCTCGGCCGGCGACCGTCGCACCTGGACCTCGACAGCGACCTGCCCGGCGACGTGTTCACGGACGCCGAGCAGCTGGCGTCGGCGGTGGTCGCGTCCTGGCGCGACGGCTTCCGGCAGGACCCCGAGCATGCTCGGCGCAGCGGACGGTTCCTCGCGCCGGCGACCGGTTCGTACGCGCAGCAGGTGTTCGACTCGGTGCGGACGGCTCGCTCGTTCTGGGTGCCGTTCTGGCGACTGAGGGACTCGCTGTACGGCCGCCGGACGTATCGCTGGTTCCGGGCCAGCGCCGGCTATCAACCCGCGATGGCGGCGATGTCGGCGGTCGGACGACTGCTGCCGCGACGGGACCTCGTGGTCTTCGAGAGCAATCTCGGCAACGCCGCGGCCGACAGCCCGCGCGCCATCTACGACGAACTCGTCGGTCGCGGTGCCGATCACCAGACGGTGTGGATCACGCGCAGCACGTTCCGGCCCGGCGACGTCCGGACCCGGAAGGTCGAGCCGGGCACTCCGGGGTTCTTCTGGATGCTGTCGCGGGCCCGGTACTGGGTCAACAACCAGAACTTCGGGCCGGTCGTCACGCCGGCCCGGGGGACCACGTATGTCCAGACCTGGCACGGTACGCCGCTGAAGCGGATGCAGTACGACGCCGTGTCCACCGCCGGCCGCAAGCCCGGCTATCTCGACCGGGTCGCGGCGAAGACGGCCACCTGGTCGACGCTGCTGTCGCCCAGCGCGTATGCGACGGCGGCCTTCCGCTCCGCGTTCCGGTACGAGGGCCCCGTGATCGAATCCGGCTACCCGCGCAACGACATGCTCGTGAACGACGCGGCGGCGCAGGGTGAGCTGACGCGGCGCCGACTGGGACTGGATCCAGGAGCCCGGATCGTGTTGTACGCGCCCACGTTCCGTGACGACGTGAAGCGCGATGATCGATTTGTCTGGGACGGCGCCCTCGACTGGTCCGCGCTCGTCGAAGGGCTGTCCGACGGGACCGTCGTTCTCGTGCGGCGGCACAGCGTCGTGCGTGGCTCGCTCAGGATCCCGCCCGAGCTGCGCGATCGCGTCGTCGATGTCTCGTCCTACCCGGACACGCAGGAACTGCTGTGCGCCGCCGACGTCCTGGTGACGGACTACTCGTCGGTGATGTTCGACTACGCGATCCTCGACCGGCCGATCGTGCTGTTCTGCTACGACCTCGACCACTACCGCGACGAACTGCGAGGGTTCTACTTCGATCTCGTCGAGGAGGCGCCCGGACCGATCGTCAGGACGCAGGAACAGTTGCACGACGCCTTGGCGCGTGCTGAGCAGGCCGATGACGGCCATGGCCCCGCCCGCCGGCGATTCCGCGAGCGCTTCGCGCCCCTCGATGACGGCCGGGCCGCACGCCGGGTCGTCGACGAGGTGTTCGGCGGCTCGACGCTCGAGTAGTCAGCGCAGCGAGGTCCCGTCGCGTCGGCCCGTCGCGGGCGCGATGTTCACGGCGTACCCGCCTGTAGCGACCGCTTGGCGGCCGCGGCGATCTCGGGTGCCAGGGACCGCGAGAAGGTGGCCGTGAGGTGCCCGTGGTCGAAGTAGGCGATCTGGCCGTCGACCACGACGTGGCACGTGGTGTCGTCGCACAGGTGGTCGTTCAGGTCGAGCACCGAGACCAGCCCACTGTCGTCGGCGCGTCCGGCGTCCGCCAACGGGTCGGGTTCCAGGGCTTCCGCGCGGGGGCGGTCGCACTGGGCCGGATCGTTCTCGTTCAGGGCGACGCAATCGGGAACCGGCCCGGTGGCGGCAGGGGTGTCCCGGATGACGATGACGGGGATGCCCGCTGACGTCAGCGTGTCCAGCGTCCTGGCGTAGGCCGCACGGGCCACCTCGTCTCGTTCGGCCGGCTCGACGTCGGCCAACGGGAGTGTGGTGGTCCTGTTCGAGATGACGACCAGACGAGACTTTGCGGCGATGATCTGCCGCAGGTTCTCGGCATTCCATGCGCGGCAGTTGCGGGTCGTCCTCGGATCGGGGAAGGCGATGTCGACGTCGACCGTGTAGCACTGGGAGGCCAGGTAGGTGTCGAGGGCCCAACCGTGCTCGTCCGCCGCCGCCGCGATCGCCGGCTGCCAGTGGCCGGCGTGCGAGTTGCCGATCAGCGCGATCCGCTGGTCGGAATCCTGATCGCCGTAGTGGCACAGCGGGTGGGTCGAGAAGGGTGGACTCGACCAGCAGTCGTCCGCATAGACCGCGGGTTTGTCGTCCTTCGCCTCGACCGGGGACATCACGAGCCCATGCGCCCGGGTGTCCGGGCTGTGGGCGAGTCCCCACGCGACCACGCAACTGAGAGCCGTCGCGAGCCCCAGCATCGCGAAGGTCGCGCTCCGGCGTCCGGTCAGGCGGGGATGGAAGCGCAGCGGCCGTTCGATGAAGTGGACCGTCAGGCCGGACAGGACCATCATCGCCACGATCACGATCGCATCGGTGCGCAGCGTCTTGCTCACTCCCAGGGCGATGGGGACGATGACGACCAGCGGCCAGTGCCACAGGTAGATCGGATAGGACCAGTCGCCGACGAGCTGGACGGGCCGCAGGTTCCACGGGCCCGCCCGTTCGACCGCGGCCAGCAGGATCAGTGCCGCTCCGAGGGTCGGGATGAGCGCCGCGGAGCCGGGGAACGCCGTCGTGCGGTCGAAGACGAAGACCGCGTAGACGATCATGCCCAGCCCGAGCAGGGCCACCGGTTCCCGGCCGCGGCGCAGGGCGAACCCGCGGTGGATCGCTAGCGCGACGAGGCCGCCGAGCAGCAACTCCCACACCCGGGTGGGCGTCACGAAGTACGCCGCGCCCGGATCGATCGCCGTCAGTCGGATGCTCCAGGCCAAGGACGCGATGAAGATCGCCACGGCGACGATCGGCAGCCATGCTCGGCGGACGGCGAAGACGGCGGCGATGACGATGGGCCAGAACAGGTAGAACTGCTCCTCGATGCTGAGCGACCAGTAGTGCTGGATCGGCGTCGGAGCGTTCTCGGCGGCGAGGTAGTCGGTCGCGGAGTCCGCGAGCACCCAGTTCTGTACGTACAGCGCGGATCCGGCGACCTGTCTGCCGATGTCCGCGAACTGGGTCGACGGTAGCCACAGCCACGATGCCACCGTGGTCGTCACGAGCACCAGGGCGGCCGCGGGGATCAAGCGACGCACACGGCGTGCCCAGAAGCCGCCCAGGGCCGCCCACGTCGTCGGTGGGCGCTGGACCAGGTGCAAGGTGATGAGGAATCCCGAGATCACGAAGAACACGTCGACGCCGACGTATCCGCCCGGAACCCGGCCCGGCCACAGATGGAAGGCCACGACGACCGTGACGGCGAGGGCGCGCAGGGCTTGGATGTCGGTGCGCAGGCCCGCTCCGCTCCGCCGGGCCGGAGCAGGATCGGACGGAGGACGCGGGGGATGCGTCATCGAGAGCGATCGCGGGTTCTCTGGCACGAGGTCCGATTCTAGGTCTCATGGCCACAGCGGAGTCCGTTGGTGCCAGCCACCGCCGGGATCGTCGGGCCCACGACTTATGTTGATCGAGTGCCCAGATTGCTGACCGACGTGCGGCCGCTGCGCGCCTCCGCCGCCTACCGGCGCCTCTGGATCGGTCAGACGATCTCGGGATTCGGTCAGCAGATGTCCGTCGTGGCGGTGGCCTGGGAGGTCTGGGCGCTCACGCACTCGTCGTTCTCGGTGGGCCTGGTCGGTCTGGCCGGACTGCTGCCGCTCGTGCTCGGCGGGCTGTACGGCGGCGCCCTCGTCGACGCGTTCGATCGGCGCACGGTGGCGATCTGTTCGGCGCTGGGCCTGTGGTTCTCCTCGATCGGGTTGGTCGCGCACAGCGTCGCGGGTCTGGAATCGGTGGGGCTCCTGTACGGGATCGTGGCGGTCCAGGCGTTGTTCTTTGCCGTGAACCAGCCCGCGCGGTCGGCGATGCTGCCCCAGTTGCTGCCGGCGCACCTGTTGCCGGCGGCGAACGCGCTGGCGATGGCCTCGACCAATCTCTCGTTCACGGTGGGCCCGCTGCTCGGCGGTGTGTTGATCGCCTGGCGTGGTGTCGAGATGGCCTATTCCGTGGACGTGGTGCTGTACCTCGCCGCGCTGTACTCGGTGTTGCGCCTGCCGCCGTTGCCTCCGGCGGCCTCCATGCCCGTGCCGGGGCTCAGATCGGTCCTCGACGGGCTGAGGTTCCTGCGCACGGCTCCGAACATCGCGATGTCCTTCGTCATCGATCTGTGCGCGATGGTGTTCGCCCAGCCTCGCGCGCTGTACCCGGCGCTGGCGGCCACCGTCTATGCGACCTCGGGGTCGGCGGATGCCGGAGCCTCCTCGCTCGGTCTGTTGCAGGCCTCGCCGGCGATCGGTTCGCTCATCGCGTTCACGGTGTCCGGCTGGGTCAGCCGCGTTCACCGGCACGGGGTGGCGGTGGCCGTTGCCGTGATCGCGTACGGCGCCAGCGTCGCCGCGGCCGGTTTCGCGGCGATCGGGTTACCGGGGCTGCTGTGGCTCGGGCTGACGTTCTTCGCGCTGTCCGGCGCCGCCGACATGATCAGTGCTGCCTACCGGTCGACGATCCTGCAGTCGGCGGCGCCCGATGAGATGCGCGGCCGGATGCAGGGCCTGTTCATCGTGGTCGTCGCCGGCGGACCGCGACTGGGTGACTTCGTGCTGGGATCCGTGGCCGAGCTGGTGGGCGAGCAGTGGGCGATGGTGATCGGCGGGGGCCTGTGCATCGCGGGCGTGCTGCTCGCCGTGACCCTCAATCGCCGCTTCCTGGCCTACGACGGCCGCCACCCTCAGCCGTGAGGCCGCGTCTTCAGCCGCTGAAGTCGGCCAGGTCGATCTCGACCCAGACCTGTTCGGCGCGGCCGATGAGTTCGCCGTCGGGGGAGTGGAGCGCGGTCTGGGTGAAGAACTTCCGCCCGTCACGCCGCGCGAGCCGCCCGGTCGCGTGATAAATCTGCCCGACCCGCGGTGCCGTGTAGACCTCGGCCGTCATGGTGCCCAGCACCATGGGCTGGGCGTTGAAGTCCGCAGCCCAGCCGCCGGGGCAGTCCAGGGCGGCCCACGTGACCGGCACGCCGACCGAACCGTCGGCCTCGCCGAAGGACTCGTGCACGTGCCAAGGGGCCGCGGTCACCGCGTCGCCGACCGGTCCGCTGAAGATCCGCAGTCCGTCGCCCTCGCCCCGCGCCGTGCCGCACGTGAAGCACAGGTCGAACGGATGGCTGACGAATCCGGGATACGCGCCGAGTCCGGCCTCGACCGTGGCGGCGTCGACGAAGGCAGGAGGCTCGTCGGTGAACGAACCCGTCGTCGCCGTTCCCACGAGCGCGCCGCCGTGGGTCACGAGGCGGGTCTCGGCCGGATCGTGCTCCCAGGCCAGCGGGGTGTCGAGGGGCGGAGGCATCCGCAGCCGCGCGGTCACCGGTCCGCGAGCATCCTGTGCGAGGCGCGCCCGGGCGATGAGTCCGCTGACCCAGCCGCCGTTGCCTGACGTCGGCGGACCGTTGAACTGGCGGGGGATCGTGACCATGAACCGACGCTATCTCGCCCTCGGGGCCGCCGGGCGATCGGTGCCGTGGGACGGGTGGGCGCCTTTCGTGGGTGTGACATGGAACAATGGCGGCGTGAGCGAGCTGATCGACACCACCGAGATGTACCTGAGGACCATCTTCGAGTTGGAGGAGGAGGGGATCGTCCCGCTCCGTGCGCGGATTGCCGAGCGCCTCCACCAGAGCGGCCCGACGGTCAGTCAGACCGTGGCGCGGATGGAGCGCGACGGTCTGCTCTCGGTCGAGGGCGATCGCCATCTCGAACTGTCCGAGAAGGGTCGCTCCCTGGCCACCCGGGTCATGCGCAAGCACCGCCTGGCCGAGCGGCTGCTGACCGACGTCATCGGACTCGAGATCGAGTACGTGCACGAGGAAGCCTGCCGCTGGGAACACGTCATGTCCGAACAGGTCGAGCGTCGGCTCGTCGAACTCCTCGAGCATCCGACCGAGTCGCCGTACGGCAACCCGATCCCGGGGCTGTCCGAATTGGGCGAGACGGGTGTCGAGGCCGAGTTCCTCGACGGCGTCGAACCGATGCCCGACGCTCTCGGCATCTCTGGTGAGCCCGTCCGACTGGTCGTGCGCCGCATCGCCGAGGAACTGCAGAAGGACACTGAGGTCATGTCGGTGCTGCGTCGCGTGGGTGCGTTGCCCGGCAACGACGTGCTGGTGTCGCGTGGCCACGACGGTCTCCTCGTGGCCCGTCAGTCCGAGACCGCCGAGATCGACTCCGGCGCCGCCGCGCACATCTTCGTCTCCCGCTGATCCGGCCGCCCGCAGCGACGATCGATCAGCGCGGACCGTACTGGCATGCTTGCGTCATGACGATCGCCGGACGCCTGCGGGGTTGGTTCCACCGCACCGGCTCGGAGATCCTGGGCTGGACCCTGGTCGTCCTGGGCATCATCATGCTCGTGATGCCCGGCCCGGGTCTGCTGGGTATGCTCGCCGGCATTGCCGTGCTCTCGCGTCACTACACCTGGGCCGACCGGCTGCTCGATCCGCTCGAGGAGAAGGCGATCGAGGCGGCCAAGTTCGGTGTCGCGACGATTCCGCGCATCCTGGTCAGCTGCCTGGGCATCGTGCTCGTCGCCGGGGTCGGCCTGACCTGGTTCCTGTCGCCGACGATTCCCGAGTTCGAGATTCTGGGTGTCGGCTTCGGGCCTGAACTCCCGGCCGCCGGTTGGGTCGGCGCCGTCGGGATCTGGTTCTCCGACCTCATTGCGATCGCGCTGTTGATCTACAGCATCCGCCGCTGGCGCTGAACCGGCGTGGTTCACCTGCCCGACTACGGTGGAGGCGTGAGCACCATCGATCCTGCCTCGGTCGAACTCGGCCTCGACACCTTCGGCGACGTCACGATCGGCGCGGACGGGACTCCCGAGCACCCTGCCGTCGTCCTGCGGAACATCGTGGAACAGGCGGTGCTGGCCGATCGGGTCGGCCTGAACTTCATCGGCCTGGGTGAGCACCACCGCGACGACTTCGCGATCACGGCACCCGACGTGGTGCTGGCCGCCATCGCTGCGCGCACCGAACACATCCGGCTGGGTTCTGCCGTCACCGTGCTCAGTTCCGACGACCCGATCCGGGTGTTCGAGCGGTTCTCGACGGTGGACGCGCTGTCGAACGGCCGGGCCGAGATCATCATCGGCCGAGGTTCGTTCACCGAATCATTCGGCCTGTTCGGGTTCGACCTCGACGACTACGAGCGGCTGTTTGCCGAGAAGCTCGACCTGCTCTCGCACGTGCTCACCCAAGAGCCCGTCACGTGGTCCGGGTCGATCCGGCCCCCGCTGTCCGACCAGCGCGTGTTCCCGCCCACCGAGTCGGGCCAGTTGAAGGTGTGGATCGGGGTCGGCGGAACGCCACAGTCGGTCGTCCGTGCTGCGCACTACCGGATGCCGCTCATGCTGGCGATCATCGGCGGAGCTCCCGCCCAGTTCGTGCCGTTGGCGAACTACTACCGCGAACTGCTGGCAGCCGATGGCGTCGACCAGTTGCCGATCGGGATGCACTCACCCGGACACGTCGCCGAGACCGACGAACAGGCCCGCGACGAACTGTTCGACCACTTCCAGGCGCAGCGTGACCGGATCGGCCGCGAGCGTGGGTGGCCGCCCACCACGCGCATCCAGTTCGAGCGCGACGCCAGTCCCGAGGGGGCGTTGTACGTCGGGTCTCCCGAGACGGTGGCCCGCAAGATAGCCACGAACCTGCAGACCTTGGGCGTCTCCCGGTTCGACCTGAAGTACGCCAACGGCGCGATGCCGCACGATCAGCTGATGCGCAGCATCGAGTTGTTCGGAACGCGCGTCGCCCCGCTCGTGCGCGATCTGCTTTCCTGACGAAGTCGCGAGGTGGTGGGCCTCGCTTACGCTGGCGTCCATGGAGTTGATCCTCGTCGCCGTGCTTGTCGTGCTGATCATCGCCGCGGCTGCGGTGACCGCTCCGAGGATCGGCACGGCCTCACCGTTGGTCCTGCTCGCGCTGGGTCTGGTCATCAGCCTGCTGCCCTTCACGCCCGAGTACGTGATCGATCCCGAGGTGATCCTGGCCGGGCTCTTGCCGCCGTTGCTGTACTCGGCCGCAGTCAACATGCCGACGATGGACTTCCGCCGTGATTTCAGGGCGATCAGTGGGATGTCGGTGCTTCTGGTGATCATCAGCGCGCTGGGCCTGGGTTGGGTCTTCATGCAGTTGATCGACGGTTTGGACTACCCGCTGGCGGTGGCGCTGGGCGCGATCGTCAGTCCCACTGATGCCGTCGCCACCTCGATCGTCAAGCGACTGGGCGTGTCGCCGCGGGTCGTCACGGTGTTGGAGGGCGAGAGTCTGCTCAACGACGCCACGGCGCTCGTGCTGTTGCGATCGGCGGTCGCGGCGACGGCGGCCGGACTGAGTTTCGCCGACATTGCGCTCGACTTCGTCTGGGCCGTGGTCGGTGCCGTCGTGATCGGCTGGCTGGTCGGTGAGGTGATCGTGCGGGTCCGCAGCCGGATCCGGGATGTCGCGGTGTCGACGGCGATCTCGTTCACCGTTCCGTTCCTGGCGTTCATCCCGGCCGAGCACCTCGAAGCCTCGGGCCTGGTGGCGGCCGTGACGGCGGGACTGGTCATGGGCCGGGGGCAGGCGCACTTCCTGGGGCCCCAGCAGCGCCTGTCGGACCATCAGAACTGGCGCACGATCGAGCTGCTGCTGGAGGGTCTGGTCTTCCTGATCATGGGGCTCGAGGTGTCGGCCCTGATCCGTGACGTCGAGGATGCGCACGGCGGAGTCGCGCATGCGCTCCTGTACGCGGTCGTTGCGCTCATGGTCGCGATGGTGATTCGTGCGGTGTACGTCGCGCTCATCGTGCTCATGGAACGACGTCGGCTCCGGAAGGCTCCTCACATGCGCGAGGTGATCGACGAATGGTCCGCCAAGGTGGAGCACAGTGAGCATCCGCGGGCCGATCGGCTGCGGACGCGGCTACGTCGCGCGTCGGCGGACGTCGACTACTACGATGCGTCGCGGTTCGGTCGGCGGCAGGGGATCGTGCTGGTGTGGGCCGGGCTGCGTGGCGCGGTGACGTTGGCGGCCGCCCAGACGCTCCCGACGGGCACCGAGAACCGTTCGTTGCTGATCCTGGTCGCGTTCTTCGTCGCGCTGTTGTCGTTGGTGGTGCAGGGTGGCACGCTCGGCTGGCTCGTCCGTATCCTGGGCATCGCGGGCCGCGAGGACCAGGACCGGCAGGAGTGGGAGCGGCTCAACGCGCGCATGGCCGAGGCCGCGCAGGAAGTCCTGGCCCGGGCGGAGCTGCCCGAGCACTGGCGAGAACTCCGTGAGC
The DNA here is from genome assembly GCA_964473845.1 of uncultured Aeromicrobium sp. GTDB lineage: Bacteria > Actinomycetota > Actinomycetes > Propionibacteriales > Nocardioidaceae > Aeromicrobium. Next base: position 32,822 of record CAYYQO010000010.1, read on the forward strand.
GGCTGCAGCAGGGTTCATCGGAGGATTCGACCGATGTGGAGCTCGTCCAGGATCTGAAGCTGCGGATCATCGCTGCCCAGCGCGAGACGTTGCTCGCCGAGCGGGCCGACGGGACGTTCGCGAGCGAGACCCTGACGCGCAAACTGGCGCAGCTCGATGCCGATCAGATCGGTATCGAACTGCGCCAGTCCGAGGAGCGCTGAACGGTCAGGTCAGCGCCTTGGCCTTGAGTTGGTCGAACTCCTGCTGGCTGATCGTGCCGGCGTCGAGCAGCGCCTTCGCGGACGCGATCTGGTCGGCGGGGGACTGAGCAGCCACGTCGCGGATGTAGGCGTCGGTCTGTGCCTGGGCCGAGCGGAGCTTCGCCTGCTGGCGCTTGGCCATGCCGCCACCGCGCACGACGAGGTAGACCAGCGCCGTCAGGGCGGGAACGAAGATCAGGAAGAAGACCCAGATCGCCTTCCACCAGCCGGAGAGCTCGTGGTCACCGAACAGGTCGATGATCACGTTGAAGAGGACGATCAGGTAGGCCACGAAGAAGAAGATGGAAATCGTCAACCACAAGAAATCCCAGAAACTGTCCACGAATGTTCCTTCGGTGTCGCGGGTCGGATGACCCTGCGGCGGGTGTCGCCACGGTCACATCATGGCACCGAAGTCCCGTGCCGGAGCCACCCTCAACGGGTGAGTCTGCGAGTTCAGGCCTTGCTGCGGGCGTCCCACCAGCGCCAGGCGGCCGTGACGATGACGGCGCCGACGATCGAGCCGATGATTCCGCTGGCCCGGAATTCGAGGCCGTCGCCGGAGATCAGGCTGATCAACAGGCCGCCGACGAACGAGCCGACCAGGCCGGCGACGATCGCCATGGTCCAGTCGATGCCGGCGCTTTCCTTGCCGAGGATGAGTTGGGCGGCGGCACCGACGAGCATGCCGAAGAGGATGAGGCCGAGGATGAGCACACTTCGATCGTAGGCCGCGGGCCCGGTCCGCGCGGGAAGGTGGCCCACGACACGTGCGCCACTTTCCGCATTCGCTTGTGGAGCGAGGAGATTCATGTGACTGTTGTTACTAACGTGGCGTCTGAGGACTGAGTCTGATTTCTTCTCCTGAGGCTCAAGGGTCAGGCACACGGGGGTGTCTGCACCCACTGCTCGCGCAGCTTCCCCCAAGGTCGCGCGAGTTCGTGCCGCGCCGGAGGGCCCGCTCCCCATGGGCCTTCGGGCGCGGCACTTTTCGTTCCGCCGCCCGGCGCCACGGATGGCGCAGCGACACAGGGTGCCCCCGAGAGGATTCGAACCTCCGACCTGCGGTTTAGGAAACCGTTGCTCT
>CAYYQO010000011.1:0-32592 GCA_964473845.1 uncultured Aeromicrobium sp.
CCTAGGAGATCAGCGGGCCAGCCACTCGCGCAGGCGGTCAAGCGGCCACGTCGTGACGATGCGGTCCGGGTCGATCCCGCGGGCGGCGGCGCGCTCGGCACCGTAGTCGAGGAAATCCAACTGGCCCGGCGCGTGGGCGTCGGTGTCGATCGCGAACAGGCACCCGGCCTCGAGCGCGAGGTCGATGAGGCGGTCGGGCGGGTCCTGACGCTCGGGGCGCGAGTTGATCTCGACCGCCACTCCGTGATCGGCGCACGCCCGGAAGACCTCCTGCGCATCGAAACGCGATTCGCGCCGCTTTCCCCGTGAGCCCTCGACGAGGCGTCCCGTGCAGTGGCCCAGCACGTCGGTGTGCGGATTCGACACGGCAGCCACCATGCGCCGGGTCATCGCCGTCTGGTCCATCGAGAGCTTGGAGTGGACGCTGGCCACGACAACATCGAGGCGCGCCAGCAGGTCCTGGCCCTGGTCGAGCGAGCCGTCGTCGAGGATGTCGACCTCGATCCCGCTCAACAACGTCGTGCCGTCGAGCTGCGCATCCACGTCGGCAATGACGTCCAGTTGCTGCTCCAGCCGTTCACGACTGAGCCCGTTCGCGATCGTGAGTCGCGGCGAATGATCCGTGATCGCCTGGTACTCGCGGCCACGCCAGGCGGCGGAACGCGCCATCTCCTCGATCGGACTGCCGCCGTCGGACCAGTCGGAGTGACTGTGCAGATCGCCGCGCAGCAGTGCGCGCAACTCGGCACCTCCGTCGGCCAACGGCTCGGTGTTCCGCTCGCGCAGGTCGGACAGATAGACCGGGACCTCGCCGTCGAGCGCCTGTTCGACCACGGTCGTGGTGCGGGGACCGAGGCCCTTCATCCGGCCGAGCAGACCGGTGCGGGCGCGGCCGGCGACCTCGTCGGGGCCGATGGCGGCGAGCGCCGCGGCAGCCTTGCGGAAGGCCTCGACGCGGTAACTGGACGCGCGTTCGCGCTCCAGCCAGAACGCGGTCTCGCGCAGCGCCTCGACGGGGTCCACACGTCCATGGTGCGTGACGGCACCACACGTCACCAGACCAGGGACGCGGCAATGACGAACATCACGAGGCCGATCACGAGGTCGAGAACCTGCCACGCGCGTGGTCTGGCCAGCACCGGCGCCAGCCGGGTTGCTCCGAATCCCAGGGCGGAGAACCACACCAGGCTTCCCGCCGAGGCACCGGCGCCGAACCACCAGCGATCCGATCCGTGCGTCTGCGCGATCGAGCCGAGCAGCACCACGGTGTCGAGGTAGACGTGGGGGTTGAGCCAGGTCAGCGCGAGCATCTGGAGAGCAACAGCACTGCGGGTGCTGACCGCCCGGCCGGTCGGGTCGAGAGTCTCGGGGCGCCAGGCCCTGCGAATCGAGCCAATCCCGTACCCGACCAGGAACGCGACCCCCAACCACGTGACGACGTCGATGAGCCAGCCAGCCCGGTCCACGATCGCCCCGATCCCCGCGACCCCGGCGAGGATCAGCACGGCGTCGGACACGGCGCAGATGACCACCACGAGCGCCACGTGCTCGCGGCGGATGCCTTGGCGCAGGACGTAAGCGTTCTGGGCTCCGATGACGACGATGAGGGTGAGGCCGGTCAGCATCCCGGCAGCGATCGCGTGCAGCACATCCCTGACGCTAGGCAGTCGAATCGATGAAGTCCAACGAACTTTTCTGTAGTTAATGAAGAATTGCTTCACTTCGTGCTTGACTGGCCGGGTGGACCTGCCTCCTGCTCAACTTGCCGCGCTCGTCGCGATCGCCGACCACGGCTCGTTCGAGGCCGCGGCCCTGCAGTTGCACGTCACGCCGAGCGCGATCAGCCAGCGCATCCGCGCCCTCGAGAGCACCGTCGGTCGCGTCCTGATCAGCCGAGGGTCTCCCTGCGCACCGACGGATGCGGGTACGGCCCTCGTGCGGCTGGGCCGCCAACTGGAGCTCGTCTATGCCGAAGCGCTCACGGACGGACCCACCGAACTCGCGATCGCGGTCAACGCGGACACGCTCGCGACGTGGTTCCGGCCCGTGCTGTCCGATGTCGCCCGGTGGGGCGACGTCGGGCTCCGGCTGCGTGTTGAGGACGAGGGACACAGTCGCGACCTGCTGCGGCGCGGCGAGGTGATGGGCGCGGTGACGAGCGACCCGACGCCGGTCCAGGGCTGTTCCGTCAGGGCGCTCGGCGCGATGAGCTACCTCGCCGTCGTGCGCCCCGAACTGCTCGACCGGTTCGGCGGCCGCCCCGACTGGACCGCCATGCCGATGGTGACCTTCAATGCGAAGGACGAGTACCAGCACCGCGAACTGCGTCGGCACACCGAAGCCGATCCGGCGGTCGTGCACGAGGTCCCGTCGTCCGACGACTTCCGGGCCGCGGTCGAAGCCGGCTTGGGCTGGGGCATGCTCCCCGCACAGCAGGCGCAGACCGGCCTCCAGGACGGGACGCTGGTCCGGCTGGGCCGATCGACCACCCGGGTGGCGTTGTACTGGCAGCGCTGGAAGCTGGAATCACCGCTGCTGGACCGGATCAGCGAGAGTCTGCTGGAGCACGCCCCGCGCTGACCTGATCTCAGAAGCCCAGCTTGCGCAACTGCTTGGGATCGCGCTGCCATTCCTTGGCGACCTTCACATGCAGGTCCAAGTGCACCGGAGTGCCCAGCAGCCGCTCGATCTGGCTGCGTGATGTGATCCCGATCTGCTTGAGCCGGGCGCCCTTCTTGCCGATGATGATGCCCTTCTGGCTGTCGCGTTCGACGTACACATTGGCGCGCACGTCCAGCAGTGGCTTGTCGGCGGGCCGGTCATCGCGCGCGACGACCTCCTCGACCACGACGGCCAGCGAGTGCGGCAGCTCCTCACGCACGTCCTCGAGCGCGGCCTCGCGGATGATCTCGGCGATCAGGGTCTCTTCGGGCTCATCGGTCAGCTGACCCTCGGGATACAGCATCGGGCCCTCGGGCAGGGTGTCGATCAGCAGCGAGGCCAGCAGTTCGACCTGGTCACCGGCCAGCGCCGACACCGGCACGACCTCACGCCACTCCAGGCCCGCCTCGGCACCGGCGGCGGCGATCTCGGTCAGGTGCTCTGCCAACCGGGCCGGCGACACCAGATCGGTCTTGGTCGCAATCGCCAGCACGGGCTTGCTGCGCAACGCGGCGAGTTCCCGGATCAGGAAACGGTCACCCGGCCCGACCTTCTCGTCGGCCGGGAGGCACATGCCCACGGTGTCGACCTCGGCCCACGTCGTACGCACCAGGTCGTTGAGTCGCTGGCCCAGCAGCGTGCGCGGCTTGTGGAGCCCTGGCGTGTCGACCAGCACGATCTGTGCATCGTCGCGATGGACCAGTCCGCGGATCGCATGGCGCGTAGTCTGGGGGCGCGAGGACGTGATGGCGACCTTCTCGCCCACCAGCGCATTGGTCAGCGTGGACTTGCCGGCATTGGGACGCCCGACGAAACAGGCGAAACCCGAGCGGAAACTGGCGGTGGCGGCGCTCATGTCGTCTGCACCGTGTCGACGGCGCCGCTCGGATCGGCGACCACCACGGTGACGTCGGACCCGCCGAACTCGATCACGGAGTCCAGCGCGACCGGCACGTCGCCGTCGGTCACCAGGGCGACGGCCTCCAGTCCCTTGGACCCCGAGGACATCGCCATCGCCACCGCGAGGTCGAGTGCCGAGATCCGCAAGGAGTCGAGGTGGACCGTGGCGGCCGTGTACGTGCGGCCGTCGAGGTCACGGACCGCTGCACCCTGGGCGACCTGCAGGCGAGCCCGCGAGGCCCGGGCGAGGGTCACGAGCTTCGCGTCCTCGGGGGGAAGGTCCATGGGGTGAATGTACCCGGCCCGGCGTCAGGAACCGGTGGCCGTGTCCGCGGACTCGACGCGCGACACGACGACCCGGCCGATGCGATTGCGGCGGCCCTGCGGGGCCTGGGCCTCGAACCGCAGCCCGTCGACCTCGACGATCGCGCCGGGGATGGGCACGGTGCCCAGATGCTTGGCCATCAGACCGCCGACCGAATCGACGTCCTCGTCATCGATCGGGATGTCGAACAGTTCCTCGAGGTCGTCGACGTCGAACCGTGCGCTGACCCGCCAGGAGCCGTCGGAGAGCGCCTCACGTTCGTCGGGCTCGTCGTCGTACTCGTCGGTGATCTCGCCGACGATCTCCTCGAGGATGTCCTCGATCGTCACCATGCCCGCCGTGCCGCCGAACTCGTCGATCACGATCGCGACGTGGGTGCGCTCGGCCTGCATCTCGCGCAGCAGGTCGTCGGCGTGCTTGGTGTCCGGCACGTACGTGCACGGACGGCAGATCGAATCGATCTTCTCGGTCGTCTCGGCGGCGTGGTTGTCGAAGACACGCTTCGTGACGTCCTTGAGGTACGCCATGCCGATCACGTCGTCGAGGTTCTCGCCGATCACCGGGATGCGCGAGAACCCGCTGCGCAACCCGAGCGACATCGTCTGGCGCAGCGTCTTGTGCTTCTCGATGTAGACCAGATCGGTACGCGGCACCATGACCTCACGTACGATCGTGTCGCCCAGTTCGAACACCGAGTGGATCATCTTGGACTCGCCGGACTCGATGACCGAACTGGCGGCCGCGAGGTCGACGAGTTCGCGCACCTCAACCTCGGAGGCGAACGGACCCTCGGCGAAACCGCGGCCGGGAGTCACCGCGTTGCCCAGGGCGATCAGCACCTTGGGCAGGGGACCCAGCAGCACCGTCAGGCAGATCACGGGGAACGCCGACGCCACGGCAATCGATTCGGAGTGCTGGCGTCCGAGCGTGCGTGGTCCGACGCCGATCGCGATGAAGGACACGACCGACATGATCGCCACGGCGATCGCCACGTTGGTCCAATATCCCTCGACCCGGTCGGCCACGATCGCCGCGACCAGCACGATGCCGGCGGTCTCGGCGACGATGCGCATCAGCAGGACCGAGTTCAGGTAGGGCGCGGGATCCTCGAGGATCCGTTCGAGGCGCCTGGCCCCGCCGACTCCCCCCTCGGCCAGTTCCTCGGCCCGGGCGCGCGAGAACGTCGAGATCGCCGCCTCGACCGCGACCAGCAAGCCCGACAACAGGACCAGCGCGACCGCGAGGATGAGAGCGGTCATCGACTCAACCCTCCCGCAGGGCCGGATCGGCCCATTCGACCAGCAGCCGCCCCTGGATCCCGAACATCTCGGCGTGCTCCTCGGGCTCGGCGTGGTCGTAGCCCAGCAGGTGCAGGATCCCGTGGACGGTCAGCAGTTCCATCTCGTCGTCGCGTTCGTGACCGGCTGCGGGCGCCTGCTGCTCGGCCACCTGCGGGCACAACGCGATGTCACCCAGGTAGCCGGCGTCGGCGTCGCGATCGTCCTGACCCGGTGTGAGTTCGTCCATCGGGAACGAGAGCACGTCGGTGGGACCCTGCTTGCCCATCCATTGCTCGTTCAGCACGGCGATCGTGTCGGTGTCGACCAGTCGCAACGTCATCTCGGTCTGCGGATGCAGGCGCATCCGACGCATCACGAATCGGCACAGCGAGGTGAGGGCAGCGACGTCGACCTCGACGCCCGACTCATTGAGGACGTCGACCGTCATGCGCTCCCCCTGCCACGTCGGAGCGGTGGCGTCCGTGCGCCTCGTAGTCGTCGTACGCGGCGACGATGCGGCCGACCAGCTTGTGCCGGACGACGTCCTGACTGGTGAGTCGCGAGAAGTGGATGTCACGCACGTCGTCGAGGATGTTCTGGACGACCCGCAGGCCGCTGGGGGCCCCGCCGGGCAGATCGACCTGGGTGACGTCGCCGGTGACCACCATCTTGGAGCCGAAGCCCAGCCGGGTCAGGAACATCTTCATCTGCTCGGCCGTGGTGTTCTGGGCCTCGTCGAGAATGATGAACGCATCGTTGAGCGAACGACCACGCATGTAGGCCAACGGCGCGACCTCGATGACACCGGAGGTCAGCAGCTTCGGAATCGAGTCCGGATCGAGCATGTCGTGCAGCGCGTCGTACAGCGGCCGCAGGTACGGGTCGATCTTCTCGCTGAGCGTGCCGGGCAGGAAGCCGAGTCGCTCGCCGGCCTCGACCGCGGGCCGGGTCAGGATGATGCGCGTGACCTCCTTGGCCTGCAGCGCCTGGACGGCTTTGGCCATCGCCAAGTACGTCTTGCCGGTACCGGCCGGACCGATGCCGAAAACGATCGTGTGTTCGTCGATCGCGTCGACGTACTTCTTCTGGTTGAGGGTCTTCGGGCGGATCGTGCGACCGCGGTTCGACAGGATGTTGAAGCTCAGGACGTCGGCCGGCCGCTCCTGCGTCTCGGTGCGCAGCATGCCGATGCTGCGGTCGACCGTCTCGGCGGTCAGCGCCTGACCCGTGCGCAGGATCGTCACGAGTTCGTCCAGCAGCCGCTCGATGAGCGCCGCCTCGGACGGGTCGCCGGTGATCGTGACCTCGTTGCCACGCGCGTGGATCTGCGCCTCGAAGGCGGACTCCATCAGGCGCAGGAACTCGTCCGCCGGACCGAACAGGGATACCAACGGGACCGACGCGGGAATCTTCACCGTGTGCCGCGCCGCGGAAATGTCTTCACTCATACAGGTGTCAGTCTACGGGCTGGGTCAGGCCAGGAAGAGTTTCGAGACGTCGACGCCCGCGAGAACGTGGACGTGCGCGTGAAACACGGTCTGGCCGGCGTCGGCTCCCGTGTTGAACACGAGGTTGTAGTCCTCGTAGCCGTCCTGGTTGGCGACCACCCGGGTCTGCGCCAGCAATTCGGCCGCGATCGCCGGTTCCGCGGTCGCCAGGGACGCCGCATCGGGCTCGTGGACCTTGGGCACCACGAGCACGTGAACGGGCGCCTTGGGGTTGATGTCACGGAACGCGATCGTGTTCTCGGACTCCGCCACGACATCGGCCGGGATCTCGCCCGCGACGATCTTGCAGAAGATGCAGTCAGCAGCCATGGCCCGAGCCTAGCGAGGCTCCATGGTCCCTGCGGGCGGAGGCGTTGAAGATTCCCCGGTTGAGTGGGTTTCCTGTCACTGAACGTGGGAAATTTCCCACGCTCAGTGACCGATTCCCCACTCAACCGGGGAATCCGTCATCCACCCCGGACGTCACTTGAACGCGTCACGGAGGCGGCCGAAGACGCCACGGGAGTTGTGCCCCATGACGGGCTCGGGATGCTCCTCGCCTCGGGCGTTGGCCAGCTTCTCGAGCAGATCGCGCTGTTCGGAGTCCAGCTCGCGCGGCGTCTCGACGACAACCTGGACCGTCAGGTCGCCACGACCCGCGCCACGCAGCCTCGGGACACCGTAGCCACGCACGACCACGGTCTCGCCGGACTGGGTGCCCGGTGGGACGTCGATCGCCACGGTGGGTTCGAGGTCGTCCAGGTCCTCCCGCTCAGAATCCAACGTCGGCAGGTCGATCCGCGTCCCCAACGCTGCGGCCGTCATCGGCACGGTGATCTGGCAGCCCAGCGCATCGCCGTGGCGGGTGAACAGCGGATGCCGGGCGACCTTGATCTCGATGTAGAGGTCACCGGCCGGGCCACCACCGGCCCCGACCTCGCCCTCGCCCGCGAGCTGGATCCGGTTGCCGTCGTCGACACCGGCGGGCACGTTGACCTGCAGGTTGCGCCGCGAACGGACCCGGCCCTCGCCGTTGCACTCACGGCACGGATCGGGGATCACCGTGCCGTAGCCGTGGCACACGGGGCACGGCCGCGACGTGCGGACGTCGCCGAGCAGGGACCGCTGGACCTGCTGGACGTTGCCGTGGCCATGGCAGGTCCCGCACGTGACGGGCTCGGATCCCTCGTTGGCGCCGCTGCCGGAGCACTTCTCGCACGTGACCGCGGTGTCGACCTTGATCTCGCGGTTGACCCCGAAGGCCGCCTCGGCCAGGTTGATCGAGAGCCGCAGGAGCGCATCCTGACCGCGCTGGGTGCGGGGTCGCGGCCCACGCGACGCGTTCTGGCCGAAGAACGCGTCCATGATGTCGTCGAAACTGAAGCCCTGGCCGAAGCCACCACCCATGCCGCCGTTGGCCGACAGCGGATCGCCGCCCCGGTCGTAGACCGAACGCTTCTGCGGGTCCGACAGCACTTCGTACGCCGTCGTGACCTCCTTGAACCGGTCGGCGGCATCGGGCGCGTCGTTCACGTCGGGATGCAACTGGCGGGCCAACTTGCGGTAGGCCTTCTTCAGCTCCTCGGGCGTGGCCTCGCGAGACACACCCAACAACTCGTAGTAGTCCAAGATCTCTTCTCTTTCGAACAGTGCAGCAAGGTCGCGGGCAGCGGGTTCGTCCGCTGGGTTCAGCCGTCGGCCAGGATCCGCCCGACATAACGGGCGACGGCCCCCACGGCGGCCATCGTGGCGGGATAGTCCATGCGGGTGGGTCCGACCGTGCCGAGCTGGGCGTACGACTCGCCCTCGGAACGGTAACTGCCGGAGACCACGGCGGTGCCGGTCAGGTCATCGCGGCCGGTCTCGAGGCCGATGCGCACGTGCGGGTTGCTCGTGGCCTCGCCGAGCAGGTGCAACAGCACGACCTGCTCCTCCATGGCCTCGAGCACCGGACGGATCGCCGTGTCGAAGTCAGACCCGAAGCGAGCCAGGTTTGCGGTCCCGCCGACCGCGACACGCTCGTCGGATCGCTCGTTGGAGAACGTGTTGGCCAGCGTCGTGACGATCGAGGTGACGACGGGACGGTCGTCCACCCCGAACGTGTCGATCAGTTCGGCGAGCTTCGCCGAGGCCTCGGGCAACCGCTCGCCCAGGCAGGTGCGCACGATCCGGGTCTTGAGGTCCGCGAGCAGATGCTCGCCGGGAGTCTGGGCGAGCTCGACGATGCGCTGCTCGACCCGACCGCTGCTGGTGATCACGACGACCAGCACGCGGGCGCCGTCGAGGCCCACCAGTTCGACATGGCGCACCGTCGAGCGGGTCAGCGACGGGTACTGCACGATCGCGACCTGGTTCGTCAATTGGGCCAGGATCTTGACGCTTCGGGTGACGACGTCGTCGACGTCGACCGCTCCGGACAGGAACGTCTCGATCGCCCGGCGTTCGGCCGCCGAGAGCGCCTTGACCTCGGCCAACCGGTCGACGAACATCCGGTAGCCCTTGTCGGTGGGGATGCGGCCGGCGCTCGTGTGAGGTGCCGTCAGGTAGCCCTCGTCCTCGAGCGCGGACATGTCGTTGCGGATCGTGGCCGACGAGACACCCAGTTGGTGACGTTCGAGCAGGGCCTTGGATCCCACCGGCTCCTGGGTGGAGACGTAGTCCTCGACGATCGCCCTCAACACGTTCAGTCGGCGGTCCTCGATCACGTCCGTCACCTCCCCTTCGCCTGCTGGCACTCGACCCGGTCCAGTGCCAGTCTACCGGCGAGGCTGAGGCCGGTGTGCCTGCGCAAAGGGCATGCCCCGTCATGAAAGCCTGTCGAGGTGAGTCAGGTGTTGGTACGTGACGACGGCGCGATCGAAGTCGTCGACGGCGAAGAGGTTCTCGTGTACACCCCCTACGCGGTCACGGCGCCCGATGGCACGACCATCGCGCACGAGTCGCGCGGAGGGTCGATGGTGTCCGTCTGGGCCACGTCAGTCGGTGAGGCGTTCGTCGAGGTGTCGCACCTGGGTCACGGCCCCGAAGGCGGAGAGCTGGTCATGGTGGTGACGCGTCCGGGCCACACCCCCGAGGTCGCCCTGGGAGCTCTGGTCACCGACGACGTGCCCGAGACGGTCGCCGAGTCCTGGCCCCCCGCGGTCGACCTGGCGGTCGGCCTCATCGTCACCGACACCCTCGACAGCGGCACGAAGGACGATGTCGAGGCGTTCCACCAACGGCTGCTCAGCGTCTGGTTCGGCCATGGCTGACCGGTACGGCACCGACGTCCTGTCCGGGGACTGGCGGCGACCGGCTCGCGGACGCTCCACCGAACACCCCGCCGAGCTCGGACTCGTCGTCGAAGAGGTGTCCACCGGTTTCGTCGGCGAGATCACCCGCGTCGAACGTGACCTCGGCACGGTCGAACTGGAGGACCGCCGGCTCAAGCGCAAGGTCTTCCCCCTCGGCCCCGGATTCCTGTTGGAGGGCAAGCCCGTCCTGCTGGTGGCACCCACGCCGAAGGGCCCGGCCCAGCCGACGCGTACCGCCTCCGGATCGCGTATCGCCGCGGACTCGCGCGCCAAGGTGGCGCTGCCCAGCCGCATCTTCGTCGAGGGCCGGCACGATGCCGAACTCGTCGAGAAGGTGTGGGGCGACGATCTGCGCGCCGAGGGCGTGGCGGTCGAGTACCTGAGCGGCATCGACGACCTCGCCGCCATCGTGCGCGACTTCGGGCCCACGCGGGAACGCCGGCTGGGTGTGCTGGTCGACCACCTGGTGCGCGGCTCGAAGGAACAGCGATTGGCTGCCGAGGTCGCCCAGGTCCCCCACCTGCTGGTCGTCGGTCATCCGTACGTCGACGTGTGGCAGTCGATCAAGCCCCAGCGGATCGGGATCGAGACCTGGCCCACGATCCCGCGCGGCACGGACTGGAAGCGCGGCATCTGCGCCCATCTGGGCTGGCCGCACGAGAGTCAGGCCGACATCGCCCGGGCGTGGAAGGCGCTGCTGGGCCGGGTCGACTCGTGGACCGACCTCGAACCGGCTTTCCTGGGCCGGGTCGAGGAACTGATCGACTTCGTGACCAACCCGGCCTGACCGTCATTGCTCCAGCGCTGCCGCCCGGTCCCACGTGTTACCGGCGCGACGCCACAGCGTCAACGCGATGCCGCCCATCACGAGTGGCCCACCGATCGTGAACGCCCGCCAGATCAGCACCGCGGCGAGGATCTCGGGCTCGTAGGCCTCGCCCGCCGCCTCGACCATGAGCGCGATCAGCACGGCGTCGAACACGCCGATCCCCGAGAATGGGAAGAGCGTCAGCGGATACGACAACAGGTAGGTGCCGATGAGCAGCGCAACGGGGACCGCCGCCGCAGGAACCTCCATGAATCGCAGCGCCAGCAGCAGGATCGTGCCATCGATCACGATCATCACGATCAGCACCGGGACCGCACGGGGCACGCCACGCCTGGCCTTCTGGGCCGAGTTGGCCCGAAACTTCACGCACGCGCGCGCCCACGCCTCGGGGTCGACCGACGACCGCAGCCGGCGCACGAGGGAACCGAAGAAGCGGCCGACCCGGGCCGCCATCTCTTCGGCCTGGAGGATCAGCACGAGAGCGATGACGATGCCCGCCACGACGAGCAGGCTCGTGCAGGCGGTGGCCACCTCGGCCGGCTCCACGCCGTGGAATCCGATCAGGATCACCAGGCCGACGAGCGGAACGCTGAACCGGGCGACGTAGAACGACACCATGTTCATGACGGCGCCGGCCAGCCCTCGGTTCACGTCGATCCCCCACGACTTGAACATCGACACCCGTAGCACCATGTCGCTCGGCGGCGGTGCCGCGATCGAGATGAGCGCCGCCGACACGTCGTTCTGCAGAGCGCGCGGCGGCGACAGGTCGGGGATGTAGAAGGTCAGCGGCCAGGCATCGAGGAAGCGCCTCAGCACGAGCATCCCGGCCAGCGCCAGGAGCTGCCAGACGGCCAGGTGTCCCAAGGACGACCAGACCTCGCCCCAGTCGACCTTCCGGGCCAGCGAGATGATCAGGTAGGCGAAGACGCCGAGGACGACGGGGCGCAGCGCGCGGCGCCACCACGGCGGTACGGCCGACACGACAGGTTGAGTTCCGGCCACGGATCAATCCAGCGAATCGCGAATGATCGGACAGGTCATGCAGTGGCCGCCACCGCGACCACGGCCGAGTTCGGCGCCGACGATCGTGATGACCTCGATCCCGGCCTTGCGCAGCAGCGAGTTCGTGTAGGTGTTCCGGTCGTAGGCCACGACCACCCCCGGTTCGAGGGCGACGAGGTTGTTGCCACTGTCCCACTGTTGGCGCTCGGTGTCGTACTCGCTGCCGCCCGTCTCGACGACGCGGAACCGGCCGACGCCCACGGCCTCCGCGACGACATCGAGGAAGGACGCCCCGTCGTGGTCGATGACCTCGATGCCCGACGGGTTGTCACTGGGCAGCAACGTGAAGGGATGGATCGTGTTCACGATCTCGGGGTAGACGGTCACGACATCGCGGTCGGCGAAGGTGAAGACGGTGTCGAGGTGCATCGCGGCACGCAGTTTCGGCATGCCCGCGATGATCACCTTCTCGGCCGCTCCCTGGTCGAACAATGCCCTGGCCAGCTGGGTGATGCCCTGGCGAGACGACCGCTCACTCATGCCGATCAGGACGACGCCGTTGCCGGGGACGAGGACGTCGCCGCCCTCGACGGTGGACGGGCCCGAGTCGACCTCGGGATCGCCCCACCACACGGTCGAGCCCACGAAGTCCGGATGGAACTCGTAGATGGCCTTCATGAGCAGCGTCTCGTCCTTGCGCGCCGGCCAGTAGAGCGGATTGAGCGTCAACCCGCCGTGGACCCAGCACGTCGTGTCGCGGGTGTAGAGCGTGTTGGGCAAGGGCGGCATGAGGTACTCGTGCCCGCCGTGGGCCTCGCGGATGAGAGCGCGGTAGCCCGGTGCGAGATCGCGGGGCAGATCGCGCGTCGACAGGCCACCGATCAGGTACCGCGACAGGTCTGCCGGCGTCAGCTCGTCGAGGTAGGCCCGGGTCTCATCGACCAAGCCGATACCCACCTCGTTCGCCACGATCTTGCGATCCAGGAGCCATTCACGGGCGGGCGCATCGGCCATCGTCTGGGCGAGCACGTCGTGCAGTTCGACGACCTCGGTGCCGCGGGCCTGCATCTTGTTGACGAAGTCCAGGTGATCCCGCTGGGCGTTCTGCACCCACAGGACGTCGTCGAACAGCAGGTCGTCGCAGTTCGACGGTGTCAACCGCTCGTGGGCCAGCCCCGGTGAGCACACGAGCACCTTGCGGAGCCTGCCGACCTCGGAGTGGACGCCATAGGCGTCGGAGGGCTGTGTCATGAAGGTGCCTTTCGGTCGGGACGGGTCACAAGGCGATGCCGCCGGTCAGCAGTTCGTACAGCGCGACCAGCGCGCCGAGGCAGATGACGACGAACAGGCCCAACTCGGTGGGGGTGAAGATGCGTTGTCCGCGCTCGCTGCGCGCCTTGACGTACAGCAGCACCGCCGGCGCGTAGATGAGGCAGGACAGCAGCAGGAACTGCAGGCCCGCGGCGATGAAGAGGAAGATCGCATACACGGTGGCGACGCCCGCGATGATCGCCTGCTTGCGTTGTTCACGGGGTTCGTCGTCGTACGACTCGCCGCTGAGCGCCAGTTTGAGCGCGTACAGGGCCGCCAGCAGATACGGAACGAGCGCCAGCGACGTGCTCAGGTCGAGCATGAAGTTGAGGGAATCGTCGATGAACAGCGTCAGCGCGAGCAGGGACTGGACACCCACCGTCGTCGCAACGAGCGCAGCGATCGGGGTACCGGCCGCATTCTCCCGGCCGAGGAAGGCCGGCATGTCGTCGCTGCGGGCCGGAACGAACATGACCTCGGCCGCCATCAGCGTCCACGCCAGGTAGGCGCCGAGGACGGACACGATGACGCCGGCGCTGATGAACCACTCGCCCCACGGTCCCACGGTGCTCTCGAACAGCCCCACCATGGACGGTTGCCTGGTCCCGGCGATCTCGGTCTGCGCGAACGACCCGTACGACACCATCGTCACGAGCGAGAAGATCGCCAGCACGCTGAGGAATCCGAGAACGGTCGCCTTGCCGACGTCCTCGCGTCGCTGGGCATACCGGGAATAGACGCTGGCACCCTCGATCCCGATGAAGACGAAGGTCGTGATGATCATCGTGTTCTTGACCTGTTCGGTCATCGTGCCCAGATCGTCGTAGGCGAAGAAGTTGTCGGCGAAGATCCCTGCGTCGAAGTGGAAGCCCAGGACCACGATGAACACCAGGATCGGGATGACCTTGAAGATCGTGACGATGCGGTTGATGATCGCGGCGTCGCGGACGCCGCGCGCGATCAGGTAGTGGAAGATCCACACGCCGGCGGTGGAGAGGGCCACGGCCAGCAGGGTGTCACCATCACCGAAGTCGGGGAAGAACGCGCCCAGCGTGGCGGTGATGAACACCCAGTAGAAGGCATTGCCGGCCAGGCTGCTGGCCCAGAAGCCGACCGCCGAGTTGAAACCCATGTAGTCGCCGAAACCCGCCTTGGCGTAGATGAACACGCCCGAGTCGAGTTGGGGCTTGCGGATCGCCAAGGTCTGGAAGCAGAACGCCAGCATCAACATCCCGGTGCCGGCGATCGTCCACGCGATCAGCGCACCGGCGACGCCCGTGGCCGAGCCGAAACGGGCCGGCAACGAAAAGACACCAGCCCCGACCATCGAGCCTATGACCATCGCGGTCAGGACCGGTCGAGTGACCTTCTTGACGTTCGAGGGAGCCTCTGCCGCAGTCGTGCCCGCGTCGTCCATGCTCCGAAACTAGCGTGGATGCCCGGCCATGCACAGCACCTCAGTCGATGTCGCCCACCGCTTCGAGCACCACCCGATCGGCCATGAGTCGGCCGGTGCGGGTCAGGACGACGCGATCCCCCACCGGCTGCAACCAACCGGCCTCGATGAATCGGTCGACGTCCCCGAGCAGCTCCGGCTCGATCCCCTCGGCCAACCTGATGCGCAACATCACGTCCTCGAGGTGGCGCGCGGCGGCATCGGGGCGCTCTCCGTCGGCGCGCGGGGACTCGTCCGCAGCGAGGCGTTGTGCGTAGGCCCCGGGGTGTTTGACGTTCCACCAGCGCTCACCGTCGACGAACGAATGCGCCCCCGGACCGATCCCCCACCATTGGCCACCGTTCCAGTAGCCGATGTTGTGGTGACAGCGGGCGGCATCGCCCGTGGCCCAGTTCGACAACTCGTACCAGTGCAGGCCCGCGGCCTCGAGCAGGTCGTCGGCCAGCAGGTACTTGTCGGCGGTCTCGTCGTCGTCTGGCATGACGACCTCGCCGCGACGCACCTTACGGGCGAACGCCGTGCCGTCCTCGACGATCAGCGCATAGGCACTGATGTGGTCGGGCTCCATCTCCAGCGCCGACTCGACGGAGCGACGCCAGTCGGACATGGACTCACCCGGGGAACCGTAGATGAGGTCGAGACTGATCTGCTCGAAGCCGGCCTCGCGCGCCCACGCGACCGCCTGCGGCACTCCCTCGGGGTCGTGCGTGCGGTCCAGGACGGACAGGACGTGCGGCACCGCCGACTGCATGCCGAACGAGATCCGGGTGAAGCCGCCCTCGCGCAATTGCGCGAGAGAATCGGCCGTGACGCTGTCGGGATTGGCCTCGGTCGTGACCTCAGCGCCCTCGGCCAGCCCGAGCCGCTCGTCGATCCGGCGCAGGAACCGCACCAGATCGGCTGCAGGCAACTGGGTCGGGGTGCCGCCGCCGACGAAGATCGTGTCGACCTGCTGTTCAGGGACGCGATCGAGCTCACTCAGGGCCGCGTCGATGTACGTGGCGCGCGAGGCACCCGACACCTCGGGGCCGCCGAGGTCGTCGGCGGTGTACGTGTTGAAGTCGCAGTAGCCGCACCGCACGGAGCAGAACGGCACGTGCAGGTAGATGCCGAACGCCACGTGCCCCAGCCTACGGGGGCACGTGGCGCTCAGTGGATCTCGTCGATCAGTTGTCGCTGTAGAAGCCGTCGAGGATCTCGGCGTAACGCTCCTCGACGACGCGACGCTTGACCTTCATGCTCGGCGTGATCTCGCCGGACTCGATGCTCAGGTCGTGGTCGAGAACCTTCCACTTCTTGATGGTCTCCCAGCGGTTGAGCTTGGCGTTGAGCTCCTCGACGTCCGTCGCGATCTGCTCCTGGATGCCCGGGGAGTTGACGACCTCGGTGTAGGTCTTGCCGGCCATGCCGTGGCTGGCGGCCCACGCGTCGACCGCGTCCGGATCCAACGTGATGAGCGCGGAGCAGAAGTTGCGGTCGTTGCCGTGCACGACCATCTGGCTGGCCAGCGGGCACACCGCCTTGAACGTGCCCTCGATGTGCGACGGCGCGACGTACTTGCCGCCCGAGGTCTTGAACAGGTCCTTCTTGCGGTCGGTGATGCGCAGGAAGCCGTCGGCGTCGAGTTCACCGATGTCGCCCGTTGCGAGCCAACCCCCGTCGACCAGCGCGGACGCCGACTCCGTCTCGAGATTGTGGTAACCGCGCATGACGCCCGGGCCCTTGATGAGGATCTCGCCGTCCTCGGCGACCTTGACCTCGGTACCGGCGAACGGCACGCCGACCGAACCGATCTTGAAGTTGTCCGGGTGGTTCACGAAGGAACCGGCCGACGTCTCTGTCAGGCCATACCCCTCGAGGATCAGCACGCCAGCGGCGTGGAACCACTCGGCGATGTCGGACGACAGGGCCGCGGCGCCCGAGATGAAGAACCGAACTCGGCCGCCGAAACGCGCCCGCACCTTGGTGAAGACGAGCTTGTCGGCCAGCGCGTGCTGGACCTTGAGCGGCAGTGGAACATCTTTGCCCGCCCGTTCGAGCCGCGACACCTGCAGGCCGACCTTTTCGGCCCAGTGGAAGAGCTTGAGCTTGGCGCCGCCCTCCTCCTCCATCATGCCGACGATGCGGCCGTACGCCTTCTCGAAGATGCGCGGGGCCGCGCCCATGAAGGTCGGCTTGACGATCGCGAGGTTGTCGACGATCTTCGGCACGCGACCGTCCACGGCGCACGGGAATCCGACGGCCAGCTGGGTGGTCATCAGCACCTTGCCGAACGAGTGCGCCATCGGCAGCCAGCGAAACTCCAGGTCGTCCTCGGTGAGGAACCCGTTCGCGGCGACGGCGGCACCTTCGTACGTCCAACCGTCATGGGCCAGTCGGACGCCCTTGGGCCGACCCGTCGTGCCGGACGTGTAGATCAATGTCGCGAGCGAGTCGGGCTCGGTGCCGGCCACCCGGTTCGTGACGGTGTCGGGATCCTCGGCCAGCTGCTGCTCACCGAGCGTCAGCAACTCCTCGAACGAGATGACCCAGTCGCCGTCCGTCTCGCCCTCGTACGCGACGACCTTGATGACGCTGGGCAGTTCGGAGCGCTGATCACGCAGTTTCGCGATCTGCTCGTCGTCCTCGGCGAACACGACGCGACTGTCGGAGTCGGACAAGATGTAGGCCACGTCACCGGTCGCCGTGCTGGGGTAGACCGTCGTGGTCGCTGCGCCGGCAGCGTTGATCGCCAGGTCGGACAGGATCCATTCGATCCGCGTGCCCGAGGCGATGGCGACCCGCTCCTCGGGCTCGATGCCGAGGGCGACCAGACCGGCGGCGATCTTCGAGACCTTCTCCCCCGTCTGGGCCCAGGTGATCGACTGCCAGTTCTCGTTCTGGTCGGGGTAACGGAAGGCCTCGCGCGGGCCGGAGGTCTTGACGCGGTCGTAGAACAACTCACCCACATTGCGGGCGCGATTCTCGACGAGGCTGAGCTTTTCGGCGGCGGAAACTGCCATGGAGATCTCCCGGGACGGTCGGAAAGACAATGTGATGACCGTCACCCTACCGGTGAGTTGGGTTCCGGAACGACCTGTTGCGTCATTCGGTCGATATGACCGGCGGTCGGCGTCGAATCGCGGTCCGACGCCGACCTCCGGTACTCACCTTCTGGCAGACGATTTCAGCCTCGGACCGCCTGGGCACCGAGGTCCGGATTGTCGGTGAAGAATCCGTCCATGCCCGCGGCCAGGAACGTCCGGATCTCCCCGACCAGGTCGCCGGGCTGCTGCGGATCGGCGCTGCTGCGGAACTCGAGCGGGAGGAACGAGTTCTCGCGCCGGAAGGTCCAGCCGTGGACGGTCAGACCGAGCCGGTGGGCATCACGGATGGCGGTCGTCGGCTCACCGAGTCGACCGTCGGCGGTGCGCGGGATCATTTGGTCCTTGCACAACCCGACACCGTCGGCATAGCGACTGATGTCCCGCAACCCTCGCTTCGTGACCAGATCGGCGTAGGTCCGCCCGTCCCCGGCTGCCACGAGGTCGTACGGCGCGCCGTTGCAGTCGATCAGCTGGACGATCGTGGCGGCGCTCGTGCGCTTGAGCTGCTTGAGGTTCGACGTCTCGAAGCTCTGCAGGACGACCGGAGCCCTCCGACCGTCAAGCCCGGCCCGCTTCAGCTCCTTCACGAGCGGCTCCTCGAGGGACAGTCCGATGTCATCGAAGTACGTGGGGTGCTTCGTTTCGGGGTACACGCCCACCGGCGCGCCGGAGCAGGTGCGCGAGTGCCGGGCCAAGTCCAGCACCTCGTTGAGCGTCGGAATCGGGTAGAGGCCGTCGAACGCCGTGTTCGCCGGCCGCGTCCCGGGCAGCCGCTCCTTCGTCCGCAGGGTGCGCAGTTCGCTGAGCGTGAAGTCCTCGGTGAACCAGCCGATCACGGGACGACCGTCGATCGTCTTGGTGGTGCGACGATCGGCGAACTCGGCCTTGGTCGCTACGTCCGTCGTTCCGCCGATCTCGTTCTCGTGCCGCGCCACGAGCACGCCGTCCTTCGTCGAGACCACGTCGGGTTCGATGAAGTCGGCGCACTGCTGGATCGCGAGCTCGTAGGCGGCCAGCGTGTGCTCGGGCCGATACCCGGAGGCGCCGCGGTGCGAGACGACCGTGGTGTCGCTCGTCGCGACCCGCTGGCGCCGCAGGTCGACGATCGCCATCTCGGTGTCGTCGGGCCGCCCGGGCACGCGCGCATCGTTGCCCGGGTAGTTGTTGTCGTTGGCGATCAGCAGCCGTCCGTCCCGCAGTTGGACGATCGTCTCGAACGACTGCACCGGAAGTGAGAACGGATCGCCCGTACCGTAGCCGTCGCCCTCACCGATGCCGGCCGGGTTGGCGATCTTCAGCGCGTCGAGCACGAGTTCCTTGGTGACGTAGCCGTCGCGGTCCCGGCGGTCCAGGTTCACGCGGTAGATCCGCTTCGTGACGGCCTGGTCGCCCTCGAAGTCGTCCCGTTCGGCCACGAGCAACTGGTGCCGGCCGACCGTGAATGCGTCGGCGGCCAGGGTCGCGTCCGTGTCCGCCTCATAGGCCCACTTCTTGTCGGTGTACCTGTTCTTGCGGGTGTCGAACTCGAACACCCAGCGACGCCTCTTCTGTTTGTCGTCGTCCAGACCGCCCTCGAGGATCGGGTACAGGTACCGTCCGTCGGCGCTGCCGGCCATCGCCTCGAACCCCTTGCTGTTCGGCAGGTTCGGAGTGCCTTTCAGGTGCGGGTTCGACGGCGACTGCACGCCGGGCAACGGGACCGGCTTCTCCAGGAGCACGCCTGTCGCGCTGACGTGCAGCAGGAACGGCCCGAACTCCTCGCCGATCCAGAACGTCCCGTCCTTGGCGCGGACGATCGACTCGACGTCGAAGTCCGCACCGGTCAGCTGCCGGTCCTTCGTGTTCTCGTTGACGATCTCGAAGCCGGCCTTGCGGTGCGGGTCGCGCAGCGAGACGAACCTGTTGACCTTGATCTCGCCGCGGCCGCCCTTCCCCGTCTCCCACTTCGGCGTGAGGTGATAGATCCGCAACAGGAAGTCGTCCGAGTTCGCCTTGGAGCCGAATCCGTTGTCCGGAAGGCCCCAGAACGTGCCGTCGCCGTTGTCCAGGAACGCCGAGAAGCCCGGGATGACCTGGCCCGCGAACGGCCCTTGGCGACCGTTCGCCGGGCTCGCCTTCGCACCGGACGGCGGTCCCGCTTCGAGATGGTCGGCCGAGAGCGTCGCCCGCGCGACCAGCGTCGGAACCGTGACGGTCGCCGATTCTGGCCGGGACCCGCCCGCCTCGGCGGCTGTCATGGTGCCGGTCACCACGGCCCCGGCTGTCGTGAGTGTGAGCAGAGTCAGGGCTGCTCGTCCCCCGATGAGTGTCATGACCTCGACGCAATCGGAGCCGGCTGACCTCCACGAGAGGATCAGGTGAATCGCCGATGAACCCTGCCCGCGAAACCCTCCCGACCCCCTTTCCACTTTTGGTACGGAATCCACCATCGCCAGCCGAAATGGCGTGTATCTCGTGCCAAAAGTGGGCATGGTGCAGCTTGTAGGTATCCACAGGGCCGAACTCGGTCCACAGGTCGCGCCGAGGGGGTGCCGCGCCCGCCCGCCGTGGCGCGAGGCTCGTTCCGTGCAGCCGATACCGGCCGATCTGCGTTCACGAGCCTTCACCACTGAGGAGGCGCTGACCCACGGAGTGACGCGCCGGATGCTCGACGGCCGCCGCTTCGTGTCGCTGCATCCCGGCCGCGGCATCTGGGCCGTGGCCGACGAACCGCGCGATCTGAAGTTCCTGCTGCGTGCCGATCGGCTGATTCTTCCCCGCGACGCAACCGTCAGTCACGTCACGGGTCTGCACCTGCACGGTGTGGACATCGGCGAGTCCTCGATCCGCCACTGGTCGACGAATCAACCGGTTCAGCGCAGATCGGAGTCGATCGTGCTGCACCGCCGTCAGGCCCCTCTGTCACCCGGCCGAATCGACGGAATCCCCGTGCTCCCGGCTTCTCGCTGCCTGGTCGACGCGGCCATCTCTCTCAGCCATCGCGACATCGTCCGGGCGGCGGACGCCCTGATCGAAGCCGGCTCGATGACGGTGGAATCGTTCACCACGTACGTCTGGTCGCGACGTCTTCACGGGGTCCGCCGGTCGCGCACCAACGCCGGACGTGCGCGCGAACAGGTCAAGTCATTCCGCGAGACCGATCTGCGACTCCTGCTCGCCGTCGCCGGATTGCCCGAAGCCGAGGTCAACAGCGACATCTTCGACGATCGCGGAACTCATCTCGGATGCGGCGACCTGGTCCTGCGCCGGTGGAGAATCGTGATCGAGTACGACGGCTGGTACCACGAGCGTTCCGCCGACCAGCGACGCAAGGACGTCATCCGGCGCGAAGGGCTCGAGGCCGACGGATGGCTCGTCATCGTGGTCCTGTCCGGACAACTCGACCATCCGGCCGGGCTCGTCGGACGAGTCTGGCGCGCCCTGGTCTCGCGCGGTTACGCCGGACCTCCGCCACGCCTCTTGCCGTGGGAGTACGAGGAACTGCACCGGAACCCCAAGGCCTGAGCGGGCGGCGACGGCGGCCCCTGGCTCCACTTTTGGTACGGGATCCACCTTCTGCAGCGCTCGGAGCGTGGATCCCGTACCAAAAGTGGAGAAGGGGCGGGCCGATGTGCGCGGGGGCCGGGTCAGGTCTGCTTCGTCTCGCCGGTCGAGAGCGCAGCGATGAAGGCTTCCTGCGGAACCTCGACACGGCCCACCATCTTCATCCGCTTCTTGCCCTCCTTCTGCTTCTCGAGCAGCTTGCGCTTGCGGCTGATGTCGCCGCCGTAGCACTTGGCGAGCACGTCCTTGCGGATCGCGCGGATGTTCTCGCGAGCAATGACCCGCGCACCGATCGCGGCCTGGATCGGCACCTCGAACTGCTGGCGCGGGATGAGCTCCTTGAGCTTGCCGGCCAAGGACACACCGTAGGCGTAGGCGTTGTCGCGGTGCACGATGGCACTGAAGGCGTCGACGACCTCGCCCTGTAGGAGGACGTCGACCTTGACCAGGTCGGCGGTCTGCTCGCCGGCCAGTTCGTAGTTCAGCGAGGCATAGCCCTTGGTACGCGACTTCAACGCGTCGAAGAAGTCGAACATGATCTCGCCCATGGGCAGTGTGTAACGGATCTCGACGCGGTCCTCGGACAGGTAGTCCATGCCGCCGAGCTGGCCGCGCCGGGCCTGGCACAGCTCCATGATCGTGCCGATGTAGTCGGACGGAGCCAGGATCGTCGCCGAGACGACGGGCTCGTAGACCTTGGCGATCTTGCCCGAGTTCGGGTACTCGCTGGGGTTCGTGACGACGTGCTCACTGCCGTCCTCGAGCTCGATGCGATACACGACGTTCGGCGCGGTCGAGATCAGATCGAGGTTGAACTCGCGCTCCAGCCGCTCGCGCACGATCTCCAGGTGCAACAGGCCCAGGAAGCCGATGCGGAAGCCGAATCCGAGGGCGCCGGACGACTCGGGCTCGTACACGAGGGCGGCATCGTTGAGCTGCAGCTTCTCCAGGGCGTCACGCAGCGTCGAGAAGTCGTCGCCGTCGATCGGGTACAGGCCGGAGAACACCATCGGGTTGGGGTGCTGGTAGCCACCGAGCGGCTCAGCGGCGGGACGGCTGGCCGACGTGACGGTGTCGCCGACGCGGCTCTGGCGCACCTCCTTCACGCCGGTGATGAGGTAACCGACCTCACCGACGCCGAGGTGGCCGGCCTTGACCGGCTCGGGGCTGATGACGCCGACCTCGAGCATCTCGTGGACCGCGCTGGTCGACATCATCTTGATCTTGTCGCGGTGGCTGAGCTTGCCGTCGATGACGCGGACGTACGTGACGACGCCGCGGTAGGTGTCGTAGACCGAGTCGAAGATCAGGGCTCGCGGCGGGCCGTCGGGATCGCCGACCGGCGGCGGGACCTCGTCGACGATGAGGTTCAGCAGCGCCTCCACACCCTGGCCGGTCTTGGCCGAGACCCGCAGGACGTCGTCGGGGTCGCCGCCGATGATGCCGGCGATCTCCTCGGCATACTTCTCGGGCTGGGCTCCGGGAAGGTCGATCTTGTTGAGCACCGGGATGATGTGCAGGTCGGCGTCCATCGCGAGGTACAGGTTCGCGAGCGTCTGGGCCTCGATGCCCTGCGCGGCGTCGACCAGCAGGATCGCTCCCTCACACGCCTCGAGCGACCGGCTGACCTCATACGTGAAGTCGACGTGGCCGGGGGTGTCGATCATGTTGAGTACGTAGGCCTTGCCGTCGTCGTCACCGTCACTCTTGGTGAACGGCATCCGGACGGCCTGGCTCTTGATCGTGATGCCGCGCTCGCGCTCGATGTCCATCCGGTCGAGGTATTGGGCACGGGCAGCGCGCTCGTCGACGACACCCGTGAGTTGCAACATGCGGTCGGCGAGCGTCGACTTCCCGTGGTCGATGTGCGCGATGATGCAGAAGTTCCGCAGCAGTTCGGGCGGCGTCTCACCGGGGCGAGGGGCAGGGGCGTGGCGCGTCATGGTGCCTCCATTGTCCATGACTCACACAGCGGTCGTGACCGCCGTCGATCACCAGACGTAGGCGATGACGACGTTGACCAGCACGAGAGCGGCGACGACGTGCCCCCACGGGTTCGGCGCGGGCACCTTCTGCTTCATGAAAGCGATCGCCGTGGCGGCCGCCGCGATGACCAGCTTGACCCCGACCTTGGCGTTGTTCGGGTCGGCGACGGCATCGCTGGCCGCGGCGATGCCCGTCAGCACGATGCCCAGCACGAGAGCCGTCGCGACCGCGTGGGACATGCCCTTGGGCACGCGAGGTTCCTTGAGCGAGAGGGCCCACAGCACGAGTGCACCGGCCCAGCACAGGAGGTGGACCCAGACCAGGATGTCGTAGAGCGTCTGCACGGCCCCGAGCCTAATACCATGCGCTCTCGGTCGTGACCTTGGCCGATTTGAGACCAAGGCACCCTCGCTGGTAGCATTGACGATTGCGTGTCCAGCCCACCGTACGACGGGCTCGGACGCGACCAAGACTTTTCATCACCGGAACGACGAAAGAACAGGTTTGCCGTGGCGAACATCAAGTCGCAGATCAAGCGCAACCGGCAGAACGAGGCCGCTCACGAGCGCAACAAGTCCGTGCGCTCGGCGCTGAAGACCTCGGTTCGCCGCTTCGAGGCGGCCGTCGAGGCCGGCAACACCGACGAGGCCAAGGCCCTCGCCGCCGACACCACGAAGAAGCTCGACAAGGCTGCTTCGAAGGGTGTCATCCACAAGAACCAGGCCGCGAACCGCAAGTCCGCGATCGCCAAGAAGGCCGCTGCTCTCTGAGTTCTGACCGAGACGCCCCGCACCTTCGGGTGCGGGGCTTTTCTCATGCCCCGGCGACCGAGCCCGGCCGAGTCAGGACGCGCGGCTGCGCGCCACGGCGATGTCGATGATCATCCGCTCGACGGCATGGCCCGGCTCGGCGGAGCCGCCCTTGACCTGCAGATCCGCGTGGGCCACGGCATCGAGCGCGCGGCGCAGCGAGCTCTCGTCCCAGCCTCGTGCGCTCTGCCGCAGCGTCTTGACCTTGAACGGCGGCGCGCCGATCTCGCGGGCCAGGTCGGCATCGCGCAGGCTGGGGTCGGCCGTGGCCACCTGCGCCAGCTGACGCAGACCAGAAGCGAACGCCGCAGTGATCAGCAACGGGGCGACCTTGGCCGACTCGGCCCAGCGGGCCCGCTCGAGCGCCAGGTCCAGCCGACCGCCCAGTGCCGCGTCAGCGATCTCGTAGCCGCGGACATCAGCACGACCACCGAAGTACTGGCGGACCACGGAGACGTCGAGCCGCTGACCCGGCCCCAGGGTCGTGACGAGCTGATCGATCGCGGCCGCCAGTGAACGCAGATCCGCACCGACCGCTGCCACCAGCAGCGCAGCACCCTCGTCGTCGATCGAACGACCGGCCCGCTGGGCCTCCTGCCGTACCCACCCGACCAGATCACGTTCGTACTTCGGCGCCTGCTGGGCGACCTCGGACACGGCCGCGCACTTGCGCAGCTTGTCGAGCAGCCCCTTGCCCTTCACTCCCCCGCCGTGGACGAGGATCACGGCGGTGTCGTCGGAGGGCGCGGCAGCGTACTGGAGCAGTTCGGTGGCGACGGCCTCGCCCAGGTCCTGAAGATCCGTCAGCACGACGGCCGTGGCCTGGCTGAACAGCGAGGCGCTGGTGAGTGCGACCAGTTCGCCCGGCGCGAGGGACGAGGCGGTCGACTGGGCGATCTCGACCTCGGGCGCGGCCTCGCGAATCTGGGCCAGCCCCTGCTGTCGGGCCCGGTCGGAGAGGAACTCCGAATTGCCTGTGATCAGCAGGATCTTTCCGAATGGATTCGCCACGTCCCGAGGATAGGTCACCGCACCGACACCGCGAGGCTGCCACCGCGATCAACGACCGCGACCGTGCCCGCCTCATCCGTCCGCCACACCGACACGCCCTGCGCCGTCAGTGCCGCCAGGGCCGACGGTGTGGGGTGCCCATGCGGGTTGTCGGCACCGACACCGATGAGGGCGATCGACGGCCGTACCCGTTCGATCAGCGCGGGCCACTGGTCCGCACTGCCGTGGTGGGCGACCTTCAAGATGTCGGCCGACAGGTCCGGATGAAGGCGGGCCAGTCCTCGCTGGGCCTCCTCGCCCAGGTCCCCGGTGAACAGGACCCGATGTCCGCGCACCGTGGCGCGGACCACGACGCTCATGTCGTTGCGCGCCTCGGCCCGGACCTCGGTGGCGTCCGTGCGCGGCCACATCACCTCCAGCGCGACGTCGCCGACGGTCACGCGCTGGCCGGACAGCAGCCGGATCCGACGAGCTCCGGGGACGTCCGGCCCGCCCGACGGTCCGTCCGCGACCACCTCGACCGTCCGGCCACCGACGGCACCCCGCCAGCCGGCGACGTGATCGGCGTCGGCGTGCGTGAAGATCAGCATCGCGATCCGGTCGATGCGCAGGGAGGTCAGGCATCGGTCGATGGGAGTGGGCTGCTCGCCGACGTCGATCACGATGGCCTCCCCCGGCGCCGTGGGCACCACGAAACCGTCTCCCTGGCCCACGTCGCACGCGACGACGACGATGTCCTCCGGCGGCCAACCGGGCGTCGGCGGTCTGATCACCACGACCAGCAACCCCACGGTGACCCCGATGGCCAGCGACGGCCGGCGTGCCAGCCGCCACAGCATCCAGCCGACCGCCGGCACGAGGGGGATCAACGTCCACCAGGGCAACGTCCACGCGATCGAGGCACCGGGCGCGGCGGCACCGAGCCGCGCCACCGACACGATTACAGCGGCGGCGGCCCAGGCGGCGGTCCCCGGCACCACCGCGACGACCGGGAGCACGAGATCCACGATCCCCGCTGCCAGCCCCGCCACGGTCGCGGGCGCCACGGCCGGCGCGACGGCGATGTTCGCGAAAACGGCGACCATCGAGACTTCACCGCTCAGGGAGGCCACGACCGGCAGGCAGGCCAGATGTGCCGCCAAGGGGACGGCGACCGCCGTCGCGGCGGGGCCGGGCAACCAGTGCAACCGCCGCGCCAAGGGCTGAGCGGCCACGATGATTCCCGCGGTGGCTGATACCGAGAGCACGAAGCCGGGCTGGGTCGCAAGCCACGGATCCAGCACCAGCAACGCGATCACGGCCCAGGACAGCGCGCGCAGCCCGGCCCGTGGCCGGCCGACCAGCAGGCCGGCGAGAGCCACCGAACCCATGACGGCTGCCCGCTGGACGCTCGGCTCCGGCCGGGCCACCAGGACGAAGGCCACGACGGTGACCAGGCCGGCCGCCAGCAGAACGCGCCGAGAGACCCCCACCGATCGCAGGCCGAGCAGCACGACGCCCAGAACGATCGTCAGATTCGACCCGGAGACCGCCAGCAAGTGCGTCAGTCCCGTCGTGGAGAACTCCTGACGCGTCTGGTCCGTCAGCCCGGTCTCGTCGCCGGCCACGAGGGCCGGCACGAGCGCGGCGGCCTGGTCGTCACGGTGATCCACGCCGTCCCGGATTCCGTCGCGGACCGCTTCGGACGATCGCCACCACCACGACCCCGGGTCGGTCTGCCGCCAGTCCAGCACGCGCAACACCGCGGCCTCGTCAGTCGCCTCGGCGGGGCTGAGATCGGCCCGAACCCGAAATCGCGTTCCCGTGACGAAGCGTTCGGGTGTGCCGTCCACGAATGCCGTGGCACGCACCCGCACACGCCACGTACGACCGGTGGTCTCCACTGCCCGCACCGTCACCGGAACGACGACCCCCGGGCCTGCTCGGCCCTCGTAGCCGCGACCGTCCTCGCGCACCTGGACGTCGGCGGTGACGATGGATCCGCGCTGGGCCAGCGCCGTGACGGGCGAGGCCTCGATCGTGGCCGTACGCCATCCGCAGCAGGCAGCAACGAGCGCGAGGGTCAGCGCGGGCAACACCACCCATGGCCGCCGCCATCCCACTCCACCCGCGACGAGGGCGACCGCCGCCACGGCGAACGACCACGCCGGTCCCACCTGCGTCAGGCCCGCGGCGGCGGCCCACCCGGTCAGAGCAGCGGGGACGACCCGTGGATCAGACTGAGACGCGGTCACGCAGATCGGCCAGCGTCGCCTCGCCGATGCCCTTCACGTCCAGCAGGTCGTCGACACTGCGGAACGGTCCGTTCTCGTCCCGCCAGGCAATGATCGCCTCCGCCGTCACGGGACCGACCCCGGGCAGAGTATCGAGTGCCACCAGATCCGCGGTGTTGAGGTTGACCAGAGCAGCCGGCGATGCACCCCCGGGACCGGCGGGATTCCCACTCGGCGCCGCGGTCGCCAGACCGACCACGATCTGCTCCCCGTCGTTCAGCACCCGCGCGAGGTTCAGGTTGCTCGTGTCCACCTTGCCCTTGAGTCCTCCGGCCGCGGTGATCGCCTCGTGGACACGCGATCCGGACGGCAGGGTGACGATTCCGGGACGACGGACCTTCCCGGCGACATCGATGACCAACTCCGTGGCGGCCACTCCCGGAGCCGATGCGGAATCCTCGACCTGGACACTCGCCGCCGCGGGCACGGCAACTTCGTGGGGGCGGCCCGACAGCAGCCACCACACCGTCAGCACGGCCGCGATCCCCGCCGCGATCGCGGCGAAGCGGACGTGGGCGGGCCGCAGCTTCGGCCGGGACGGGCTTGGCCGACGACGGCTGCCCGGTTCGGATTCGACCGGATCCGGCAGCGAGGCGTCGAACGTCGCTGCCAGTTCAGCGAGCCGTTGCCGGGCGATCTGAGCGCGCGTCTCAGGTGGGACGGAGACCATGACGCGACCCTAGGTTCAGGCGGTGGCCCGGTGGAACGGGTCGAGCGAGGGCTGTGGATGAACTGCTGGGGTGGCCGGCGGCTGTGGACAGCCCCCGGTCTCGATGCGCGGCTTCCTCGCCTGCTACGCGACCGACGGGATCGTCAGCGCGGGCTGACGGTCACAGCGATCATGCCGGGGCCCACGTGGGCACCGATGTCGGCGCCGACCTCGTCCACCGGGACGCTGTCGCGGCCCAGCTTCTCGGCCAGCGACTGGGCCACCGAGGCGGCCACCGACTCGCTGGCCAGGTGCTGGACTCCGATGTCGTAGTCACCGTCGTAGGTCTCGACCGTCTCGGCCGCCAGCGCCGCGAGCCGTGTGAGCGCCTTCGACGCGGTGCGGACCTTCTCCAGCGGAGCCACGACGCCGTCCTCGATCGTCAGGATCGGCTTGACCGACAGTGCGGCACCGATCAGGGCCGCGGCGCGGCCGATACGTCCTCCCCGACGCAGGTACTCGAGCGTGTCGACGTACAGCAGCACCCGCGCTGCCTGCGACGACTCGAGTGCTGCGGCGGCCATCTGCTCGGGGGTACCGCCGGCGTCACGCGTGCGTGCGGCCCGTCCTGCGGCGAACCCCGTGGCCAGGCCGGCCTGGAGCGTGTCGACGATGTGGACCGGGACGTCGACGCGGTCGGCGGCCAGACGTGCCGCGTCGATCGTGCCCGACACCCTGGAACTGACGTGCACCGACACGATCGCGTCGGCACCCTGCGCCGCCAGCGCCTCGTACACGGACTGGAACGTCTCGGGTGACGGCCGTGAGGTGCTGACCGGCACGAACGTCCCCAGGGCGTCCGCGATCATCTGCGACGTCACGTCGACGCCCTCGGTGTAGACGCGCGCGCCGATGATGACGGTGGTCGGGACGACGGTGATCCCGTCACGCGCAGCATCGTCGGCGTCCAGGGACGCGGTTGAATCGGTCACGACGGCCACGGTCATGGCATGACCCTACCGACCCACAGGCCGAGATCGGTCAGTACACGTCCTTCGCGTAACGCCCCACCTCGGCGAGCCCGGCCAGCCACGACTGCGCCGCACCTGCCGACAACCCACCGTGCTGCTCGGCGACGTGCAGGAGCGTCGCCTCGACGTCCTTGGCCATGCGGGCGCGGTCACCGCACACGTAGAAGTGGGCTCCCCCGTCCAGCCACCGCCAGAGCTCGGCGCCCTGCTCGCGCATCCGGTCCTGGACGTAGATGCTCTGATCCTGGTCACGCGAGAACGCGGTGTCGAGCCGAGTCAGGACTCCGTCGCGCCGCAGCTCCTCGAGCTCCTCGCGGTACAGGAAGTCGTTCCGGGCGTTCCGATCCCCGAAGAACAGCCAGTTCCCGCCCGAGTGCCCCCGCAGTGCCCGGTCCTGCAGGAAGCCGCGGAACGGCGCAATCCCGGTGCCCGGGCCCACCATGATCATGCCGGCCTCGGCATCGGTGGGCGGCCGGAAGTGACGTTGCCGCTGCACATGGATCCGCACCTCGTCCCCCGCCCGGTCCGCGAGGAACGTCGAGCACACCCCGTGGCGCCGGAAGCCGTGTGCTCGATGCCTCACGACCGACACGGTCAGTTGGACCTCGCGCGGGTCCTCCAGCGGACTGGACGAGATCGAGTACTGGCGCGCCACGAGCGGCCTCAGCACCGGCAACCAGCTCTCGAGGTCGGCCTCCAGTGGAAAGGCGCGCAGCACGTCGATCTGCTGGCGGCCCCACGCCCATGCGTCGAACGCCTCTCGATCATCAGGATCGGGCAGTCCGTCCGGCGCGCGGCCGAGCCCGAGGATCACGAACCGGACGAAGGCCTGCGTGACCGTCACGGGGTCGCGGTGCTCCAGCAGCGCGTCGAACAACCGCATCGGTTGGTCGTCGACGTCGATCAGGGCATCACCGTCGAGCCCGGACAGGGCGAGCCATTCCTCGACGTAGGCCGGATCGACCCGGGGCAGGACGGCGAGCGCATCGCCGGGTTCGTAGTCGAGTGTGTCCTCGGGCAGGTGGAACCCGAACCGCCGCACCTCCTTCGACGACTCCGGCGACGACAGCAGTTCGTTGCGGGTCAGCGTCGTCACGAGCGGACGGTTCCGGCCGTAGGCGGGTTCGGCCTCGACGGACGCGGGGTCGATGACCGCCACACCGCCGTCGGCCGCCAGCACCTCGCTCACCGAGGTGATCCATCCGCTCGCCATGTCGTCGAAATCCGGTTCGCAGTCGGCACGAGGAGCAATCGACTCGGCCCCCGATGACGCCAGGCGCTCGTCCAGGCGACGTCCGAATCCACAGAAGTCGTCGTAGGCCGAGTCGCCGAAAGCCAGCACGCTGTAGCGCAGATCGCCCAGATCGAGACCGTCGGCGGACAACGCCCGCCAGAAGCCGACCGCCTCGCTCGGCGGATCTCCGTCGCCGGTCGTGCTGGTGACGAACAGGACAGTACCGGCGAGATCGGTGACCTGGGCGTCACCCATCGACCGATGCGTCGCCGCGATGCCCCGACCCGCCAGCGAGCGCACCAGGTCCGGAACGTGGTCCTCGACGCGGCCGGTCTGGGAGGCCCACAGGACCGTGACGCCGGCGTCGTCCGCGGCATCCGCCGCGGGAGCGACCGAGGCGATCACCTGGTCGAACCACTC
Source organism: uncultured Aeromicrobium sp. (assembly GCA_964473845.1). GTDB lineage: Bacteria > Actinomycetota > Actinomycetes > Propionibacteriales > Nocardioidaceae > Aeromicrobium. The sequence goes on from CAYYQO010000011.1 coordinate 30,590, forward strand.
CCGCACCTCGGGCGTGATCGGGGCCGAGGCCGGCAGGCTCGGCCGGTCGTGCGTGAGCGCCGCGAGGTAGCCGGCCAGCCAGGCCGTGTCCTGGTCGGACAGTTCCGTCCCGGCCGGTGCTGTCGCCGGCAGCCGGATCGGCGCGCGTTCGAGCCGCACGGCACACATCTTGAACTCGGGTTGCAGCGAATCGGGATCCACGGCGTCATTGGTGACCGCGTTGATCGCGAGGCCCTCGCCCGTCATCTCACCCCAGTGGATCGGCGCGAAACAGGTCCCGGGCAGGACGCGATCGGTCACGACCGCCGGCAGCACGGCCTCGCCCCGACGCGACACGACCCGGACGTCGGAGCCGTCCGCCAGGCCCAGCTCCCGGGCATCCTCGGGATTGATCTCGACGAAGGGATCCGGATTGAGCCGGTTGAGCCGGGCGACCTTGCCCGTCTTGGTCATCGTGTGCCACTGGTGCGGCAGGCGACCGGTGTTCAGCGCGACCGGGAACTCGTCGTCGGGCAGCTCCGCCGGGTCCAGGTGGGGCCGGGCGTGGAAGACGGCGCGGCCGTCGGGCAGCGGAAAGGCGATCCGCGGCACCGTGCCGTCCTCGCGCACGGTGCGGCGCTGGCTGACCCCGTCGTTGAGATACCGCACCGGATTGCGCGGGCCCGCTCCGGGCGGGCACGGCCACTGCAACGGTCCTTTGCGCAGCCGTTCGTAGTCCGCGCCGCGCAGGTCGTACCCGGTCGCGGGGTTCGCGAAGGTGCGGATCTCGTCGAAGATCTCCTCGGCGCTGGAGAAGGCGAAGGCATCGCCGAATCCCAACCGGACGGCGATGTCGGCGATGAGTCGCCAGTCCGGCCGGGCATCGCCCGGGGGCGGACCAGCAGGTTGGCACAGGGTCAGGTTGCGCTCGGAGTTGACCATGACGCCCTCGGCCTCGGTCCACAGTGCGGCCGGCAGTGCGATGTCCGCGTGGGTCAGGGTCTCGTTCTCGGCGAAGGCGTCCTGCACGACCACGACATCGGCGGCGGTCAGGCCGGCCAGGACAGTGCTGCGATTGGCCATCGAGTGCGCCGGATTCGTGCAGATGATCCAGGCTGCCCGGATGTCACCGGCGGCCAACTGCTCGAACATGTCGATCGTGCCGCCACCGACCTGATCGCGGATCGTACCGGGCGCCAGACCCCACGACTGCTCGCAGTACTCCCGGTCGTCGGCGGACACCACGGAACGCTGGCCGGGCAGCCCGGGGCCCATGTAACCCATCTCTCGGCCACCCATGGCGTTCGGCTGACCGGTCAGCGAGAACGGCCCTGAACCCGGTCGGCAGATCGCGCCGGTCGCCAGGTGCAGATTGCAGATCGCATTGGTGTTCCAGGTGCCGTGGGTCGACTGGTTCAGACCCATCGTCCAGCAGGTCATCCACTCGCCGGACTCGGCGATCCAGCCGGCGAGCGTCCGCAGGTCCGCCTCGGCGATGCCGGTCAGCTCGGCGACGTTCGCCGGCGGGTACTCGGCAGCCAATTCCTCGACGTGCTCCCACCCGCGGGTGTGCTCGGCGATGAACTCGTGGTCGACCGCACCGGCCTCGACCAGCAGGTTCATGATGCCGTTCAGGAAGGCCAGATCGGTGCCCGGCCGGATCTGGCAGAACAGGTCCGCCTTCTCGGCCGTCGCGGTGCGGCGCGGATCGACGACGACCAGCTTCGCCCCGGCCTTGACCCGCTCCATCATGCGCAAGAACAGGATCGGATGGGCATCGGCCATGTTCGAGCCGATCACCAGGAACAGGTCGGCGTGGTCGAAGTCGTCGTACGAACCGGGCGGGCCGTCCGAGCCCAGCGACTGCTTGTAACCCGTCCCGGCGCTCGCCATGCACAGCCGCGAGTTGGACTCGATGTTGACGGTGCGCAGATAACCCTTGGCCAGCTTCGTCGCGAGGTACTGGGCTTCCAGCGACATCTGCCCCGAGACGTACAGCGCGACGGCATCGGGACCGTGCTCGT
>CAYYQO010000012.1:0-32404 GCA_964473845.1 uncultured Aeromicrobium sp.
CTTCCAGCGAGGAAATCCTCACAGGTCACGTGTCAAGCAAAGCCTGGGCAGTCCCGGTCCCAGCTGCCGTGGCCGGGTGGGACCTGACACACCGGCCCCGCCTGAGCCTGGATCCACCGACCGCGTGTGGGAAATCGGCCACGGACCCGGTGCAACCATGGCGAACCCCGCCGCATCAAGATCGCCCCAGCCAGCGCAAACGGCACGACCGACAACTGGTGTGGGAGTTGTCGCCAGACTGAGAGTTGCCCCTCGCCCTGGTGCTGTATGTCCAGCAGGCGTACAACTGCGCCATGTCCGCGATCTCTGAGAACACCAGGCGCAAGCAGGCGCGTCTCGCCCTGCGGGTCACACCTGAGCAGGACGCGCTGATCCGAGATGCGGCAGAAGCCTCGGGCCAGTCCCTGACCGACTTCGTCACTGGAGCCGCCGTCACGCGAGCCGAGGACATTCTCATCGATCGTCGAGTCTTCCGGCTGAACGATGCAGCATGGACCGAGTTCTCCGCCATCCTCGATCGGCCCGCCCGGAGGGTTCCCGAACTGGCTGAACTGCTCAACGCCAGAGCCCCGTGGGACGACGACGAGTGACCTCTCGGCGTCCTCGTCCGATCGATGCGCTTGACCACACGGCCGGATTCGACTGCGGCGAGCCATCGCTGGACCGCTACCTCTCCGACCGCGCTCTCGCAAACCATGTCACTGGTTCCACCAGGTGCTATGTCGGCCGTGACGCTGAGAGCAACCAGATCCTCGGGTACTACACCTTGTCTGCCATCGCCGTCGAGCACGCGAGACTTCCTGGCCGGGCACGACGCAACGCACCCGACCCAGTTCTGGCCGTCCTGCTGGGCCGCCTCGCGGTCGACCGTCAGGCACAGGGTTCGGGACTCGGTCGACTCCTCGTGCGTGACGCCATCTTGTCTACGCTCGCCGTGGCCGACCGGATCGGCGTACGCATCCTGATCGTCCATGCCCTCCACGAGGAAGCAGCGGCCTTCTATTCCGCCCTCGGATTCGCACCCTCACCGACGGATCCGCTCCACTTGTACGTCCTGCTCAGTGACGCACGAGCATCCCTGGGAGGGTGACCTCTCGGGCGGTGTCGGTGCCCTCTGGCATCGTCTCTGACATGGACGACCCGGACCAGAAAAGCACCTACGCAGCCGAGGACATGCTGGCCTCGTGGCTGGACGCCATCTCTCCCGACACGGGGGTGGTCCAGGTGCGTTTACAGCGCGACGGCCAGCGCCGAGCCGTCGACTTCACGCCCGAGACCGAGCCCCGCTTCTCGCGGCCTTCGGACGTGACGGTGTTCGTCGACCAGGTCATGGAACGACTGCGTCAGCAGGCCCGCACCTACGGCACGAATTACCGAGGCCGCGAGCAGAAGCGCGTCGAGGTCGACACGTTCGGAGGCTGGACGAAGGCCACCTACCACGACGGCGCGATCTTGTTGCCCGCGCGCGAACGCGGTGGCGCGTGGGCGCTGCGCGGCCTCGTGGTCGTGCACGAACTGGCCCACCACCTCAACACCGGGATCGACGGCGCCATCATCGACTCACACGGCGCCGGGTTCCGGGCCACGATGCTGCAACTGCTCGAGGACATCGGCTGGGTCGAGATCGCCGCGATGCTTCGTGAGGCGCACCGCGAACTGCACCTCGATGGCCAGCGCCCGGGCGGCATGCTCGCCAAGGTCGGCAAAATGCTCCGCCATGCCGAGGGCGCGGCCACCGAGGCCGAGCGCAACGCCTTCTTCACCAAGGCCCAGGAACTCGCGACCACCCACTCCATCGAACTCGCGGTCGCCCGTGCCGCCCACGAGAAGGACGAAACGACACCCACCCCGACGTTCGAACCCGTCCGGCTCGGGCACCGCGGCCAGCAGTCCAACGTGCGCTACATCGAACTGATGCTGGCGATCAGCCACGCCAACGACCTGCGCTGCACGATCCGCGGCGACAACACCGGCGTCACGCTGTACGGGTTCCAGGGCGACATCGACGTGGTGAAGACCCTCTACGTGTCGCTGGTCGTGCAGATGGTCGCGGATGCCGACGCCTACATCCGGTCCGGCGCACACCGGCCGGTCCACGGCCGCACCGCGCGCGCCGCCTTCTACTCCGGCTGGACCGAACGCATCGAACACCGCCTGCAGCAGGCCCAGTGGGCCGCCCAGGTCAGTGCCGGCGCCTACGAGTCGGGCATCGACGAGGTCACCGGCCAGCCCAGCGGCGCGAAACTGCCTGCCCTGGTCGCCAAGGACGTCGAGGTGCGCGACTACTTCGACTACATGCGGCGCCAGCACGGCGTGAAGGGAACCTGGCGCGGCAGCAGCGCCGTGGGCGACGAGCACTCGGTCAGACACGGACGTGCCGCGGCCGAGCGTGCCCGTCTGGGCCGAGCGAAGGAGCTCACTGCCTGAGGCCTGAGTCCCTATGATGGCGAGGATCCCCATGCCCGCCTCAGACACCCGCCCCCGCAAGCTGTTGCTCGTGGTCGATGCCCCCTCATTGCTGCACCGCAACCACCACGCCCGGGCCCACACGAGGCTCATGGACCGGTCCGGGCGACCCGCGTGGGCGCTGCACGGCATGCTGCGCCAGATCATCGAGGCGATCGAACGATTCGCGCCCGACGCCGTGATCTTCGGACTCGACGACCGCGCCGCATCGGTCCGCGCGGACTTCTATCCCGAGTACAAGTCCGGGCGAGCCGAGAAGGACGCAGCGCTCGTCGATCAACTCGAGCGCACGGGTGCCTTCCTCGAGGCCCTCGGTCTCGCCACACTCACTCCGCCCGGCCTCGAAGCCGACGACGTCAGCGCCTCCGGCGCCACCTGGGCACGCGACCACGGCTGGAACTGCATCATCATCACCTCCGACCGCGACGCGTTCGCGCACATCAGTGACCACACCCAGGTCCTGCGGCTGATCAACGGCGGCATCGACGGATCGCCCCTGCTCAACCCGGCACGACTCCTCACGATGTACGGCATTGCGGCCGAGCACTATCTCGCGTTCGCCGCCCTGCGCGGCGACCCCAGCGACAACCTGCCGGGAGTCTCCGGCATCGGCGAGAAGACCGCCGCGATCCTCCTCACCCAGGCGGGATCGATGCAGACCGTCTGGGCCGACATCGACCACAACGAGGGCCGCGTCCTCGCCGCCACCCTGGACGCGTGGGCGGCCGAGACGGGCTCGCGCCGCATGGGCGCCACCGTCGTCCGCCGCCTCGCCGTCCCCGAGGCGCGCGAACGCTACGACTTCAACGTGCGGATCATGTCGGGCCGCGACGACCTCGACCTCGGTCTCACCCCCGACGTGCCCGGAACCCCGGGACTGCTCCCGCTGGACCTCGGCCGCGTCAACCGGGTCGTGAGCTTCCTGGGCGTCGAATCGACGACCACCCTCGCGGTCAGGGTGCTCAGCACCGATCCCGCGTCCGCGGCATTGCACACGGGCCCGTAAATTCAAGAGGTGTCAGACAAACGCCCCCGCCGCACCTTCGCCGTCATCAGCCACCCCGATGCCGGCAAGTCCACGCTGACCGAAGCGCTCGCTTTGCACGCCCGAGTCATCAACGAGGCCGGCGCCGTGCACGGCAAGAGCGGCCGACGCGCCACCGTCTCGGACTGGATGGCGATGGAGAAGGCGCGCGGCATCTCCATCACCTCCGCCGCCCTGCAGTTCGTCTACCGCGACCACGTGATCAACCTGCTCGACACGCCCGGCCACCGCGACTTCTCCGAGGACACCTACCGCGTGCTGTCGGCGGTCGACTCGGCCGTGATGCTGGTCGACGCCGGCAAGGGCCTCGAACCCCAGACCCTCAAGCTCTTCCGGGTGTGCGCGCTGCGGGGCATCCCGGTGATCACCGTCATCAACAAGTGGGACCGCCCCGGCCTGTCGCCGCTGGCCCTGATGGACGAGATCGAGCAGCAGATCAAACTGCGCCCGACTCCGCTGACCTGGCCCGTCGGCGAGGCCGGCGACTTCCGCGGCGTGCTCGACCGCCGTACGGGCGAGTTCGTGAAGTACACGCGCACTGCCGGCGGCGCCGAGCGCGCGCCCGAGCGGCGGATGTCGTCGGCCGAGGTCGAGGACGTCGACGCCGAGGCGTGGTCCACCGCGATGGACGACCACGAACTCCTGGGCCTCGATGACGCCGACCACGACCAGGAGCGGTTCCTCGCCGGCGAGACCACTCCCGTCATGTTCGCGTCGGCGCTGCAGAACTTCGGCGTGGCACAACTGCTCGACCTGCTGCTCGACCTCGCCCCCGGCCCGAGTGCGACCGCAGGGATCGACGGTTCGGTCCGTCAGCTCGACGACGACTTCAGCGCGTTCGTCTTCAAGGTCCAGTCCGGCATGAACACCTCCCACCGCGACCGGCTCGCCTACGCACGAGTGGTGTCAGGCACCTTCGAACGAGGAATGATCCTCACGCACGCCGCAACCGGGCGGCCCTTCGCCACGAAGTACGCCCAAGCCGTCTTCGGTCGCTCGACCACCTCGGTCGACCACGCCTCCCCGGGCGACATCATCGGCTTCGTGAACGCCCAGGCGTTGCGCGTCGGCGACACGGTCCACGAGGGCGACCGGATCGACTATCCGCCGGTCCCGAGCTTCGCCCCCGAGCACTTCATGACCGCCACCGCCGCCGACATCGGGCGGTACAAGCAGTTCCGACGCGGCATCGAACAGCTCGACCAGGAAGGCGTCGTCCAGGTCCTGCGTTCGGACCTGCGGGGGGATCAGAGCCCGGTCCTCGCCGCGGTCGGTCCGCTGCAGTTCGACGTGGTCGAGGAACGCATGAAGAACGAGTTCTCCTCACCGATCCGGCTCTCGCGCCTCGACTACCAGGTGGCTCGCCGCACCGACGCCACCGGCGCCCGGGAACTCAGCGGCAAACGTGGCGTCGAGGTCCTGCAACGCTCCGACGGAACCCACCTGGCGCTGTTCGTCGACAAGTGGCGGGCGGACAAGACGGCTCGCGACGAACCGGACGTGCTGCTCGAGGAACTGCCGGCCGGCGGCTGAGGGCGAGCATTCGGGACGCTGCGGTCATAGCGGCGACCGGGGCAGCACGATGGGCGTTCCCGTGTCGGGGTCGGCGATGACCCGCGAACGCAACCCGAAGACCCGCTCGACCTGCTCGGCCGTGATGACCTCGGCAGGAGTTCCCCGGGCGATGATCTGCCCGTCGCGCATGGCGATCAGGTGGTCCGCATAGCGTGCCGCGTGGTTGAGATCGTGCAGCACCGCCACGACCGTCCTGCCCTCGGCACGCAGTCGCTCGATGAGATCGAGAACCTCGATCTGGTGGGTGATGTCCAGGAACGTCGTCGGCTCGTCGAGCAGCAGGATGGGTGTCTCCTGCGCCAACGCCATCGCGATCCAGACCCGCTGCCGCTGACCGCCGGACAGTTCGTCGACGAGCCGGTCGCTCAGCGCGGTGACGCTCGTGGCCTCCATCGCGGCGTCCGTGGCCTCCCGATCGGACCGGCTCCACTGCGAGAGCACGCTCTGGTGCGGGTAGCGACCACGCGCCACCAGTTCGGCGACCGTGATGCCGTCGGGCGCGATGGGCGATTGGGGCAGCAGCCCGATCCGCCGCGCCACCTGCTTGGTCGACATCGCATGGATGTCGGTCCCGTCGAGCAGCACCGTTCCGCCGCTGGGCCTGAGCAACCTCGACAAGGCACGCAGCAGCGTGGACTTCCCGCAGGCGTTCGGTCCGATGATGGCCGTGAACGAGTGCTCGGGAATGGTGACGTCGAGCCCGTCGATGACGTGCCGGCTGCCGTAGCCGGCGACGAGATCGACCGCAGCGAGTCCGTCCGTGGTCGCGTTCCTCACGATGTTCCTTCCGGTCATGCGCGTCGTGCCTCACGGATCAGCAGCCACACCAGGTATCCCCCGCCAATGCACACCGTCACGGATCCCACGGGCAGCATGACCCCGGAGAAGGCGTGCTGCGCGATCATGTCCGAGACCAGGAGCAGGAAGGCGCCCACCAAGGCCGCGCCGGCAAGATCGGCGGAGTCGCCGTGGCGCGTGAGCCGCCGGGCGATCTGTGGAGCGGCGAGCGCGATGAAGGCGACCGGCCCGATGGCCGCGGTCACCAAGGCTGTCGGGATCACCCCGACGATCACGAGGTACGCCTTGCTCGACTCGACCCGGACCCCTGTGGCCGCGGCCGCGTCGTCGCCCAACTCCAGTTGACTCAACCGCCGGCGGGCGGCCGGCAGCGCCACCGCGAGCACGGCGATGATCGCCGTCGTCGTCCCGACCGCCGTCCACGTGACGCCGTTGAGGCTGCCAGCGCCCCAGACCGCCGCCTCCAACGCCACGGAAAGGTCGGACTTGGCACTGAACCACGTGTTGATCGAGGACAGGATCGCCGAGATGGCGATGCCGACGATGATGAGCCGGAACCCTTGGATTCCTTGTCGGAACGCCAGCAGGTAGATCACCAGGCTGGTGGCCAGCCCGCCGACCAGGGCACCGCCGGCCAGCGCCACGTAACCGGTGGCGCCGAACATCAGGACGGCGACGACGCCCGTGTAGGCGCCCGTGTTCAGCCCGATGATGTCGGGACTGCCCAGCGGGTTGCGGGTCAGTGACTGGAAGATGGCCCCACTGACGCCGAGCGCGGCGCCGAACACGACGGCGCCGACGACCCGGGGCGCACGCCATTGCACGACCACGACGTGGTCGAGGTGATCCGCTCCGGGCAGGAATGCCCGGAGCACCTGCCCGATCCCCAGATCTCGCTCCCCGAGCGTCAGCGCCGTGACCGCCCCCGCCACGACGAGCAGGAGCAGCACGAGGTCGACGACCATCGCTCGCCCCGTGGTGCGCCGTGTGAAGGTTCCGATCCGGATCTCGACGAGACGGCTCATGGCGCGCTCGTCCTCGTGCGACGGACGAGCAGGATGAGGATCGGCGCGCCCACGAAGGCCGTGACCACGCCCACCTGCAGTTCGGCGGGCCAGATGACGAGCCTGCCGAGGATGTCGGAGACGAGCACGAGCACCGGCCCGAGGATGAGGGTGAACGGCATGATCCAGCGCTGGTCGGGTCCGGTCACGAAGCGCACGGCGTGCGGAATCATGAGGCCGACGAAGGCGATCGGCCCCGCCGCAGCCGTCGCGGCTCCGCACAGCAGGGTCACGGCGACGACTCCGCACAATCTGGTCACCGCCACCTGCGCTCCGACGGCGCGCGCCAGGTCCTCACCGAGGGCGAGGGCGTTGAGTCCTCGCGCGCACGCGAACGCCAGCACCAGCCCGACCACGACGAACGGCAGGATCGTGCTGATCGTCCCGTCCGGGCGGTCGGCGATCGAGCCGGCTCCCCAGAACCGCATCCGGTCGAACGTCGCCGGGTTCAACAGCGAGATGGTCTGCGACACGCCCGCGAGCACGGCGCTGAGGGCGACGCCGACGAGCGTCAGGCGCACGGGCGTGGCTCCGCCCCGACCACCGGCGGCGATCATGTAGACCGCGACGGCGGCGATGACCGCTCCGGCGAACCCGAACCACAGGTACTGGTCGATCCGGACCAGCCCGAAGGCGGCCACGCCCAGGACGATGGCGAACCCCGCACCGGCGTTGACTCCGAGGATGCCCGGATCGGCCAGCGGATTGCGCGTGAGTCCCTGGATCACCGTGCCCGCGACGGCGAGGGCCGCACCGATGAGGATCCCCAGCACTGTGCGCGGGACGCGCAGGGTGCGGATCGTGAGGTGGTCGATGCTCCCGTCGGGTCTGACCAGGGCATCCCACACCGTCGACGGGCTGAGGTGGGCCGATCCGATCGCGATGCTGGCGGCCGACACCGCGACCAGGAGCGCGACGCTGGCCGCGAGCGCGAGCACCCGCAGGCTCGTGCGCCGCCCGGTACCGGGCGGCTCGGTCCGCACGGTCATGAGTCGCGGGCCACGAGCTCGACGCACTCAACGCCCCAGCCCAGCTTCTGCTGCGAGGCCACCCTCCAGCCGCTGCGGGAGGCGAGTGCGTCCAGTCGCGCCGGGTCCAGGTGCGGTGAGCCGACCGTTGCCACGCGCATGAGTGCCACCTGACTCATGGCCATCGGGTTCAGCGCATCGGGCGCGAGCTGTTCGACCATCAGGACGGTGGCGGCGACCTCGCGCAGCGCCTCCAGGAGTCCGGCGATCTCGTCGTCCGTGCGGTGGTCGAGCGCGAGAGCCGTGACCACGACGTCCTGGGGCTGCCACGTCTCGGCGAACTCGTGGGGTGAGTCGTCGGCAACGGCCCGCAACACCGCGAGCGGAACGGGCGGCTCCACGATCGTGAGGTGTGCCGAGAGGTGCTCGTGCAGCACGTCGGCGACCGCGAGGGCACCGGGTCCGGTGATGCCGATGCGCTCGGCGCCACGCCACGCGGCGTGCTTGGGCAGTGAGGTGAGCAGGTGGGGCAGGCCGTCTGCTCCCTCGACGAACTCCTCGTAGACCGCGGCATCGCTCTCGGCCAGCTCGCACACCGTCCGACCCCGGGTCGACTGCCAGGGGTTCGCACCGTCAGTCAGTGCGGCGGTCAGTTCCGTCAGCGCCAACACCTGGTCGGCATGGAATCCGTCGTAGTGCTCGCGCAGGTGCTCGTCACCCACGAGCTCGTCCCCGGCGACCGTCAGCGACAGCCCACCAGAGTCGCCGCGCACCAGGATCTGATGTGCCTCGAGCGTGCGGACCAGGATGTCGAGCCGCGCCGGTTCGGCGCCGGTGCGCCGGGCGGCCTCTGCCGACGTCAACGGCTCGTGCCTCGATGTCGCGTCCGCGACGGCATCCAGCAGTCCGATCTGCAGCGCGGTGCGCACGGCGAACCACGCCACCGGCGGCGGCGCGAGCACGAGTGCTCCGTCGTCAGCCGTCGGACCGGCCCCCGCCGAGACGTCCTCGCGTTCGTTCCAGTACCCGGTGATGTTGGTGTGCGACTTCGCCGCGCCCAGCGTCCGGCTCACATGCCGACGCAGTGGCAGCAGGGCCCGGCTCTCCCCCGCGGCCCACACGTAGGGCGTGCCGGACAGCGGCTCGATCGCGGCGACGGCGGCGGCGAGGGCCTCCCGGTCAGCCGGATCGGCCACGATCCACTCGACCTGGTCGGTGGGCCGGAGCGCCAACTCCTGTCGGGCGGCCGGGTCGGCGATCGAGATCACGGCCCGCACCGGCGCGTCGGTCGGTCGTTCCTCGAAGAAGCGGCCGATCGCCGGCAGGGCGGTCTCGTCGCCGGCCATCAGCACCCAGTCGACGTCCTCGGGAACGACCGTCGACGACTTCGGCCCGACGAACCACAGCGTGTCCCCCGGCCGTGCCCGTCTGGCCCACGTCGCGGCAGGCCCATGGCCGTGCGTGACGAAGTCCAGGTCGAGTTCCCCACTCACCGGATCGAAGCGACGCGGGGTGTAGTCCCGCGCCAGCCGGGTGTCCGAGGGCGTCCACTCGATCCCGTTCTCCAGTTGCATCGGCACGGCGGTCGAGACGTCGCCGTCCGACGCGAGAATGATCTTGACGTGGTCGTCGAACGCCGGGGTGGCGAACGCCGGCAAGTCGAGTCCGTCGCGACTGAAGGCCGCGAGCGTGTCACCGGCCAGCGTGACCCGCCGCATCCGTGGAGTGACGTCGTACACCCGCCGGACCTGCACGTCACGCAGGACCAGCGGGTGCACGACCACGCGATGGTGAGCCATCGGTCAGGAGAACTGCTTCTCGATGATGTCCAACAGCGCCATCGCCTTGTCGTAGTCACCGCGCACGACCCAGTAGGGCAGGTCGTAGGCGTGGTCCGACTCGAACGACGTCAGGGCCGCCCACACCGGCTGCTTCGACAGTGTCGCGACGTCGGTGGTGTCGGAGTTGAAGCCCGTGACGAACAGCGTCGGGACGTCGGCCAGGATCTGGCCGGCCTGCTCGGTGGAGAGCTCGGCCATGTCGCCGCCCTCGGTGTAGGGCTTCAGTCCGTTCTCGGCGACGAGCGGCGCGGGCTCGAAGCCGAGTTCGCCGAGCGTCTTGGCCAGTCCTTGGTCCTCGAACAACAGGTAGGGCGTGCCGTCGGCGGTGATCGACACGGAGGCGACCGGGGTCGGCGGGACCGTGATGGCGGCCTTGACCTCGGCGACACGTTCGTCGTGGGCGGCCACGAGGTCGTCGAAGGCGTCGTCCTGGCCCAGCACGTCCTTGGCGATGAAGCCCAACTGCTGCTGCCACGTGGCCAGGTTCTTGCTGACGATGACCGTCGGAGCGATGGCACTGAGCTGGTCGTACGCATCGACCGCCAGGTTGTTCGGCAGGCCGAGGCCACCGGCGATGATCAGGTCGGGATCGAGTTCCAGGATCGTCTCGTTGTCGAATCCGTCCATTCCCCACGTCAGGAACTCGGTCTTGTTCTCGACGGGCTTCTTGCCCCAGAACTCCGAGAACTCCGCGTCGCGATCGAAGTCCTCCGACGTGGTGGCGACGACCGGGACGTCGAGATTGAACAGATATCCGGTGAGGGCGTAGTTCAGGACGACGACCCGTTGTGGGTCGGCCGGCACGGTGACCTCGCCCTGATCGGTCTGGACCACCCGGGTCGAGTCCCCGGTCGAGTTCTCCGACCCGGATGACGAACAACCGGCCAGCGCGAGGGCAAGGACGATGACCGGACCGACGAAGCCGGCACGAAGTGAGCGACGCGAACGCATGGAACCTCATTCAGACGGGGAGACAGGCACCTCCTCGACGAGAAGATGTAAGGCAAGGGTAAGTTAACTCCGGTCGAGGGAGAGCTCCCAGTGCGACATCACTCGAGCACTGGTGCGACATGATGCGAGGAGGCGCGTGTGAGCACCACACTGACCGACCTGGTCGGAGCCGTACCCGAGAACTCGATCCGGTTCCTCGGACACGAACCGCACACCCATGACGTTCCGCACCTGATCCACGTCGTGACCGGCAGCGCCGACATCACGGTCGAGGGACACACCGTCCGCCTTCGCTCGCACGAGAACCTCTGGTTGGCCGCCGAGGTCGAACACGCGGCGCGGTACGAGCCGGGCAGCATCGTCCTGGGGCCGTTCCTGTCCGCGGGCACGACTCCGCCACGGCGAGCGCAGCGCGTGGGTGTGGTGCCCCAGATCACCCAGGTGATGCGCCTCGTACTGGCCGCGGCACCCTGCGGCGAGGACCAGGTCAGGCCGTTCCGTTCTGCGCTCGACGAGGCGCTCCGGACGCTGGGTGATCAACGCTTCTTCGCGCTGCCGGTTCCCGATCATCCCGCGGCTCGCGCTGTCGCCCGCCGCGCCGCGACCCGCAGCACGCTGGCGGAACTCGCGCGTGAGCAGTGCACCAGTCCGCGACAGATCCAGCGCGTCTTCCAGGCCGAGACGGGCCTGCCCTTCCGGCAGTGGCGTGCCCGGGCCCGGCTGAACGTCGCGATCACCCGGCTGCGCGTCGGGGACAGCCTGACGGTCGCGGCCCACGTCGCCGGATACGCCTCACGAGCCAGTCTGCTGAAGGCCCTGAGTCGCGAGACCGGCATCTCCGAGCGAGCCTTGGCCGAGCACCCGATCGAGGCGCTCGACAACGCCGGGTAGAGCTCAGCGCCAGGCGAACGTCGGCTGCTCGAGATCGTCGACGCGGGTCGGGTCGCCCTCGAGTCCGAGGCGACGAAGCTGCAGCAGCACCGCTCCCGTGGGCGCATGCACGCGATCGGTGTCGCCCAGCGGGATCTGAACCACCGGACGGTCGCTCTCGGGAATGTCCAGGAACCGTGGAGAATCGGTCCGCATCAGGTGGTGCAGTCCGACCCGGTAGGCCGCGAGGACCTCGTCCGGCGACGGCCGCACGTCGAGCGGACCGCCGCCCCACAGCACGACCGGCGTGATGACGTAGCCCGAGCGCGTCGGGTAGTCGTCCATCAGGCCGAGCACGTGATCGCGGGACAGCCGCACTCCCAGTTCTTCGTCCGTCTCACGGATCGCTGCCGTGACGGCGTCCTCACCGTCGTCGATGCGGCCTCCGGGCAGCGCCCATTGACCGGAGTGGGCACGGAGCTTGCCGGACCGTCGGCTCAGCAGGAATGCGGCGCCGCCCGAGACGTTCTGCATACGGCCGTCGAGTTCATGAGCGCCCACGGCGCTGTCGACCAGAGCGTCACCGGGGGCCGGATCGATGCGACCCTCCCCTGCCTCGGAATCGACGAGGACCACCGCCACGGCCGCGTGACGCCGGCCCTCGGTTTCGGCCACCCGACGCTCGTGCCCACCGAGATGGCCGGCAATCCGTTGGCGCAGGCCCGCGTCGTAGGGCAGGGGTGCGGGAACCGTGAGACTCATGTCACCCATTGTCGTGGACCGGTCTCGAGACCCCCACGTGGCCTCCCTCCCGGTCAGGGCGGATCCCTGAACCGCGAAACCGCACGGCAAGGAACTGCGAAATTGTATAGTTTGATGCTGCGAAACTGTATGGTATGAGCGTGACATACCTCCCACGGGTCATCGATCGATACCTGGAGACTGCCGTGAGCGGCCTCCCCGCCGTGGCCATCGACGGAGCAAAGGGCATCGGAAAATCCGCATCAGCGGAGCGGCTCGGCCGGAGCGTCCTACGGTTGGACCGACCGGACGACCTCGAGATCGTGCGTGCTGATCGCGATCGAATCGACCGGCTCGAACGTCCCGTCCTCATCGACGAGTGGCAACTTGATCCACCGATCTGGGACGCGGTGCGTCGCAGCGTCGACGCCGACCGAAGCCCAGGACGCTTCATCCTGACCGGCAGCGCGAATCCACGTGGCACCACGATTCACTCGGGTGCGGGCCGCATCGTGCGGGTGCGCATGCGGCCGCTCTCCCTGGCCGAGCGCCAACGGGAGAACCCGACCGTCAGTCTGAGTTCGTTGCTGGCCGGCAACGCCGAGCCGATCGACGGGCACACGGATCTCGGCCTGGAGGACTATGTCGACGAGATCCTCGCCTCGGGGTTGCCCGGCATCAGGACGAGCGACGCGTCCACTCACGCGGTCCAACTCGACTCCTACCTCTCCTACGCACTTTCACACGAGGTCCCGGCCCTGGGGGCCGTGGTTCGTCGACCACGGGCACTGGAAGCGTGGCTCCGCGCCTATGCGGCGGCATCGTCCACCTCGGCGAGTTTCGAGAAGATCGCGGACGCCGTGGCCAAGGACGTTCGTCCGACTCGCGTGACGATCGGCGACTACCGAGAGTCGCTCAGTCAGCTCTGGCTGCTCGACGAAGTTCCCGCCTGGGTGCCCCACGGCAGTGAATTGAGCAGGCTCGGGCAGGCGCCCAAGCACCAACTCGCCGACCCTGCGTTCGCGGCCCGACTACTGCGCGCGAACAAGGAGACGTTGCTCAACGCGAGCACCACCGTCGACCGTTCCAAGGCCTACGAGCGCATCCGCAAGGGACCACTGCTGGGGGCTCTCTTCGAGTCCTTGGCGACATTGAGCGTTCGGGTTCATGCCCAGCCACTCGGAGTCGACGTCAGTCACCTTCGCACTCACACCGGTGACCACGAGGTGGACCTGGTCGTCGAAGCGCCCGACGGTCGCGTGCTCGCCATCGAGGTCAAGCTCACGTCAACCGTCGACGACGGCGACGTGCGCCACCTCAACTGGCTCCGGGACAAGATGGGTGACGCCGTGGTGGATCGCGTCATCGTCACCACCGGGAACCACGCCTACCGCCGACTCGACGGTGTCGCCGTGGTGCCGCTCGCGCTCCTGGGTGCATGACCGACGACGTCCTCTCGACTGCCTTGCGAGAGGTCACGGCTGACGCGGCGGCCACGGCACGAACACGGACGTCCGCGCCGCGTAGGCGTCCCAGCCGGGCCGACCACGCATGCGCCGCTCGGCGATCCTGACCCCCGACACGACCGTGACGATCGCCGTCAGCACGAGCGGCGCGGGCAGGGTCCAGACGAGCGGGAGCCAGCCGCTCGCGGCACCGGCGACGAGCCACAGACCCCACCAGGTCACCGCTTCCCCGAAGTAGTTCGGATGCCGGCTCCACGACCAGACCCCCGTCGACAGGATCGGTTCCCGCTGGTCCTTCGGCCTCGCGCGGTACTGCGTCAACTGACGGTCCGCGATCGCCTCGAACACCATTCCTCCGATCGCCACGACGGCACCGACCACCACGACGGCACCCCAGCGCACCGAGAGCGCCGCAGAGGCGAACAGCGCATATCCGACGGCGAGAACGAGTACGGCCTGCAGGCCGTACACCTTCGTCAGCAGCGCCACGAACGGCACCTCCCGCGCCGATCCGCCCATGAACTCGACGTATCGCGGGTCGTCCTCCTGCGCCGTGAACGTCCGCGTCCCGAGGTGGACGGCGAGCCGGCCCGCCCAGCCGAGCACCAGGACCAACGCCACCACCGTCCGCCAGGACTCCCCGAGATCGCGCACGAGTCCTGTCGCCGCGGCGGCCAGCATCCCCGCGGCGAACGCCACGGGCCACGCGATGTCGACGATCGCGAAGGTGTCCCGCGCCCTGGACACGACGGCCCCCGCCGCCATCACCAGGACGATCGCCGCCGCGGCGGCGACCACGACGGTCACCATCCGCGACGCTCCCCGTCGAGCCCTTGCGTACCCCCGGGCCGCACGGCCAGGATCTGGTCGACCCCCATCCGGCCGTCGCGGAACGCGGCGGCGCCTCCGGCCAGGTAGAGCCGCCACACCCGCACGACCTCCTCACCCACCAGTTCGGTCAGCCGGTCGACGTTGCCCTCGAAGTTCTCGATCCAGCCCGCCACGGTGCGCACGTAGTGTTCGCGCAGGGCGTGCACGTCCCGGACCTCCAGCCCGGCCTGCTCGAGCAGGTCGACGGTCTGCCCCACCGGTCGCATGTGCATGTCGGGCGCGATGAAGCTCTCGATGAACGGGCCGCCGCCGGGCCACCGGCCGCTGCGCGACATCTGCTGGATGAGCACCCGCCCGCCCGGTCGCACCCGGTCACGCAGGACCCCTGCGAAGACCGGGTAGTTCTCCGCCCCGACGTGTTCGCCCATCTCGACCGAGGCCGCCGCGTCGTACTCCCCCATCGCGTCACGGTAGTCGCACAACTGCACGTCCACGCGATCCTCCAGGCCCTCGCGCCGCACTCGTTCCGCCACGAAGTCGCGCTGCTCGGCGGCGATCGTGACCGCCACGACGCGAGCGCCGAAGTGCTTCGCCGCGTGGATCGAGAGCGATCCCCACCCGCATCCGACGTCGAGCAGACGGCTGTCCTCACCGAGCCCGAGCTTGCGGCAGATGAGCGAGAGCTTCGCCTCCTGCGCCTGCTGCAGCGTCATGTCCTCCGACGTGTGGTAGCCGCACGAATAGGCCATCGTCGGATCGAGGATCTGCGCGTAGAACTCGTTCGAGAGGTCGTAGTGGTGGGCGATCGCGGCCCGGTCCCGATCGCGCGAATGGAGCCGCCCCTTGACGACCGCCTGGGACGCGGGCGGGGCCGGGCGTCGTCCGATCGCGCGGGCCCGGAGCAGCAGCGGCAACGCTCGCGCCACCGTGCTCGCCGTGCGGGTGGCCGGAACCGGCCCGACCTCGCGCCCGGCGGCCAGCAGCGTGGTCAGCGTCGCGTCGAGGTCACCGTCGATCTCGGCCTCGCCCGAGACATAGGCCTGCGCGGCGCCGAGCTCACCGGGACTCCACACGAGCCGGCGCAGCGCCGCCGACGACGTGATCCGCACGACCGGTCCGTCCACGGGACCGGCCGCCGAACCGTCCCAGAACTCGAGCCGCACCGGCAGGTCGCCCACGACCGGTTCGAGCACGGCGGCGGCCCGTCCGGCAAGGCCCGTCATCGGACACCGCCCTTCCTGAAGACGAGGTGGTGGTCGTCGAGATAGCCCGAACTGAATCCCGCACGCGAGTACTCAAGGTAGAAGTGCCACATCCGGCGGAAGGTCTCGTCGAAGCCGAGCGCCTCGACATCGTGAGCGCGCGCCGTGAACTGCTCGTCCCACTGCCGCAGCGTCTCGGCGTAGTGGGTTCCGAACCCCTCGGCCGACGTGAGGTGCAGCGACGTTCCCGCCGTAGCCCGGTCCATCGCCTCCACCGACGGCAGGAAACCGCCGGGGAAGATGTACTTCGTGACCCACGTGTAGGTGTTCCGGGTCGCCTTCATCCGGTCGTGCGGCATCGTGATGGCCTGCACCGCGGCTCGGCCGCCGGGCTCCAGGACCCGGTCGATCGTCGCGAGGTACGTCCCCCAGTGCCGCCATCCGACGGCCTCGACCATCTCGATCGACACGACCGCGTCGTACCGTCCGTCGAGGTCGCGGTAGTCGCACAGGTCGACGTCGATCCGGTCGCTCAGGCCTGCCTCGGCGATCCGCTCACGCGCCAGTCGCTGCTGCTCGACCGAGAGCGTGATGGTCCGGACGCGGGCACCCCGCTGAGCCGCGCGGATCGCGAGCGATCCCCACCCCGATCCGATCTCCAACAGTCGCGTGCCGTCGCCGACGCCCGCGAGATCGAGCAGGCGGTCGAGCTTGCGCTCCTGGGCCGTGGTCAGGTCCGCCCCCACGACCGGAGTGCCCGGCTCGGTCTCGTCGAACAGCGCGCACGAGTAGGTCATGGTGGGGTCGAGGAACGTCGCGAACAGGTCGTTCGACAGGTCGTAGTGGTGCCCGATGACGCGCTGGGTGTCCGCCTTCTCGCCCCGCTCGTTCCGCGGCGGCCGAGGCATGACCACACCGCGCAGCACCTGCAGGGGCCGCGGAACAAGGGTGCTGATCCTCGTGGCGAGCACCGTGAGGAAGCCGCCGAGGTCGTCGGCGTCCCACGCCCCGGTCATGTGGGACTCGCCGAAGCCCGTGGAGGGCTGCCCGCCCAGTCGGCGGAAGAACTCCTCGGAGCGGTGGATGGTCATGCGCGGCCCGCCACGGCCGTACGTGCGACCGTCGAGCTCGACGGTGACGTCCAGTTGCCCGATCGCCGACGTGAACAGACGCCGGGCCAGGGCCGCCCGGAACTCGGAGGTCCGGGACCGAGGCGGCAGGACGAGACTCGGCCAGTGGGTCTCGGTCGGGGTGATGGTCGTCATCGGACACCTTCCTGGTGATGCGTGGGTCGAGCTTGGAGGGGCAGGCGGCGCAGCCACAGGACCACGCCGTGTGCGGTGATGGCGATGCGGTCGACGAGCCCGGCGGTCGCGGCCCGCACCGCGTGACCGGGCACGCGCCGACCTCGGATCGTCGCCTGGAACGGCGGGCCGTCTGGGAGGTCCAACTCGACCCGGACGTCGAGTTCGTCCGTGGGCGGTGGCGCGGTCACCCGGTAGGAACCGGCGACCCCGTGGAACGGCGAGACGTACATCGCCTTGTCCACCCGGTGCTCCGCCGACGGCTCACCGTCGAGCAGGTACGCGTGCCGGTCGCCGTACGTGTTGTGGACCTCGACGACCGTCACGAGGGGCGTACCGTCGGCGCGCGTGCACCACCACACACTCATCGGGTTGAAGCAGAACCCGAAGGCTCGCGGATGGGCCATCAGCCGGACGGCAGCATCGCCGAGTTCGATTCCGTGCCGGGCCACGAACGCAGCCAGGTTCTCGCGCAACGTGGCGTCGGGATCGCCGAGGTGGTCACGCGCCTCGATCGTCCCGCCCGTGAAGCGACGCCAGCGGGACTGATTCTCCTGCCGGGCGGCCTGGCGGTCGATGTCGACCACCCACATGCTGGATCGCTGCTCGAAACTGCGGACGAACGGCTGACGACGACGATGGCCGACGCGGGTCTCGTAGACATCGGGCCCGCGGTCGCCCGACTCCTCCACGTGGGGAGCCGCCAGTCCCAGCCTGCGCACCGCGTCCAGCCCCGACCGCGCTCCGTCCTCGTGGAACCCCCACCCGTGGTAGGCCCCGGCGAACACGATGCGATCGGTGTCGATCCCGGACAGTCGACGCTGGGCGGCCACCGACTCCGCCGTGTAGACCGGGTGCTCGTAGTCCATCCGTGCGATCACCGTCGTGGGGTCGACGAGGTCCTCGCCACCGAGGGTCAGGAGATACCGCGTGGCTGTCGGCAGCCGCTGCAGTCGGGTGAGGTCGTACGTCACCGTCACCTGACCCTGGTGCTCGCCGGGCAACCTCAGGTTCCACGAGGCCTGTGCCCCGGTGGCCCGCGGCAGCAGACGTTCGTCGGTGTGCAGCAGTGCGGGGTTCGACGAGTAGGGCATCGCCGAGAGGACCTCACGCTGCACCGCCGTGGGTTCGGCGAGCATCGTGAGCGCCTGCCACGGATGGGTCGCGACCACGACGCGGTCGAAACGTTCCTCGTGAACACCGGCATCGCGCACGATCACGCCATCAGGTGTCTCCTCGACGCCGGTGACGGCCGTCGAGAGCCGGATGTCCGGCAGTTCCTTGGCGACGCGGCGGACGTACTCGCGGGATCCACCGACGACGGTGCGCCACTGCGGACTGCCGAACACCGAGAGCATGCCGTGATTGGCCAGGAAGGCGAACAGGTGACGGGCCGGGTACTGGCCGGCCAGCTCGGGTTCGCACGACCACACCGCGGCCACGAGCGCGCGGATGAACTGGCGACGCGTCCGCGGGCTGAAGCAGTGCTGGTCCAAGAACTCGTCCAAGGTCGGATCGCCGGAGTCGGGCGAGGTCGCGAGCAGTCGCCGCGCCGCGCGGTGAAAGCTTGGGATCTCGGCCAACATCCGCCAATGGCCCGGGTCGAGCAGCCGCTTCGGCTCCGGGAACAGGCCGCGACGGCCCCGGGCGCCGGCCCATTCCAGCCCGGTTGCCTCGTCGTGGACCGACAGGGACATCTCCGAGGGCTGCGTCTGCACCCCGAGCTCGTCGAACATCCGGCACAGCACCGGATACGTGTGGCGGTTGTGGACGATGAAGCCCGTGTCGATCGCCAGCTCGCGATTCCCCTCGGGGACCAGGTGCGTGTCAGCGTGTCCGCCCAGGCGGTCGTCGGCCTCGTAGAGCACCACGCGGGCGCCCGCGCGCGTGGCGAACCACGCGGCGCTCAGGCCGGCGATGCCGGATCCGACCACCGCGATCCGGGAAGCTTCCGGTGCGTTCATGTGGGTGGTTCGGAGCCGAACGCCCTACGGATGGGTCCGCAGAGCGTTCGATTCTCGGCAACCCGCTCGGCGGCTCAGCCGCGCAGTTGTCCCGCCAGCGGACAGTCGAACGGGTCACGGGCCCGCAGTCCGACGTTGTTCAGGTAGTCGACGACGATGGCGTACGAGTGGAACAGCCCGACTTCCAGGTAATCGACACCGAGGGCTTCGCAGTGCGCCCGCACGAGTGGCCGCGCCTTCTTCAGATTGCAGCGCGGCATGCTCGGGAACAGATGGTGCTCGATCTGGTAGTTCAGGCCACCCATGAAGAAGTCCGTCAGCGGATTGCCGCGCACGTTCCGCGACACCATCACCTGACGGCGCAGGAAGTCGAGTTTCATCGTCGCCGGGACGATCGGCATGCCCTTGTGCGCCGGGGCGAACGCGGCACCCAGGCAGAAGCCGAACACGGCCATCTGGACCAGCAGGAACGCGACCGCCAGACCCAGCGGCAGGAACACCAGCAGGATTGCGATGTAACCGACCAGCCGGGTGACGACGATGGCCAGCTCGAGGCGTCGCCACGGATTCCCCGACTCGCGGTCGAGGCCGACCTTGATGCTCTGGACGTGCAGATTGAGTCCTTCGAGCGTCAGCAGCGGGAAGAACAGCCACCCTTGCCGCTGGACGAACCAGCCGGCGAATCCGGTCCGCTCGGCGGCCGACGGCGTGAACGCGATCGCCCCCGGAGCGATGTCGGGGTCGTGACCCTCCCGATTGGGGCTCTGGTGGTGCTTGTTGTGCTTGGCGCGCCACCAGCTGTAGCTCAGGCCGGCGAAGGCCGAGGCCAGGAGGCGCGAGGTCCAGATGTTCCACGCCGGCGACGTGAACATCTGCCGGTGCGCCGCATCGTGACCGAGGAACCCGAACTGGGTGACGACGACTCCCAGCGCGGCGGCCAGCAGCAGTTGGAACCACGAGTCGCCGAGCAGGAAGAATCCCACCCAGATGCCGGCGAACGCCAGCACCATCGCCGTGATCTGGGCCCAGTAGTAGGCGCGGCGGCGGTCGAGCAACCCGGACTGTCGGATGCTCGCGGCCAGATCCGTGTAGCCGCTGACGTAGCGGTCCGCGGACGGCGGTCGGATGTCCTGATCAGGCCTGGGCGTTCGTACGGGCTGTGAGAGCATCCCACCACCACATCTGATTGCTGCCGCCGCGCGCATCCGGCCGTGATGGTCAAGCGGGACGACGCGCGAGCCTGCAGTCCTGCCTCCACCGTAGCCCGCTCCTGGGCACGGCGGGGTCCCGGCGGTTCCCACCTGCGGTGACCTCCGTCGCACACAGCGCCGATCCGAAGGTCAGTCGCTCATCGAGCGCCGCTCGCCCACGGGCCCCGCCGCTCCCGGGAACGCGAGCGAATCGGCGGCGACCCACCACCGCATGACCTCGAAGGCCAGGCGACCCGCCCGGACCGAGGGATCGGCTGCGGTGAGGCGCACTGCCTCGTCGGGTCCGCACGCGAAGATCGACATCCCGCGCTGGTTGTCGTCGGTCTGGTCGAGGAACGGCCCGTTCGCGACAAGCACCCCGTCGCGGGCCAGCTCGGCCCGGTAAGCGAGGTGGCTGGCCTGCAGTGCGTCGAGCTCGTCCGCCGAGAACTCCGTCGCGTTCGCGGGCCGTCGCAGCACGACCACGGTGTAGACGTCGAACTCGGCCGGGATGTCCGGGTTCATCGTCCGGTCCCCGCGAGCTCTCTCACCTGAACCCGCCGTGGACCGAGGCCCCGGGGGGCGAGGATCAATGCCATGGTCGTGGCCGCGGTGACTGCCGCGACGGCTCGGCAGTTGGTGCGCATCTCAAACACTCCGGAGGTGGTACTTCCTGCGATGAGGATCAGAACCAACGCTATCGCCACCGGCGCGCAGCAGCACGAGGAACCCCGGAATTGCAACTCGGAGTTCCTCTCCGTCTGCACCAATCCCGGCCTAGGCTGGGACGCCCGAGGAGGCGACAGAGTGACGAGATTGTCCGCAGAGGAGCGCCGCAAGCAATTGCTGGCCGCAGCTCGCGAAGAGTTCCTGAGCGCGGGGCCGGAAGGCGCACGGATCAGCACCATCGCCGACCGCGCCGGCGTCAACGTGGCCCTGCTGTATCGCTATTTCGCCTCGAAGGAGCAACTGTTCGAAGCTGCGGTCGTCGAGCCGCTCGACCATTTACTGAGCGATCTGCTCGACGACACCCGCGCCGTCACCTCCACTCCGGGCGAGCGGGAGACGATTCACAACTTCTATCGGTCCTTGCTGGAGGTCTTCACCGAGACGTTTGCCCTGTTCGGCGTCGTCCTGTTCAGCGACAGCGCCAGCGGGCAGGCGTTCTACCAGCGCCGCATCGCACCGTTCATCGACACGCTCGCTGACCGGATCCGAGAAGCGGGCGACCGGTGGCCGCAACAGGACGACCCCGCGATCACGACGCCGATCTGCGTGGGCATGTGCTGGGGCGTCGCGATGGATGCGCATTTTCGCGACTCCCAGCTCGACCTCGATGAAGTCGCGTCCGTCCTGGTCCGCATCACGACGCACGGGTTGATCGGCGTGCCCCGCTCGGCGTGAAGGCCTCTCAGCGCACCGACACCGGCACGCGGGACTTCTCGACGATCTGATCGAGCATCGCCGTCAACTCGCCGGCACGACGATCCGCGGGCGCGACGTCGCCGTTCGCGTCGAACTCGGTGAACAGCGACAACGACACCTGGCCGCGCACGGCGATCATGTGGAAGTTCGCCACGATCTGGCGCCAGTGCTCGACCGCGCGAACGCCGCCGTCTGCTCCGTACGAGACGAAGCCGACCGTCTTGTCGACCCACTCCGGACCGAGCGAGTCGACGGCATTCTTGAAGCCACCGGGCACCGAGTGGTTGTATTCGGCGGTCACGAAGACGAAGGCATCGCACTCGTCGATCGCGGCGCTCCAGGCACGCACGTTCGGCGACTCGTACTCGCGTTGGGCCGCCATCGGCACCGTCGACGACGTGAACAGGGGCACGTCGAACGACTTGAGGTCGATGATCTCAGCCTCGACGTCGGAGCGCGCCGTCAGCGCTGACTCGACCCAACGCCCGACGTTCTCGCCCAAGCGTCCCTCGCGAATGGATCCGACCACGATGCCGATCTTCATGCGGTGTACCCCTCCAAGTAGTTGAACCTTCAATTCAAGAGTAGGTGCTCGCGCCCCGAGTCCCCAGTCGCCGACGACGTGACATCCCCCACGTCCACACGTGGCCATGGCGCGCGGGCAGTCCCGCGCGCCACGTCTTGCCGACGTCAGGCCCGATGCGCCTTCCACACGATCAGCAGGAACATGCTGATCCCGGAAGCGATCGCTACGGCGGTCCAGAGCGCCATCTGCATCGACTGCTGTTGCGCCTCGGGCATCGCGACGATCTGGCTGAGTGCGACAGCCCAGGTGATCACCGCGAGGATCACGGCGCCGAGCAGGACCTCGCCACCGACTTTCGTGGAACCGCCGGGCAGGCTCTCGGCCTTGTCGCCGTGGTGCCAGGACGGCAGGTGCCAGCCCAGGTGCACCCCGTGTGAGTGAGCCATGATGATCTCCCATCTGTGGCTTCAGTCGGTCGTGTCCACCACCGACCTGACTCCAGTTTAGGCCGCCACCGCAGGGTTCACCACCGGAGAAGAGGCGTCAGAGCACGCGCGGGTCGAGGTCCAGCACCGTGCGGTCCAGCGACGCCAGCAGGTCGAACTGCGCATCGACCTTGGGCAGCTCGAAGGCGAAGAAGTACCGCGCCGCAGCGCGCTTGCCGTCGTAGAAGTCTCCGGCCGCGTTCCCCACCGCGAGCAGTTGCTCGAGCCAGATCCACGCGACCACGACGTGGCCCGTCGCCTCGAGATACACCGCCGAGTTCGCCAACGCGAGCGCCGGATCACCGTCGGCCCACAGCGCACTCGTGACCTCGACGAGGCGATCGACCCGCGCATCCAACTCGGCGGCGAATCTGGACAGGGCCGACTCGCCGGCCGCCTTGGCCGTGGTCTGCTTGATCGTGCCGACCAAGGTCGCCAGTCCGGCCCCGCCGCCAGCCACGACCTTGCGTCCGAGCAGATCGAGGCTCTGGATGCCGTGCGTCCCCTCGTGGATCGGGTTGAGCCGGTTATCGCGATAGAACTGCTCGACGTTGTAGTCACGGGTGTACCCCGAGCCACCATGGACCTGGATGGCCAGGAAGTTCGCGGTCAGGCACCACTGCGAGGGCCACGACTTCGCGATCGGGGTCAACACCTCGAGCAGGTCGCCGGCGAGCTGACGGCCCTGCTCGTCGGGCGCCGTCACCTTCTCGTCGATCAGGCGGGCGCAGTACAGCAGCAGCCCGAGTCCGCCCTCCACGTACGATTTCTGGGCGAGCAGCATCCGGCGCACGTCGGCATGGTCGGTCAGCGGCACCATGGGGGTGCGCGGATCCTTGGCATCGACCCGCCGGCCCTGGGTACGTTCCTTCGCGTACTCCAACGCATGGAGGTAGCCCGTGTAGCCGAGCGCCACCGCACCCATGCCGGTCGCGATCCGCGCCTCGTTCATCATGTGGAACATCTGCGCCAACCCGTGGCCCTCCTCGCCCACGATGTGGCCGACGGCACCGGGCTGCCCGCCGGGAGTCGCCAGTCCCTCACCGAAGTTCAGCAACGTGTTCGTCGTCCCACGCCAGCCCATCTTGTGGTTCAGGCCCACGAGGGCGACGTCATTGCGCTCCCCGAGCGAGCCGTCCGGTTCGACCAGGACCTTCGGGGTGATGAACAAGGAGATGCCCTTGACGCCCGGAGGCGCTCCCTCGACCCGAGCCAGCACCAGGTGGACGATGTTCTCGGTCAGCTCGTGGTCACCGCCGGAGATCCACATCTTCGTGCCGAAGATCCGGTACGTGCCGTCCTCCTGGCGCACGGCCCGGGTCGTGATGTCGCCCAGCGACGAGCCGGCATGCGGCTCCGAGAGGCACATCGTGCCGTACCAGCGACCCTCGATCACGGGCTGCGCGAAGAGCTCGACCTGTTCGGCGGACCCGTGCGCGACCAGCAGGTTCGCGTTGCCCATCGACAGGAACGGGTACGAGGAGGCAGCGGCGCTGGCAGCCTGGAAGAAGGCGAACGCCGCCTGACCGATCGTGAACGGCAACTGCATGCC
Organism: uncultured Aeromicrobium sp.; assembly: GCA_964473845.1. GTDB lineage: Bacteria > Actinomycetota > Actinomycetes > Propionibacteriales > Nocardioidaceae > Aeromicrobium. Next base: position 24,265 of record CAYYQO010000012.1, read on the forward strand.
GCCCACGTCCTCGCCGAACGTGGCCATCGGCATGCCGGACTCGGCGTAGACCCGCAAGGCATCGGCCAACTCGGCCGGCAGCACGACCTTGCCGTCAGGGCCGACCACCGGCTCGTTCAGGTCCAGCAGTCGGTTGATCGGGGCGAATCGGTCCACCGCGATGGTTTCGCACAGGTCCAGCACATCGTCGAACGTCTCGCGCGAATGTTCGCGATAGCGGTCACGCTGGGTCAGATCACCGGCCTCCAACCACTCGAACAGCAGGAAGTCGAGATCGCGACGGGACAGGACAGTGGACACAGGGGCCTCCAACTAAGCGCTTGCTTAGTTGGAGTGTATCTGACTTCAGGTTCAGGCCAGCGAACGGATCTCCGCCCGCAGCCGCGCCATCTGCTCGTCCAGGTCGGCTGCCGTGGTGGCCACCTCGCGCAGCGTGCTGTCGAGATGCTCGGGCACCTGCTTGTCGTACTTGTAGTAGATCTGGTGCTCGACGCTGGCCCAGAAGTCCATCGCGATCGTGCGGATCTGGACCTCGACCGGGACGTGCACCGTGCGGTCGGACAAGAACACCGGCAGTTCGATGATCAGGTGCAGGCTGCGGTAGCCGTTCGACTTCGGCTCGGCGATGTAGTCCTTGATCTGCAGGACCGTCAGATCCTGTTGCTGCGTCAGCATCCGCGCGAACCGATAGGTGTCCTCGACGAAGACGCACGTGACGCGGATCCCCGCGATGTCACGGATCTCCTGACGGATGGTGCCCAGGTCGCGCGAGATCTGGGTCCGCTCGATCTTGTCCACCAGACTCTCGACCGATTTGAGCCGAGCCTTCACGTGCTCGATCGGACTGTAGTCGTGGACCAGTTCGAACTCCTCGCGCAGGATCGCGATCTTGGTCTCGACCTCGTCCAGCGCGAACTTGTACTCCATCAGGAAGGAGGCCATCTGCTTCTGCACGTCGCGCAGCAGCGCCCGTGGGTCGACCGGCCCGTCCGGCGCACCGGCGATGCGCCGAAGCACCTCCAGGTCGAGGGAGGCGGGGGCATCGGGCTGCGTCATGCAGACATTCTGGCGGGCGGTGCGAAATGCCCTCAGCTGTGCCAGTCCTTGAAGCCGACGACGATGAGGCGCATCTGCCGGCTGGCGCCCACGCGGATACGGTCCTCCAGGTCGGGGCGGTCATCGGGCATCTCGACGACCTCCTCGGCATTGGCGACCATGTTGCGCACGAACAGCCGCGACACCATGTGCACGTCGTCGGCACTCCAGTTCTCGATGTTGGGCAGGCGGGCCAGCACGACCGCCAACTCCGAGACGAACAGGTCCAGCTCATGCCCGATCGCCCCACGGACGACCTCGGAGCCACCGAAACGCTCGCGTGAGACAAAGGCGAAATCGGCCTTGTTCTGCTTGACCGCCTCGACCAGGATCGCGGCCGAGGCATCGATGATCTGCAAGAAGACGTCGGGCTGTTGCTGGGCATCTCGGATCATCGCGCGCAGCGTGCCGAAGCACCGCTCGACCAGCGCCAGACCCAGCTCGTCCATGGACTCGAAGTGCCGATAGAACGCCGCGGGCACCACGCCGGCGCGTTTCGCCACCTGCCGCAGGCTGGTCTGCGCGAAACCCTGCTCCTGACTGAGCTCGAGCGCCGCCTTCAGCAGCGCGCTGCGGGTGCGCTCCTTCTGCTGCTGACGTGAGCTGACGACATCGGACACAGAGTCAGCCTAGGGGGTCCGGGTCAGGGCGATTCAGTGAACACGTGTTCCACAACACGGAATGTCGTCTTGACCGAGGTACCGATGACCTGACATTCTTTGGTGAACAGCTGTTCACTGACTAGGTAGCACCGACGGGAGCGACATGGGACTGATCCGCAGGGCACTGGCCTCACCGGCCATCGCCAAGGTGACGTCTCCGCACACCCCGGACGACTACTTGTCACTGGTCCACCCGATGCTGACCGTCGCGGCCGTGCGCGGCCGGGTCGTCGACATCATCCGGGAGACGGGCGCCGCCAGCACCGTGCTGCTGCGCCCCAACGGCACGTGGTCCGGATTCGTCCCCGGCCAGCACGTCGAGTTCGGCGTCGAGGTCGACGGAACGCGCCGCGTACGCGTCTTCAGCGTGTCAAGCTCCGCCGAACGCAAGGACGGCCTGTTCAGCGTCTCGGTCAAGGCCCACCCCGACGGTTACGTCTCGCAGTTCCTGCACGCCGGACACCTCAAGCCCGGCACCGTCGTCTACCTGTCCCCCGCCTCCGGCGAGTTCGTGCTGCCGCGCCAGATCCCCGAGGACATCGTCCTGATCAGTGGAGGATCGGGCATCACGCCGGTCATGAGCATGCTGCGGACCCTGGCCGACCGCAAGCATCAGGGCCACGTCACGTTCATCCACTACTCGCGCTCACGCGACGACGAGATGTTCTCGATCGAACTCGACGCCCTGGGCGAACTGCCCTTCGTCGACATGGCTCGCATCTACACGCGGTCCCCCGATCCCGATGCCGACCTCGTGGGACGCATCACGATCGACCACCTCAACCGGCTCGGCATCGACCCGACCACCACGGCGACGTGGGTGTGCGGGCCGGCCGGCCTGATCCAGACCGTTCGCGACATCTATTCCGACCTCGGCGCCGAGGACCAGCTGACGGCCGAGTACTTCAAGGTGCCCTCCGTCGACCTCGACGCGGCAGACGCCACCGGCACCCTCACCTTCGACTCCAGCGGGGTCGAAGCCCAGAACTCCGGCGCCACGATCCTCGAACAGGCCGAGGCCGCCGGACTGTCCCCCGACTATGGCTGCCGCATGGGCGTGTGCAACACCTGCGCGGTCAAGAAACTCCACGGCGCAGTGCGTCATGTCATCAGCGGCGAGATCTGCGCCGACACCGACGAAACCATCAAGGTCTGCGTCAACGTGCCTGTCGGCACCGTCGCAGTCGACCTGTGAAGGAGAAAACCATGGCCCTGTTCTCACGCTCCAAGGCGGCCCCGATCGAGCCGCTCAGCGCCTCGAACCACAACCAGGCGCCCCTGCCGCTGGTTGACGTGTACGACCCGAACCGCAAGTCCACGATCGGGCTCGACACCCTGACGCACGAACAACTCGACGAGTTCGGCCGCGAGCTCGACGAGGTGCGTCAGCGCGTCCTCGACGATCTGGGCCAGGCCGACGCGAACTACATCCGTCGCGTCCTGCGCGCCCAGAAGTGGTTCGAGGTGCTGGGCCGCATCGGGATCTTCCTGCCGATCTTCCCGCCCGCCTTCATCGCCGGACTCATCTTCCTCTCCCTCTCGAAGATCATCGAGAACATGGAGATCGGCCACAACGTCATGCACGGCCAGTACGACTGGATGAACGACCCGATGATCGACGGCAAGCGCTACGAGTGGGACAACGTCGCCCCGGCCCAGGACTGGAAGCACGGCCACAACTACATCCACCACACGTACACCAACATCCACGGCATGGATCGCGACATCGGCTACGGGCTGTTGCGCATCGACGAGGACCAGCCGTGGTACCCCAGCCACCGCTTCAACCTGCCCGCCGCGTTCTTGCTCATGCTGTTCTTCGAGTGGGGCGTGATGTACCACGGACTCGAGGTGTCCGACTACATCAACGGACGCATGAGCAAGGAAGAGTTCAAGCAGCACAAGGCGCGCGCGCTGCGCAAGACGCGTCACCAGGTCTTCAAGGACTACGTCATCTATCCGGCCCTGGCCCTGCCGCTCGTGCCGCTCATGGGCTGGTCGGCCCCGCTGTGGGTGCTGGGCGCCAACGTGGTGGCCAACCTGGTGCGCAACATCTGGACCTTCCTGATCATCTTCTGCGGCCACTTCCCCGCCGGAGCCGAGAACTTCCACGAAGAAGATGCCCAGAACGAGTCGCGCGGCCAGTGGTACTACCGCCAGGTCCTCGGTTCGGCGAACATCTCCGGGTCCGGCCTGATGCACCTGATGTCCGGCAATCTGTCGCACCAGATCGAGCACCACCTGTTCCCCGACATCCCGGCACGCCGCTACCGCGAGGTCAGCGTCGACGTGAAGCGCCTGGTCGAGAAGTACGGCCTGCGCTACAACGCCGGCCCGCTGCCCAAGCAGCTCGCGAGTGTCGCCGCCCAGCTGGCGAAGTACTCGCGCAAGCCCAGCGACCCGTACAAGGTCGGGAAGTCGCCCGAATCCAAGGCACTGCGCCGGGCCAAGCGCGAAGCCAAGAAGGCGGCCGAGGCAGCCTGAGCACACCCGCTGACGAAGGGCGCCACATCGAACCGATGTGGCGCCCTTCGTCGTCTGCGGTCACGGGCAGTTCCGGGTCGGCGCACCCCCGTCTCTCCGTCGAAATCTCGAAGCTGGAGAGCACCCAGGTGAGTGATGATTCGGGTGTGACAGAAGTGACTACTGACTTGTAAACACTAGTTGCACTTTCGGTTGCCGCCCCCTAACGTGTGTGGTGTCTGTCACAGCCAACGTCCATCGAGCGCTCCACCTGCATCACTCGATGAGCAGCGGCACAACTCCCATAGAAGGACACCTTGTGAAGAAGATGACCAAGACCGGAAAGGTTTTGACCACGAGCGCCGCGCTGGCCCTCGGCGTCGGAACCTTCAGCGTGATCGGAGCCGCCAGCGCGAGCGCTGCGGACATTGAGATCGAGAAGAACTTCGACTACACCTGTGCGGTGACCGCTGGCGGTCTCTCGCTCGGCAACCACGTCGTCGGCGTTCTCGCCTCCACCACCGTCCCCGAGACGGTCTTCCCGGGTGAAGAGCTGCCCAGCCGTACCGTCAACATCACCCTGACGATGCCCGAACTGCTCCGTAGCTCGACGGCCGGCCTGCTCGGCGGCGTCGGCGCCTCCGGCGCTTCGACCGACTCGACGGTGACCCTGACCACGGCAGGAAACACCACCTCGATCGCCATCCCGAGCCTGGGTGCCGACCGCACCCCGATCCCGCAGACCGCGGGTCAGCCGTGGATCATCCCGGCATCGGGCCAGGTCCCCGAGATCACCACGCCGACGAACGCCGTCGACACCGTGACGCTGGGCATGCCCCCGACGTTCTCGATCGTCGCGACGATCTACAAGGCCGACAACAGCACGGTTGCTGCCGATCTGGCCTGCACCGGCCCGTCCGCGCTCGGACTGGGTGTCATCCCGGTCGTGCCCGAGGTCGAGCCGACCACGGAGCCCACCGAGGAGCCGACCACGGAGCCCACCGAGGAGCCGACCACGGAACCGACCACGGAACCGACGACGGAACCGACCACGGAACCGACGACGGAACCCACCACGCAGCCGACGACCCAGCCCACCACGCAGCCGACGACGCAGCCCACCACGCAGCCGACCTCGGATCCGATCATCAAGGTTCCCTTCAACCTGAAGGGCGACACGACGATCAAGGCCGGCAACGGCAAGGCCGCCCTGTCGGGCAAGATCGCTGCTGACTTCAACCTGGCGACCGGCGCGTTCACGGCCGATCTCACGTTGAACAAGACCACGGCCAAGCTCAAGGCCCTGGGCTTCCTGCCCGTCGATGCGGAGCTCGCCTTCACCTCCGAGGGCAAGACCACCGGCACGCTGGCTTCCGGCGGCTACCTGACGACGAACTCCAAGCTCGGCATCTCGATCCCGAGCGTGAAGAGCTTCGGTCTCAAGATCGGTGGCGGCGCGCAGTGCAAGACCAAGACGCCGTCGACCATCGTGTTGAAGTCGCCTGCCGGTTTCGATCCGCTGAAGGGCGGCAAGGTGTCCGGCACGTACAAGATCGACAAGCTCCAGGGCTGCGGTCTGCTGAACGACGTTCTGTCGCTCTTCGCTGCTGGTGACGGCAACGTGATCAACGCTACGCTCGCTCCGTGAGCTGCGTGATCCACACCAACTGAACACCGGGGAGGGTCCCACCGCGCAGCGGTGGGACCCTCCTTCACTTCCCGATTCAGACGTCAGAAGGAACAGAGATGAACAGGATGACCCGGGCGATGCTGGCCGCCGCCTCGATGAGTTTGGTACTGGCCGGATGCGTTGGCAGCAGCGACGATCCCGAGCCCACCGCCCAGGACAAGTGGGCCGCCGCGTTGTGCGAGAGCCTCGAACCCACCACGGCCGAGATCCAGCCGCCGGCCACCACCGACGATGACGTCGACGCGACGAAGACGGCGATCCTCGAATTCCTGCGAACCATTCGCGAACGCCTCGACAACCAGGCCCAGGTCCTGGCCGACGCCGGTGCTCCCCCGGAGGTCGACGTTGCCGGCTACGACAAGGCGAAGAAGTCCTTGGCCGACGGCAGCGCCACCCTCACCGACGTGATCCAACGGTTCAAGGAAGCCGACCCGAAGGACGCGACCGACATGCAAGCCAGCTTGCTGCAGGTCAGCGAGTCCTTGGCCGGATCTGCCTCCTACCAGGGCCCCCTGGCCGAGCTCAGCGCCAGCGACACAGCGCTCGAGAAGGCCTTCGAGAACAGCAAGAAGTGCACCGAGCTCATGAGTTGATCCACGGCGCGGTCCTGCTGCGTGCCCCGGTGCCTCAGCGGTACCGGGGCACCTTGCGTTCGTTGGCCTTCGGCCAGGAATTGAAGGTGCAGCCAGAGCGGCCCTTCGACTGCTGCATCATGATCGGGGCCTTCTGACCCCTGCCGCCACAGGAGGCATGGCCCCATCCCAGCCAGTGGCCGACTTCGTGGTTGACCACCATGTGCCGGTAACCGCGCAGTGTCGTGCCCTTGGCCTTGTTCCATGCTGGGGAGGCGTGCTTCCAGCGGTCCTGGTTGATGATGACGTGGCGGCCGACCCGGCAGCTCCACTGGGTCGAACAACCACTGGAGTACGAAGGCACGCGCGAGGCTTGCGACAGGACGACCGACATCGATCCGCCCGACGTGACCTCCTTGAACCGGATACCAGCCGACGGCCAGCCGCGCGGATCGTTGAGCGTCTGGGCGACCTGACGACGGAAGGTCTTCACGCTCGTCGAGATCGTGCCCTTCGTCGAGATCGTGTACTTCACGGTGTGCCGGGTATCGCGCAGGTGCTTGATCTTGCGCGGCGCCGACCACGGCGTGATCGTACGGTAACCCCGGTGCTTCACCGAGACGCGCACGCGGATGTGGTGGCCGACATCGCCAGGACGGATCGTGTAGGTCGCCTTCGTGGCGCCACGGATCGGCTTGCCGTCGCGCAGCCACCTGGTCTTGTAGGTGTTGCCCCCGACGGAGTAACGCCCCAACGTGCGCTTGAGTGTCTTGCCGTAGCGCACCGTTCCCTTCACCTTCGGCCGCTCGCGAATGACGAATCGCTTCCACTGAGGTGCCGACGTCGGTGCGGCGGTGGGCTGGGTGGACGGTTGAGGAGTCGGTTCGGGCTCCGCCGCCTGCGCGGGAACGACGGCCAAGGCACCAGCCAGCACGGTCATGGCCAGGAGACGGGCAAGCATGCATTCAGGCTAACTGGAGGGTGTTCTGGATCTGAAATCACTCGTAGAAGACCCGCTCGACCACCTTCCGTGCGCGTCGGGTGACCCGCAGGTAGTCGTTGACCATCTCCTCGGTGTGGTCCTGGCCGATCCCCAGGATGTGCGCGAGACCCGCGCGGTCCTCGGCGGACTCGACCATCGACTCGGAACTCTTGGCCCGCCACAGCACGACCCCGTTGCGGATCTGCGTGACCAGACGCCACGAATCGATCAGCGCGTCGGCGTCGTCGCCCGAGAGCAACCCCGCGTCGGCCGCGGCCTTGAGCGCTTCGATCGTGCGCGTCGTGCGCAGCTCGGGGATCCGGTGCGCGTATTGCATCTGCAGCAGTTGGATGGTCCACTCGACGTCGGCCAGCCCACCTCGACCCAGCTTCAGGTGGGTGTTCGGATTGGCTCCGCGCGGCAGCCGCTCGGAGTCGACGCGTGCCTTGATCCGGCGGATCTCGCGGATCTGCTGGTCCGAGAGGCCGTCCTCGGGGTAGCGCAACGGATCGATCAGCGCCGTGAACCGCTCACGCAGTTCCGGGTCGCCCACGGCCGCCTCGGCGCGCAACAGGGCTTGCGCCTCCCAGGTGTCGGACCACTTCGCGTAGTACGCCGCGTACGCATCGAACGTGCGCACCAAGGGTCCGTTCTTGCCCTCGGGCCGCAGATCCGC
>CAYYQO010000013.1:0-3866 GCA_964473845.1 uncultured Aeromicrobium sp.
GATCCGTTCGAGGAGCTTGGCCGGCTGGCGTCTGAGTCGATCGCGTTCAAGGATGCGTTGGCTGGCCGCGTGAATGCTCTGCGCGAGCAGGTGCGGTATCGGGCGGACGGGGCCGGAACCGAGCAACTGCGGGCTGAGGTCGTCCTGTATGAGCGGGCGATGGACCGCACTGGCCGGTTTCTGGATGCGCTGGTGCGGAACGGATTCGAGGAGCGGCGTGTCCAGCTCACCGAATCGCAAGGCGCGCTCTTGGCGGGTGCGATCCAGCAGATCCTCACCCGGTTGATGCTCACGGCGGAGCAGCAGGCCTTGGTGCCGACGGTGGTGCCGCAGGTGTTGCGGTCGATTGACGCGAAGGCGGTCGAGTCGTGAGCACGCCGGCGGATGCCTTCGGTTGGGCGCTGGATGTCTTTGATGACGTCCTCGAGCGTTCGGACCGGGCTGACGCCTACAAGGCGGTGAAGACCATCACCGACGATCGGTCACCCGAGGAGTTGCAGCGGATGGTTGCGATCCTCGCTGTCGAGTCGGTCTGGAACATGCGGCCGAGGCGTTCGCGTCGGGAACTGAAGATGTGGGTGGCTCGGCGGCGCGCCGCTGTCCTGGAGTGGTCCAAGCGGCCGGCTCGGGAGCAGGAGCCGTCCTCGTCGGTGGTCTGGGGTCCGTGGGGTGACCGTCGTGGCTGAGATCCAGTGTTCCCACATGCTGCCCACATCCTGCGTTTGCGCAGGTCATGGCGATCACAGCGGACACTCAATCCGCGGGTTCGCTCACTGCATTGCGACGCCGGCCGCGGCACCGACCACGCTGACGAGGACGTCACGACTGAACCCGCCCAACCCATCGAGCGCCTTGCGGGCCTTCGTCTTGGTCACCTCGTCCGACCCGTACTCAGCGATGTCTTCGAGTGCGGCGAGCAGCTTGTCGGCGATCGAGTCCGGCGAAGGCCAGGCACCGCTCAGTTCACGGGCTCGACCGGTCGGGCCGCCGATGACACTGACTGAGCCGTCTCCGCGGCGGCTGACCGTCCTGAACATCTCAGCGTGGTCGAGCGCGCGAACAGCGCGATCCACGTCCGCGAGCCCCATCTCGGGTAGTGCCGCGGCGAGCGCCGAACCGGTGGTGGACCCCGACTGGCTTTCGTCGCATAGCCGGACGATCGTGCGCAGGACGGGCAGGTCTCGGGAGTGCCACGTGTCGGGCAGGGGCTCGGTCATGCCTCAGACGGTATCCACGTGCACCGGCTTCCAGGAACTGTTTCCACAATCGTGTGGCAGGGGTGACCTGCGATGACCGACAAGGACCTCGTCGCCTACCTGACGCGGCGGCACTTCGCCCCGATGATGGCCCTCGTCCGCGAGATCGACGACACCCTCAACGCGCTCGACGAACCAGACGGCGACCTCGCCCGGCTGCAGCAGGCCTTGGTGATCGTCCTGTCGGAGAACCGGCCGCCAGGCGTCGACAGGCGCGCACTCCCGAAGGCTTGGAGGATCGGATGAGGCGCCATGTCGGACGGCTGCTGCGGAGGTATGCAGACCGCCTCGCTCCCGACCAGGACGCGAGCCCAGACTGTGAGCCGCTCGTCGTGGCGCTGGCGATGGTGCGCGCGGCCGCTGGCGCAGAAGACCCCGCTGGCGCGGTGCGTCCCGTCGCGCGCGAACTCATCCAGATCGACGAGAAGTACCTGCCCGCCATCGCCGTGCACTTGGCGGTGTTGCTCGCGCATCCGCCGCGGGCGCCCCGCTCGACGCCGGCCGAGACCGGCGCGTGGGCCGATGACATGCGCGTGTTCCTCGAGTTCGATGCTCTCGTCCGTCCGTTGCGGGAAGCGGGCGGCCAGGAACCATGATCGACCCGCACCTGCCGACGTACGTTGTCGCCCGCCGCTATGCCGCGGTGTGGCTCCAACGGTCCGGTATGCAGTCGCAGGTGCGCCGCGCAGCCGAGCAGGCCCGGCTCGCTGGCCGCCCGGACGTGGCCAGCGACCTGGAGGAGCTTGCAGCCCAGTTGCGGGAACTGGGTCGAGGGATTTCCGACGTCGGAAACGCGGAATTGGTCGAGCCGGAAATCGAGTCAGAGTGGAATCGCCCACCCTCCTTGGGGCTTCCGGTCGCAGATGCGGCGGCCCTGCTGGGGGTGTCGGACCGAAGAGTCACCCAGTGGCTCACGGACGGCACTCTCAGCGGGGTCAAGGAGTCGGGGAGGTGGGTGGTCGATCGAGAGTCGGTCGACGCGCTGATCGTCGCAAGGAGCGCCTGATGAACCGCACTGAAGTGATCGAAGGTCGAGCAGTGGTCGTCTCTGATGAGAGCGCCGATGAGCTTGCACGGCTGGACGAGTCGATCGGTCTTGCCTTCTCGGGCGGGCCGGTGAACTCGGGCCTGTTGGACGAGTTGGACGAGTCGATCGAGCGGGTGTTCGGTCCCATCGCGAAGGAGGCCTGAACGTGGTCTCGCGGGCGGACCTGTTGAAGGACGTCACGGCGTGCGAGTCGACCGTCGGGCAGTGGCGGGACCGTCTTGCTGGTGCGCGGTCGGAGCTGGCGGAGGCTGAGTCCACGTCGGGTGAGGCGGTCGTCGACAACCCGTCGCTGGTGTCGAAGGTGAGCAAGCGGATGCAGGCGGCTCGGGACGAGATCGAGCTGGCGGGGCATGCGCAGGGTGCGGCTGAGGAGCGTCTGGAGCAGGCGCGGCGTCGGGTGTTGGAGTTCGATGCGTTGCAGTTCGATCGGGTGGCTGATCGGCTCAAGGGCGAGTTGGTGAAGCATCGGGCGCGGACTGATGAGCTGCTGGCTCAGCTTGATGAGCATGAGGGTGGCTATGCGCCGGAGTGGCGTTGGGCGAGGGCTGCTCGGGATGCCAGGTCTGCTGATGCGCCGGACGAGTGGTCGTCGCCGCGGTCTGAGTCGTTGGCTGAGGCTCTGGAACGGGAGCGGATGTGCGCGCACGTGCTGCGGGATGTGGCCGCTGGCGTGGACCCCAGCGGCCGGTTGCGTGAAGCGGCGGGCGCCGGTTCTCTGGTCTTCGGGGTCCCGGTCGTTGAGTTGTATCCGTCGGCGGTGTGGGGGCCGGATGCGGTGATTCCGGCGCCGGCATTCTTGTCGACGGTTGAGTACACGCGGCAGCTGCTGCGAGACCTGGACGTGAAGATCGAGAAGTCACAAGCCGAAGTCAATCGACGTTCGGATGAGTTGGCTGAGATCTACGTGCAGGCGGAGAAGCTGCGTGGCCCGACTGCTCGGACGATCCTTGACGGGCAGTCGGCGACGGTTGATCCCTGGCTGAGCGAGTGCCGCACGCTGGCGCAACGCCGTCGCCGACAGATCGGTGTGGCACAGGAGTGGCTGGAGTCGGGTGAACCGCGTGAGCGGGCTGAGTTGCTGGCGCGGCTTGAGGAGTTGACGGGCGAGAAGCCTGCAGCAGCCTCCGAGCCGGCTGGTGAGTTGGTGGCGTCGTGATTGCGGCGGCCGCGCACAGGCAGATGGCAGCGGGTCCGCTGACCGTGACGGGTATCGACCTCGTCGAGGAACTGGTCGCGGGTTACCCGGATCGTTCGTTCGCGGAGACGCTCGGGCGGATCGTCGAGGATCCGGCTCTGGTGGTCCAGGCGCTCGGCTCCCTGACGGCCGCGTTGGACACGCTCGTGTCCAGCATCGACGAGGACGAGAGCCCGGACGTGTGGGCTGACTTGGTGGCCGGGATGCGTGAGCATGCTGACGGGACGGACGTGAGCCAGGACCGGCGCGTGTCGATACCGGAGGTTGCCCGTCAGACCCGCGGGATCACGGCGGTCCTGGCGATGGCGATGCCGTTCATGGCTGGTGACCTTGACGGGATGGGGCGCCAGTTGGGCAAGGCGATCGA
>CAYYQO010000013.1:3966-26209 GCA_964473845.1 uncultured Aeromicrobium sp.
GCGTCCCTGACTCGGCACAGCGTGACGGTGTACGGCAAGCCGGGGTTGGTGCGTGAGTTCGAGGACTTGGAACGCGAACTCGGCGACGCTGACGGGGAACGTCAGACGGTGATCGAGGCGCGGATGGCAGAGCTCTTCGCCGAGTGGCAGGGCTCGAAGGCCACGTGGGTCATTGAGGACGCCAGCGCTCGCTTGGACGACATCCGCAGGATGGCGGGGCCCGAACCGATTCTCTCGGAGTACTCGGATTACCCGTTCCCTCGTCGGGTCTACGCCCAGGACCTGGGGCACTGGTCTACCGAGTACGCGTTGCAGTTGGTCGCTCATGCAGTCGTCGAGATCAAGTTCGCCGACGGCCGCACCTCAGACGGTGTGACGGTCGAGCAGTTGCGGAAAATGCGCAAGCGTCTGGGCGAGGGACAGTCCGCACGCCTGGTCGCCACGGCGCGGATGGCGATGGAGGAACAGCCGATCTTGGAACGCCCGCAGGTGCAGTCGGGTGAGGGTGAGGCGGTGTCCGATGGCTGACTTCGAGTTCGACATGTCCGAGGTCGACGCGCTGATGAAGGTGCTCAGCAAGGTGCCGGCCCGTGTGGAGAAGCGCATGTCGATGGCGGTGCGGAAGGCGGGTCTGGACATGCAGCGTGACGCGATGCTCGGGGCACCGGTGGACACCGGGAATCTGGTGTCGTCGATCTCGATGGACACCGACTCCGATGGGCTTGGCGTGGAGGTCGGGCCGACGGCCGCGTATGGCGGGTACGTCGAGTACGGCACGTCCCGGATGTCCCCTCAGCCGTACTTGGGGCCGGCGTTCGATCGGAACGTCCCAGCGTTCAAGAAGGCCGCGGCGCAGGCCGCGTCTGAATGGTTCGGGGGTGCGTGATGGCCGGCGGCAGTGTTGACCGGTCGGTGGTGATCCGTCTCCGTGCGGAGATGGACGATTTCCACCGTGAGATGAAGAAGGCCCAGGCCGAGCTCGACGCGTTCAAGGGCCGCGGGAAGCCGACGAAGGCTGAGTGGAACTCGGCACTGAAGGACATCGGAGGCACGTTTGGCAAGGTCGGGCTCGCCGCTGGTGCTGCTGGGGCGGTCTCGGTTCGCGCGTTCGCGAACTTCGACGAGGCCATGAGTCACGTCGCGGCGACCGGCGAGGACGCCAAGCGGTCGATGGTCGGGCTGCGGGACGCGGCGCTCGAGGCCGGTGAACGTACATCGTTCTCCGCGACCGAGGCGGCCGGCGCCGTCGAGGAGTTGTTGAAGGCGGGTGTGTCGGCCAAGGACGTCATGGCTGGCGGCCTGGATGCTGCGCTGGACCTGGCCGCGGCTGGATCGCTGAACGTGGGCGAGGCCGCCGAGTATGCGGCTACGGCGATGAACCTGTTCGGGATCTCCGGCGGCGAGGTCTCGACGGTCGCTGACGCGCTCGCGGCCGGTGCGGGCAAGGCGATGGGTGAGGTTTCCGATCTCGGCCAGGCGTTGAAGCAATCGGGGCTGGTCGCGTCGCAGATGGGCCTGTCGATGACCGAGACGGTCGGGTCGCTGTCGGCGTTCGCGCAGGCCGGACTGCTCGGCTCGGATGCGGGCACGAGCCTGCGCACGATGCTGCTGCGGCTGTCGAACCCGTCGAAGGAATCAGCGACCCTGATGAAGAAGCTGGGGGTCGCCGCGTACGACGCGAAGGGCAACTTCGTCGGCGTCGCCGAGGTCGCAGGCCAACTGCAGAAAGCGTTCAAGGGCAAGACGCAGGCTGAGCGGGATGCTGCGATGGCGACGATCTTCGGGTCGGATGCGATCCGGGCAGCGAACGTGCTCTACAGCGAGGGCCAGGTCGGGGTCGAGAAGTGGACGAAGGCGGTAGCTGACTCTGGGTATGCCCAGGACGTCGCCGCGACGAAGCTCGACAACCTCAAGGGCGACTGGGAGGCGCTCACCGGAGCCTTGGAGACCTCGTTCATCACGACCGCGAGCGGCACCGACGGCCCACTGCGGGACCTGGTGCAGCAGTTGACGGGTGTCACCGACGCGTACAATGACCTGCCCCAGTCGATCAAGGACGTCACCATGGGCACGGTCGGCATGACCGCCGCGATCGGTGGCGGCACCTGGGCGCTCAGCAAAGCGATCACCTCCTACAGCAACATGCGCTCGAACCTGAGCACGCTCGGTGGCTCGTTCGAGACCACCGGCAAGAAGGCGATGCTGATGCGCACCGGCGCGCTCGCTGCAGGTGTCGGGTTGATGTCACTGTCCGATGACATCGGCAAGGTCGATCGTGAGGCCGGCATCGCGACCAACGCGCTGGGCGGGATGGCTGCCGGTTTCGCGGTCGGTGGTCCGTGGGGCGCCGCAATCGGTGGCGCGATCGGACTCGTGAAGGGCTTCGGTGACGCGCACGCGGTAACGAACGCCGAGATCCAGCGGATGATCGGCCTCTACGACCAGGCCACCGGCAAGATGACCGCGGCGGCGCGCAAGTCCGCGATCGACGAACTGAACAAGCCCCTCAAGCCGGGCCTGCTGGGTACCGGGTTCGGCAAGGTCGACATGACCGCGCTTGAAGCCGCGAAGGCCATGAGTATCGACCTGAAGACCCTCACTGACGCGGCAATGGGCAGCGGCCCGGCACTCCAAGAGGCCTACACGCGGATCAACGAAATCCGCAGCATGGACTGGGAGGACTTCAAGAAAGCGGCACGCGAGGCGGGTGTCGAGTGGAAGGACCTCAGTGACGCTGAGGCGCTGCTGGGCGAGTACCTGGACAAGAACTCCGACAAGTGGAAGACAGCCGGCGACCGGGCACGGGACGCGGCGATCGCAACGTCGGGGCAGATCAAGACGACCAAGGAATTCTCCAAGGCACTCGAGGGCGTACCTATGGGGGTCGAGACCGAGCTCAAGCTCCTTGGATACGAGCCGACCACGCTTCAACTCGACGACATCATTCGCCGGTACAACCTGACTCCCGAAGAAGTCCAGACTGTCCTCGCTGCACTGGATCGTGCGACTCCTCTGGCCGACAAGGTCAAGGACAAGGCGGACGAGCTTGACTCGGCTGATCCGACCGTCGACGTGTACGCGCAAGACCACACTGGCGGCACGTTTGCGGGGATCTTCACTGCGATGCACCGACTCTCGGACGGCGTCACTGTCCCGATCAAGGTCAGCATGCCTGGCCAGATCCCGTCCCTGAACGACATCTACGCCCGCACTGACGCGAATGGTGGCCTCTACGAGGGCAACGTTCGCCAGTTCGCGGCAGGCGGGTTCGACGAGTACGGCCGCTCCGTGCCCCGCACACCCCAGATGCGGAACTCGGGCCAGGGTGCCGTGTTGTGGGGCGAGGCTGAGACGGGCTGGGAGGCCTACATCTCGGGCAAGCCGGGCATGGAGGAGCGGAACCGGGGCATCCTCGCGCTCGCTGCGCAGAAGTTGGGCGGCACGGTCGCGTTCGCTGACGGCGGGTTCACCGAAGCCTTGTCGGCACGCGAGTACGCGTCGTTGCGGGCACGGGAGAAGGACCTGATGCGTGCGCTCCGCGAGAAGGAGAAGTACGGCAAGGACAACAAGAAGACCCGGCTGGCGTTGCGGGGTTGGGACCGGCGAGAGACCGCGGCCGAGCTGCGTGAGGTTCGGGCCGAGATCAAGGAACAGAACCAGGTCCGCCGCCAGATCGGCAAGGGCAAGAAGTACAAGACCGCTGGTCAGTACAACCGCGCAATGAAGCGCCGTGAGGACAAGGCCGACGAGGCGGAGAAGGCACGCGAGGACGCCGCCAAGGCTGCCGAGGATGCGACGGAGAACCGCCGGTCGGTGGCGTCGTCGTTCGCTGATGGGCTCGGTGCGGACGCGTTCAAGTCGCCCGCCAGTCTCGACCGGGCGTTGCGTGATCTGGAGCGCGACAACACCGAGTACGTCGACCTTCTGGGCAAGTTGAAGGATGCTGGCGCGTCGCCGTGGCTGCTCGAGCAGATCCGCACGAAGGCCGGCCCCAGCCGCACGACGAACCGGACGTTGCGGGCTCTGCTCGGGGATTCGGCGCGGTTGGCGAAGTTCAACTCGTACGGGGCGGGGATCGTGTCGTCGGCGAACAACTTCGCCGCGTTGACGACCGGGCCGGGATTCACGGCCTCGTATTCGGGGTCCGCGCTCGGTTTCGACATCGGGAAGCTCATCGCTGATGCGGTCGGTGCGGGGATGGCTCGGGCCCAGGTCAACGTCAATGCGCAGTTGGCGGTCAGTGGTCGTCAGGCGGGAACGCTCGTGCAGGCGGGCCAGAACTTCGCGGGAGGCCACTGATGAGCGAATGTGGATTCTTCCTGCGGGTCAATGGCCGGTGGACGCCGATCCCGGGCGTGCAGTCGGGTGTCGGCATCGAGACCGCCCGGCCGGCGCCACGACGCTTGTGCGGCTTGCACAGAGCGCAGCCCTTGAACGAGCGGGAAGGATGCTGAGCGGTCACCGTTCCAGTTTCCCGCCCATGTCAACCCGCACTAGCCTTCGAGCTCGGACAACCGGTCGTCCGCATCCAGCGCAAGGGTCTCCGTGTTGTCGATCGCGTTGTCGATCTTCGTGTGCCACTGACGATGGCGGGGCAGGGACTCCACGTAGGCGTAGCAGACGTTGCAGCGGTCCAAGTCATTCATGCCGGCGACGTACACGCCGCGCACGACAGAAACTGTGTACCGCGGCTGCATCGACGTCCGGAGCACGCCAAGCGGCGAAGATTTGCGTCACACTTGCATCGCATATGCATGGCACATGGGTACACTTGCCACATGAAGCCGCCCTCATGCCACTGATCCACCGCCACGGCAAGAGTCCACGACCAGCCACGTCGACCGAACAGTCGACTCGCCATCAGGCGCACCTGACCTCCCCATCAGACACGGATCAAGGACCTACAAGATGTCCAACTCAATCAGTCAAACGTCCGCTCGCGCAGCGCGCACTCACCGCGAAGCCGTGCAGTTCACTCCTCAAGACCTCGTGAAAGCGCTCATCGGCAAACTTGGAACCAAGATCGTCGCGTTCATCGCCGACAAGAACCCGTCCACCATCTCCCGCTGGGCCAGTGGAGAGAACGTGCCGGACGAGTACGCACTGAGGTCACTCCGTGCGGCTTACCAAGTGTTCGACCTCTTGGAGTCTGAAGAGTCCGACCACACAACCCGCGCTTGGTTCATCGGAATGAACCCCCAACTGGATGACGTCTCACCCGCGGAGGCCCTCAAAGAGGGGCGACTCCGGGAAGTAATGGCGGCCGCCAGAGCCTTCCACGCGGGTGCCTAACCAGCGATGATCGCAGATCCTCAGACATGCTCACCACCTCGAACGCTGTACCGCGTCGGGCGAGCTAGCGATCCCCTCAGGGCCTCCACTATCAAGCCAGAGGATGCCGCACTGAGCGCTGGTAATCGCTTCGACGTCCCAGGCGGCGGGGTCCTCTACTTGGCCTCAAGTCCTGACGCCTGCTATGGCGAGACGCTGGCCAGGTACCGGACCTCGCCAGCAATGTCCCGACTTCTGAAAGATGATGACGAACCAGGCTTCATGCAACCTCGAACTGTCCCCCAAGACTGGCGCCTACAACGAAGATTCGTCGATGTAGCCGTGGACCCCGGGGCACGCTTCATCGACATTGACCGAGCTGAGTCAATGGAGTGGCTCAGGACCCAGATCCAACCGTTCTTGACTGCGATCGGCAAGGAAGACTTGGACCTTGCCGATCTCAAGTCGAAGGACCGACAAGTCACTCGCGTGATCGCGGCCGCCGTCTGGAATGCCTCGAACGATGAAGGCGAACTCCTTTTCGATGGAATCCGCTATCAGTCCAGAGTCGATGCAAAGTGGTCCTGTTGGGCGGTCTTTGACGGTACTGACGTAAGTATCTCTCGACAGAAGGCCATCGAGCTCACTGATCCTGACCTACAGCGAATCGCTCGCCTCTGGGATCTTCGGGTTTTCTGACCCGATGAGGCATCCGTATAGTCGGAAGTCTCATCCGAACCACGCGCCTCCCCACACTTGGCACGGGTGCATCCCGAGTAACTCGATCGCGAGCCGGTCAGCCGCCGGCCACATCAGATAGCCCGCGTCCAGACCGCGCAGCCAAGCACGCTCAATCCGGACTCGCCGCATACCTGTGAGACCCCTCCCGGCGCCCTCGAAACCGCCCGCCAACCTAACCTGCGTGGCAAGCGGCCCGATCGGCAACAGGAGGGGCAGGCCCTGCCCGGTGTACTCGCCGGACAGGACCTCCTCCGCGACACGTAGACGCCGCTCCTGGAGCGACCGGCCAGGCCAGTCGAACAACTCCAACTGCGCGGTCATGATCCGCACCCCGACCGTTGCGCTGTCCCGACGCACATCCGCAGCGCGTCGATGAGCGCTTGGACGTCCCCGATGGGAACCTGGGCCACCTGAGCGCCCACAGCGACCTCCACGACTGCGAGGCTGCGTCCCGCGGGCCGCACGAGCGTCAGCGTGACGCTCGTGGGCCCTGTCGCGATCCTGGTGGGCGTGGACTCGCAGGCGTCCCCGAACGTCTCTCTCCGCTCCGTCTGGTGACGTACGCACCAGAACGGGCAGTCGACGGCGCTCACCGGACCGCTCCGCTCTCGTGCGACGTCGTCAGGTCATCGGGGTGCAGTCGCTCGACATGCCCGTCAGGGAACTTGCAGCGCACCCCGGTCTTGGAGACGCTCAAGACCCGCACCGGGAACTTGTCAAACGCCACCGCTCGCTTCACCCCGACGAACCGGTCCTGCCACAGCGGGCGCCCACCGGTGGCGCTCACGATCCAGCTCCCGCGTTGTGCCGCGCGACGATGCCCGCGACCTCGACCAGGCCACGCCCAATCGCCGCAGCATCCTCGACAGGCAGACCCTCGTCCGCTCCGACATCGAGCCGCCATGCATCGACCACGGCCGGCTCTGCGTCCTCTTCATCGAACGCCACCACCGCAGCCACTGAGCCACGGCCAGGAATCTCGATGCGGTGCTCATGAGTCCCGATCTTCCCGTCGCTCAGATCGTGGGTCGTCGCGGCCGCTGTGCACCATGTGGGGCAGCTCGTGGCGCTCATCGCCAGGCTCCTCTAACCCGTGCCTCGAATGCCTCGACGCAGGCACGGCAGTCCTGCCGCTCCGGGACCACCCACGTTTGACCATCCGGATCCTTGATTGTGGGGACGAAGCGCGTCGGATCGAATGGCCTGCGCCAGATGCCGCAAAATGTGCGCACTTCAACGCCGAGGAACAAGGCTGTTCGGAGTTCATGTACCGAATAGAGGTGGCAGACCTTCGGTTCTTTCCCACTGTCCTCAGGTGCGACATCGGTGGCTTCGGCGTGATCCGTCCGGGTGCTCATTGCCCAGCCGCCTTCATGATCCGCTCGAGTTCAGCCGCCGAACGCAAGAGCGCAGCCGCAGACGAACGCAGGGCGCTGAGAGCGTCAGCGTTCGTCCCGTCGCCGTCATCGATGTAGAGAACCGTGTGGTCGATGCTGCCGAAGTACCGCACGAGGATGTTCGAGTCACCGACGCGGTCGCCACACTTTGCAAAGTCGTCGAACTGCGCATCACGCAGGCGTCCGACAAGATCGTCGCTGCGGCGCAGGTCGACAGTCGTCTCACCGCCTTCTCCGAAGCGGAGCCAAAGCCGCTCGAAGATAGCCGTGCAATCGGTAGGTGCGTCCTGTCGGACGTCGTGGGTAGGTTCATTCATGGGTTCGTTCCTTGCTCTAGAAAGGTTCGGATCAAGGCCTCGTCCAGGTGCTCCAACACCAGGGCGGGGCCGTCTTGCAACTAGCGGGTGGACCTCCTTTCGATCGGTTCAGTGCGCGAGTCGATGAATGCCTCGACATCGGACTCCCGGATCCGGGTCTTCGAACGCTTCCCGGCGGTGATGTTGATCGGGGTGAGAGCGCCCGTGCTGATGAGGCCGTACACGTGACCGCGGGAGCAGCCAAGCGACTCGGCGACCTCGGCAACCGACAGCAGACGAAGGGTCGTCATGCTTCGTCACCTCGCGTCCGGTCGAGCGGGGCCAGACCGCGACGTGCGCGGATCCTGTCCTCGAGTTCGTCCACGGGCGGGCCGGTGGGCGTGTAGGCGGCTTCGGCCTGTTCGCGTGGTGTCATCTGCTCGGCGGCGATCTCGCCCATGGCGAACACCTCGCCTGCCCGGCGGATGGCCTCAGGCGACGGACGGCCGTTCATGATGCCACCGCCCTTGTCTTGCCACGGAGCCACGCGTTGAGGTCCTTGTGGTGGATACGCCAGTGGCCGCCCTCACGACGCTGCGAGCCGACAAGTTCGCCAGCCTCGAGCGCATTCCGAACGGTCTTGGGATGCAAGCCCGCGAACTCGGCTGCCTGCCTGGTGGAGAACCAGATCCGCTTGTCCAAATTGATCGTCATGAACACAGCCTCTCGACGGGCACCGACAAGACCGCCGATGTGGGAACACTGTGGGAACGGACGCGCGATCAACTGGCGAACGGGCGCGGCACTACCCGACACGGGGTTTCTGGAAACGCGAACGGAAACGAACGGGAACGGCATCAGTCGTCACCACCCGACACGGGATCGCTCTGACTTTTAATCCGCGGGTTGTGGGTTCGAGTCCCACGGGGCCCACCGATTTCGGATCGACACGGTCGCGAGTGGCGCAGAAGTACCCGCCACTCGGCGAGTGGCGGGCGAATCTGCGCCGCTCGGCGTCGGCAGGCCGCTTCGCGTAGCACCGCTGAAGGATTCTCGTAGCCGATCGGGGTTGTTCGCCGTGGCTGCGTCGCGGAGTCTGAAACGCATGGCCCCACGGCGTGAACACCTCAACTTCGTGCTGTTCGGCGAACCCCACGGCTGGCTCGACAAGCGCCAGAACCGCGGGTCGGCACCGCAGAACAGTCTGGCCCGGCACGTCGAGTTCGCCCAGCAGGCCGAGAGCGCGAAGCTCGATGCGTACTTCAAGGCCGATTTCCTCGGTTTCGACAAGCACAACATCCTCAACGACCCGAGCCTGCTGACCGAGCCGCTCGCCGTCGCCTCCGCACTGACAGCCGTGACGAAGCGGCTGGGGCTGGTCGTGACGGCGTCGACCACGTTCTTCGATCCCTACAACGTCGCCCGGCAGGTCGCCACGCTGCACAACCTCAGTGGCGGCAGGGCCGGCTGGAATGCGGTGACCTCCTTCAAGGGCGAGGTCAACTTCGGCACCGGCGACGGGAGCAGCAACTTCGGCACGCTCACCGAACGCTACGAACGCGCTGCCGAGTTCGTCGAGGTGGTGGCGAAACTCTGGGACGGCTGGGAGCCGACGGCCCTGACCTATCCAGAGCAGGGAACACCGGCGCTCGACGTGACCCGTGTCCACGACACCGACCACGTCGGCAGCCACTTCTCGGTGCAGCAGCCACTGGACGTGTCGCGCCTGGTCGAAGACCTGCCCGTCGTGTTCCAGGCGGGGGCTTCTGACGACGGGATCCGTTTCGCCGCACGCTTCGGCGAAGCGGTGTTCGTGGCAACCCCGGACCTCGATCACGCCCGGACCTACTACGACCGGCTCAAAGGTCTCGTCGCGGAGAACGGCCGCCACCCCGACTCGCTGCGAATCCTGCCCGGGGTGCGCATCCACGTCGGCGACACCGAACAGCAGGCGCTGGAGGAGTACCGCGACGTCTTCCAGCAGGAGAGCTTCTACGAGCAACGGCGCAAGTTCGTCAAACGCGAGGCCCCCTTCCTGGACCTGGATCCGTTGGACCTCGACGACGTGATCCCCGCCGAACAGATCCCCACCAAGGAGCAGGCCGAGCAGTTCCTGGTCGCGCATCAGCGTCGAGTCAGTCGTGGGCTGCTGGTGCTCGACATCCTGACCGCCGAGAAGGACACCACCGTCCGTCAACTGTTGCAACGGCTCAAGGGCAGCGGCCACCTCGACGTCATCGGCACCCCCGAGCAGGTCGCCGACGTCCTCGCCGAGTGGTTCACCGTCCGTGCGAGCGACGGATTCACGCTCCACGGCGGCAGTTCCTTCGACCGGTTCACCGGCGAGGTGATCCCCCTGTTGCAGAAGAAAGGCCTGGTTCGCGAGGAGTACGCGGCCACCACCTTGCGCCAGAACCTCGGTCTCGATCAGTACCACCTCGGCCGCGGCTGACCCAGCCCACCATCCGTCCTTCCCTCACCATCCGTCCACAAGGAGTCACGGCATGACCACCCTCACCACACCCGTCGCCACCATCACCGCATCCGACCTGCACACCCTGGTTTCCGGGTCCGGCGAGTACGCCCTCGTCGACGTGCGAGCCCCCCGGATCACTGCAGAACAGGGCTCCATCCTGCTCGGCGTCTCGATTCCGCTCAGCGTGTTGGAGTTGCGCGTCGACAGCCTCATCCCCCGGCGCAGCACGACGATCGTCGTCTACGACGGCGGTGACGACAGCGGACTGGCCGAACTCGGCGCGGCCCGGCTCGCGGCACTGGGCTACACGGACGTGTCCGTCCTCGACGGCGGTCTCGCGGCATGGGCGGAGGCCGGGTTCAAGGTGCAGTCCGGTGGCGACCACGTGATCGGACAGGCCTTCGGCGAGTGGATCGAGGAGGAGTACGGCACGCCCCACATCAGCGTGCCCGACTACCTCGCGAAGGTCGCCGCCGGCGAGGACATCGTGCTGTTGGACAGTCGCCCGATCGGCGAGTTCGAGAACCACAGCCTGCCCGGCGGCACCTCGATCCCCGGCGCCGAACTGGTCTACCGAGCCGCCGAACTCGTGAAGTCTCCCGACACCCTCGTCGTGGTGAACTGCGCCGGGCGCACCCGCAGCATCCTCGGGGCCCAGGTCCTCATCAACGCCGGACTGCCGAACAAGATCGTGTCGCTGGAAGGCGGCACCCAGTCCTGGGTCCTGGAGGGACACGACCTCGACCACGGCAAGCACTCGGTGGCGCCGCTGCCCTCAGGCGAAGCCTTGGAGTCCGCGCACGAGGCGGCCCAGCGGTTCCGCGACAAGTTCGACGTGAAGACGATCGACAAGGCGACCCTGACCAGGTTCCGCGCCGAGGCCGACGAGCGTTCCCTCTACGTGCTGGACGTGCGAACGCCCGAAGAGTTCGCGGCCGGTCACCTGCCCGGCAGCTTCTCGGCCCCGAGCTGGGATGTCGCACCGTGGGTCTTCCGCTACATCTCGACCCACAACGCCCGCATCGTGCTGGTGGACAACGACCAGGTGCGCGCCACGGTCGCCGGTGCGTGGATCGTCCAGTTCGGCTGGGGCGATGTTCATGTCCTCGAAGACGCCTTCGCGAACGAGACGCTCGAGACCGGCCCGGTGGCCCGCACGCCGCTGAACGTCCCCCAGGAGGTGCGGACGATCAGCGTGGAGGAACTCGTCGCTGCTCGTGCCGCCCAGGAGGACATCACGGTTCTGGACCTGCAGTCCAGCGTCGACTACAAGAAGGGGCACATTCCCGGCTCCTCGTTCGCCATCCGCGCCCAGTTGGCCAACTCGGTCGATGCCGTCGACGGCTCAGGAAAGATCGTGCTCACGAGCCAGGACGATCTGCTCCCCCGGTATGCAGCGGCCGATCTTTCGGCGGTCACCGACCGCGACGTGGTGGTTCTCGCCGGAGGCACCCAGGCCTGGGAAGCAGCGGGACAACCGCTGGAGACGGAGGGCCAGCTCTGGCTGCACGAACCGGTGGACGTCGTCCGCTCAGGCTGGCGTGAAGGCGACCTCGAGTCGCAGAAGGAGCGGTTCCGCTGGTACCTGAACTGGGAGCTGGGCCTGCCCGCGGAACTCGAGCAGGACGACACCGTCCCCTTCAAGGCGTTCCCGGAGGCACGCTGACGACCTCATGGAGAAGTCCTCGTGACTGTGCCCCCACACTCGAGGTGTGGGGGCACAGTCACGATGTCACTCAGTAGTTGATGTGCCCGAGCCGGCCGCCGCCGACGGAGATCTGGTCGCCCGTGATCGCCACGCTCAGCGGAGAGGCGAGGAAGGCGATGACGTTCGCGACCTCGACCGCCTCGACGGGCCGGCCGATCGCGTTGTCGGCGAGCTTCCGCTCGTACTCGGCCAGCGGCAGACCGGCCTTCTCCGCACCCTCTTGGTACTTCAGGGTCGTCGTCTCCGTCCGTGTGGTTCCGGGGTGGACGACCGTGACGTTGACACCGTGGGGGCCGAGTTCGTCGGCGAGGTTCTTCGTGATGGCCGGGACGCTGACGTTCCGGACGGACCGGACGATGGAGTTCGTCTTGAGGTAGCCCAATCCGCTGACGTTGATGATGCGGCCCCATCCCTGCTCCACCAGCAGCGGAGCGACGGCTCGCGCGGTGCGAATGTAGCCGAGGACCTTGACGTTCACGTCCGCCCAGAACGCCTCGTCGCTCGTGCCGGCGAGATCAGGGAAGTCGCCCCCGACTTCCTGGTTCGACGCGTTGTTGACCAGGATGTCGACTCCACCGAACAACTCGACCGTACGAGCCACGAGCGCCTTCACCGAGTCGTCGTCACCGGTGTCGGTGACCACCCCGACGGCGTGGCGGCCACTGCGGGCGGAGACCTCCTTGGCGGCAGCGTCGAGGGCTTCCTTGCCCCGCGCCGCCAGGACGACGTCGACGCCCTCGGCAGCGAGGGCGTGAGCCGTCGCCAAGCCGATGCCCTTGCTGCCGCCCGTGATGATGGCACGCTTGCCGGTGAGTTGGAGATCCGCCATGAGTCGTCCTGTCCGTAGGGGTGTTCTGTTCGTGCTGAGATCTGGGTGCTTCAGAAGAAGGCGCCGTTCGGCAGCGGCTCGTCGTTGATGATGCTCGCGCCGATCGCCCGGGCCTTGTAGGTCTTGGGATTGTGCGCCGCCAACGTACGAATGTTGCGCCAGTGCCGGTCGAGATGAGCGCTGTGGCGGACGGCTTGACCGCCACCGACGTCGAAGAGGTCGCCGGCAGCGCGGAGAGCGAGCTCGTCGACCACGACCTTCGCCTGGGCCGCCCTGAGCGCCGACTGCAGCGCCAGTTCTGGTTCCTGGTCCGTCCCGCTGGCGGCGAACGTCTCGCTCAAGGCGACTGCTGCGTTGAGGACCAGCGCCTCGGCCGCGTACGCCTGGCTGACGAGCACGCCCACCGTCTGTTGGAGGGTCGGGTCCTCGGTGCGCTTGGCGGTGGCCGCGTGATAGAACGTGCGCTCCTTGCCACGGACCAGTTCGACGGCGTCGTCCGCGATCCGACGCAGGATACCGGCGATCGTGGCGGTCAGGAACAACTGCGGGAACGTGGCCGAATAGGTCTGATCGGCAAAGAGGGAGCCGTTGGCGAGGAACTCCGAACGCTCGACCGGCACGTCGTCGTAACTGGTCGTCCCGCTGCCGGTGAAGCGCTGACCGATGCCATCCCAGTCGAGCGGCCGCGAGACACCCTCGCGATCCGAGGGCACCACGACCCGGACGGGTTCACGGTCGGGACCTGCTGCACTGACGATCAGCAGGTCCGCATAGAGGTTGCCGGTGCTGTAGAACTTCGTGCCGGTGAGCCGCAGACCGTCAGCGGTCTCGGAGACCGTGGTCTCCCATTCGCGTTCACGCCGACCGGCGCGCTTGTTGCTGAGCTCAGTCGTGGAGTGGCCGAAGATCCGGCCTGCGCGGACGTCGTCGAGGTGGCGACGATCCGGATGATCCTCCGGGAGCCGCAGCAGGCTCTCGGTGAAGTTCAGGTGGTTGCGCAGGCTGTGGGCCACGTTGGGATCGACCGCGCCGAGCGCGATGACCGTCTCGTACAGCTGCACCAGGGTGGCTCCTCCACCACCTTCTTCCACCGGCAGTCGGAGGGCACCCAGACGTGCGGCGCGTACGGCCTCGAACTCGTCGAACGGGTGCCGTTGCTGCTCGTCGCGGTCGATGACCCCGGCGTCCAGGTAGGCCAGGAGCTCGGTCAACTCCGGTGACCCGGGGCGCACCGGACCTCCGAAGGTGGGGACCTCTGCGGCATCGGTCACCGACTCGTCCGCCAGCGTGCTCGTCATGCTGGCTGCTCCGCCGGGTAGGTGAGACTGTGCTCCGGCTCCTCGATCGTGCTGAACAACGAGCGGAACGTCACCGGCTCATCCGGGAGCGGTTCGAAGTACCCGGCGCTCTGCAGTGCGGGGATGAGACGCCGGGTCACGGACTCCAACCCACCGGGGTAGTGCGTCGGGTGGATGTTGAACCCGTCGGTGTAACCGGCGTCGAGTCGGTCGATGAGTTCGGCAGCGACGTCGTCGACGGTTCCCACCACGGTCCAGTGCCCTGCGGAGTTGGTGATGTAATCGACCAACTGGGCCAGCGTGTAGCCCTCGTCGACCGCCAGGCTCTTGAAGACCTCGTACCGGCCCTGCCGGCGGAGAATGTCGTCCGGCGGCGGGATGACGGCAGGGTCGACCCGATCCGTCGGAGCCAAGGCCGTGAGGTCGATCCCCCCGAGGATCTGACCGACCGCACGGCGGCCCGTCTCGAAATTGCTGGGCTCCCGCAGGCGTGCCGCCAACTCCTGGGCCTCCTCCCGCGTGTCCGCGATGATCGGCACGACGCCCGCAAGGACGGTCGGACGGCTTCCGTCGGTGCGGGCCTGGCGCGCCCGGTTCCGCAGATCCGTGGAGTAGTCCGCCGCCAGGCCCTTGCTGGGCTGGACCGTGTACACGAAGTCGGCAACCTCGGCCGCGAACTGCCGACCGATGTCCGATGACCCGGACTGGCCGAGTCCCGGAATGCCCTGCGGCGATCGGGACACGTTGAGCGGACCCTCGACGGAGAAGTGATCACCTCGAAAGTCGATCGGATTCACAGCGCCGGGCCGGAAGTACTCGCCCGTCTCCCGGTCCTCGATGACCGCGTCCTCGTCCCAGCTCGTCCAGAGTTGGTGGATCACGTCGGCGAACTCCCGGGCCCGCGCGTAGCGGTCGTCGGGCCTGGGCAACGTGCCCCCGTAGTTCTCCTCCCCCGCGAAGGAGGTCACCAGGTTCACGCCGAACCGCCCACCACTCAGGTTGTCCAGCGAGTTGATCTGACGTGCGATCGTGTACGGCTCGTTGAAGGTCGTCGACACGGTCGGCACGAAGTGGATCCGTGACGTGCGGGCCGCCAGCGCAGCCAGCAGCGTCAACGGTTCGAACGCACGCGGCACGTACCGCAGCTGACTGCGGGTGAGGGAGTCCGCGAGGAAGATCCCGTGCACCCCGGCCCGCTCGGCTTCCTGCGCCACCCGGAGGTAGTGCTCGAACGACTCCAGGTAGCGGCCGGCCGGCGCGAGCTTCCACGCGTTCTGCTGGCCGGTACCCAGCATGATCGTGATCCGTGCAGTGTTCCCACTCATGACGTCTCCACACCTTTCGTCGTGACCTTCGCCGGACGTTCCCCGATGGACGAGTTCGTCACTTGAATCGGACGCCCTTCAGGCTGATCTGACCCGGCAGCGACGGAAGATCCGACAGTTTCGTCGTCTGCAGGTACGAGTAGTTGTAGGTCGCGTAGTAGATCTTCGACTGGAACTCGAGCGAATCCTTGGCCAGAGCCTCGACGGCTGCGGCGTACTCCGGCGAGTCCAGCGGGACGTTCTGGGCCTTGGCGAGCAGCGCGTCGAAGTTCGCCGGCTCCTTGCCGCTGATGTTGACGTTGCCGTCCTGGTCGTACTGCTGGCTGAAGGTCTGCAGCGGGTCGATGAAGTTGTGCGTGCCGGACAGCGCCAGCGGGTACTTCGTCGACTTCGTGGCCAGCAGCTTCGCGGACTCGGCGTCCGGCAGGATCTCGATCGTCGTCTCGATGCCGATCGCCTTGAGCTGCGACTGCAGGACTTCTGCCTTCGACTGGTAGAGGGCCGTCGACGGAATGGCGAACGTGATGTCTCCGGACTGGTAGCCGGCCGCTTCCAGGACCTGCTTGGCCTTGTCGATGTCGAACTCGGGCTGGAACGACTCGACGTAGCCGATGTCACCGGACTGGTAGGGCTGGGTCGACGGCTTGCCGACCCCGGCGTTGGCCCGCGCCACGAACTCTTCTCGGTTGATCGCCAGGTTCACGGCCTTGACCACCTCGGGATCGTTGAACGGCGCGACGCTGACGTTGAGGTCGATGAAGTAGTTGTTGTCGTTGCCGGGGGGCGAATCGCGGATGCCCTCGACTCCGACGGCGGCGGCGCGCGTGGTCGGATCGTTCGCGAGCGTGATCGTGTACTGCCCCGACGTCACGGCGGCGACCGATTGGGGACCTGCGGTCGGGGACGGGTAGAACTCGACCTTGTCGACGAGGATGCTGTCCGCGTCCCAGTAGTCGGGGTTCTTCTCCAGGTACACGTGGTCGCCCTCGACGAACTCCGTCACCTTGAACGGACCGGCACCGACCGGGTTCTGCTTGAGGTCCTGCGGGGCGATCGCCGGGCTGGGCACCTGTCCGGCTTTCGGCCCGAGGCGCAGCAGGATCGGGTAGTTGGGTCGCTTCAGGTGCAACGTCACCTTCCACTGCGAGTCGGCCGTGACGGTGTCGATGGACTCGAAGTCCACCTTGCGGGCCGAGTCCTCCTCGGTCAGCGCACGGTCGAAGAAGGCCTTGACGGCCTCGGCGTCAACGGGGGTGCCGTCCGTGAACTCCTGGCCTTCCCGAAGGTTCAGCGTCAACGTGGTGCCGTCGGCGCTGAAGTCCCAGCTCTCCGCCAGGCCCGGAGCGGGTTGGCCCTTCTCGTCCACACCGACCAGTGGTTCGTAGACCAGGCTCGAGTAGTACTGCGGGTAGTGCTGGGCCTGGATGACCGGATCCCAGTCCGGCGGGATCACGACCGCCCACTTGATGGTCCCCCCTCCCGAAGCCTCGTCCGAGGACTCGGAGGAGCCTCCCCCGCATGCGGTCAGCGCCAGGGACGCAACGCTGACGATCACGGCCACGCGGGTGGCGCGCCAGAGGGACTTCGGACTCATGGGGGACTCCTTCAAGGGTTCACGGCTGAATTGCCTAGTAATACGATCAACTAACTCGACATTTGTTCCGAGGGGTATCACCTACGGACTTCATTAAGTTGCCCTACTCGGTCACTGGACCTCGACGGCCGCCAGTTCCACCCGTCGTCGCAGCTCTGCCCGCTGCTGTTTCGTCATGCCGTGGTCGAACAAGCTGCCTGCCGAGCCGACCAGCAACTCCGCATAGACGTGTTTCGGCTGGCGGATGAGATCCCACGTGCCCGCCTCCTCGACGACCCTCCCCTGCCACAGGACGTACGTGCGCTCGGTGATCGCCGCGACCGACCCGATGTCGTGGGTGATCAGCAGCAGGGCGATGCCCTCCTTGCTCAGATCGGAGAGGAGCTCGATCGTGGAGGCCTTGTTCGCCGCGTCGAGGGCGCTGAGCGGCTCGTCGAGGATCAGGAGTTTCGGCTGCTGGACGAGAGCCCGGATCAGGCCGACCCGCTGGCGCTGCCCGCCGGACAACTGGGCGGGCAAGCGATCGAAGAGTGACTGGCTCAGCCCGAACCGCTCGAACAACTGACGTGCCTGCTCGACGGCGACGGTCCTCGTGGTGCGCGACTGGACGAGCAGCGGTTCGATCGTGGATTCGCCGACCGACACCCCCGGGTCGAGGCTCTGCAAGGTGTCCTGGAAGACATAGTTGATCTGGCCCGTGCGCCGAAAGCGCGTGCGCGCATCCCGCTTGAGCCTCGTCAGGTCCGTTCCTTCGAAGATCACCTCGCCGGACTGTGGCGCGACGACGCCGAGGATCGAACGCGCCAGCGTCGTCTTCCCGGAGCCGGACTCACCGATCACCGCGACGGCCTCACCTTCCGCGACCGAGACGCTCACGTCCTTGAGGACGTGGTTGTGCCCACGTCGACCGTGGTACGTGACCTCGAGGTTGTTGACTTCGAGCATGATCCCTCCTCACCCGACCCGAGCGGATTCGGCGGCCAGACGTTCCGGGTCCTGGTCGATGCCGTACTTCGTGTAGGAGTCGATCAGCAGGCGTAGGTAATCCGACTTCGGCGAGTTCAGGAGCTGGTCCGTGGGCCCGGCCTCGACGAGGTCCCCGTCCCTGAGCACGATCACGTCGTCGGCGAGGCGGGCGACGACGGACAGGTCGTGCGACACGACGATCACCGACAGGTTGCTGCTCTCCTTGAGATCGGAGATCAGATCCAGCACTTCGGCCTCGACCGTCACGTCCAGGGCCGTCGTCGCTTCGTCCGCCACGAAGATCTCCGGCTCACGGGCCAGTGCCAGCGCGATGACGATGCGTTGCAGCGTGCCACCGCTGAGCTCATGGCGATAGCGGGTGAGCACCTGCTCGGGCTCGCGAATGTTCACGGACTCGAGCGCCTGGAGCGCCCGAGTCGCCCGTTCGGCACGCGGCACCTTCAGCGCGATGCGGTAGAACTCCTCGAAGTGACGCAGGACGGTGTACGAGGGATTCAGGAAACTGCCCGGGTCCTGGAACACGGAGCCCAGTCGACTCGTCCACAACGCCCGCCACTGCTTGGGCGTGAACTCGCTGGAGTCCTCACCGAACAGCTCGACGGAGCCGGAGGTGCGTCGAACCGTCGTCGGGAGAACACCGAGGATGGACTTCACGAGCAGCGTCTTGCCGCTGCCGGACTCCCCCACGATGCCCAGGACCTTGCCTCGCTCCAGCCGCACACTGACGTTGTTGAGGATCGGCTGGTCCGACGCCAACGAGAGATTGCGGACGTTGACCGGCGGTGCAGACGCCACCTCGTTCACCGCGGAACGGTCGGTCGCGACGTGCGTTGCTGTAGGGGTCACTTCTTCACCTCATCTGTGATCGCCAACTCGTGGCTGACCGGAGTCTCGCGGGCATCGGGGGCATGAGCATCGGGGGCGATCTCGGTCTCGGCGTCGCGCAGCAGGTCGGCGAACGCATGCACGGACCAGACCGCCACGATGATGATCAGTGCCGGGATCACCGGGCCGATCGGGTTCTGGCTGATGTACGGAAGCGTTGAGGCGAGCACCCCGCCCCACGTGGCCGCCGGCGGCTGCACGCCGATCCCCAGGAAGGCCAGCGACGAGATCACGATCAGTCCTGACGCCACGGTGTTCGCGAAGGTGACGGCCAGCGCGGGCAGCAACCGGGGCAGGATGTGCCGGCGCACCACCCAGAACCAGGACGCACCGAGAAGACGCGACGCGAGCACGTAGTCCGAGGAGATCGACTGCAGTGCGACCGATCGCGCGACTCGGTAGAAGACCGGTGACACGAGCACGCCGACGACGATGAGCGCCCCGAGCAGACCGTTGCCGATCAACGCGGTCGCGGCCACCGCGACGATCAGGAACGGCAGGGAGATGATCGTGTCGACCAGGCGCAGGCTCACCCACTCGAACAACCTGCCGAAGTACACCGACAGGATGCCCGGCGCCGTGCCGACGATGAACGCCACCACACTGACCAGCAATGCCCCGAGCAGGCTGATCCCGGCACCGTCGAGCATGCGGCTGAAGACGTCGCGGCCCATGTAGTCCGTGCCGAACCAGTGCTGGATCGAGGGCCCGTCCAGCAACTCACCGACCGAGGCCGTCGGGTCCTGGGGCGCCAGGACCTTGCCGAAGACGCCGATGACGACCAGCGCGACGATCACGATCGACGCGACCTTGCCGGTCCACCGCCCCCACACATAGCGCAGCATCGTCGACTCACGCTCCCCTCTGGCCTGACGGCGTCAGGACGTTCAAGACCGAATTGACCAGGAAGTTGAAGAACACGACCGCGGCGATGGAGATCACGAGCACACCCTGAACAGCGGGCACGTCTCCTGAGAGCGCCGATTCGGCGGCGTACTTCCCCATTCCGGCGATGCCGAAGATGGACTCGGTGATCACGGCTCCACCCAGCAGGCTCGGCAACTTGAGACCGACGAGCGTGAGCGCGGGACCGGCGCTGTTCCGGATCGAGTAGCCCCACAGGAGGCGGGTCCCGGAGTAGCCGTTGAGTTGCGCGCCCAGCAGGTAGTTCTCGTTGCGCGTGCCGAGGATCGAAGTCCTCAGCTGCCGGGCGACGTCCGCGATCATGTCCAGGCTCAGGGCGATGGCCGGCAAGATGGCGTGCGACAGCCACAACCCGACTCCCTCACGGGGCTCGATGTATCCCGCCGACGGCAGCAGCGGGAACCACACGCAGAAGATCAGGATCAGGGCGATGCCCATGATGAAGGCGGGCATCACCGCCATGACGGTCGTGAAGAACGTGATCGAGCGGTCCACCCACGTCTGGTGGAACTTGACCGCCAGGATGCCCAGCAGGGCACCGCCCACGACGCCGATCACGAGGGCCAGCACCGCGATGCTGAGGCTGATGGCGGCGCGGCGGAGGATGACATCGCCCACCGGCGTCAGCGACACCCAACTGTGCCCGAAGTCCCCCTGGAACGTGCCCGACAGCCAGCGCCAGTACTGAATGAGGAACGGGTCGTCTAGCCGCAGCATCCTGGTGAGTTCATCGGCCTGGGCCTGCGTCGGGTTCTCCCCCAACCTGACGTAGACCGGATCGATGCCGGAGATCACGCCCAAAAGGAAGGTGATGAAGGTCGCGAGGAGGAAGACGGGGACCAGGATCGCGGCCCACCGCAGGGTCGCGATCGCCACGCGCGATGCGCGGACCCGCAGCCGCAACCCCACGGACAGGCGTGGGGCATCACTCACGAGAGTCGACATGGCTCAGGCTTTGCCCGCGGCGGACGCTTCCGCGGCCGCCTCCAGATCGGCGAGGACCAGATCGCGGGCGATGGCCTCCACGAGCCGCGGAATGCCCGACCGGGCGCTGGGGATGTCCCCGACGGGTCGCCCGAAGCTGATGCTCGCACCGATGCTGAAGACGTGGATGTCAGCCAGCCAGGGCGCGGTACCTGGCTTGCGCTCGGTGAACTGGTAGCCCGGGCCGAGGTAGGGCGCCGCCCCGGCCAATGCGATCTCCTCGCCCTCGGCCGGCGTGTGGACGTCGGACCACCGGGCCACGTAAGGGGCCAACGACGCGAGTTCGGAGCGGGTCGCGGGATCCTGCTGGTAGCCGGTGCCGGCGATCACGTAGTCGAACGTCGCCGTACCGTCCGCAGCCTCGACGACGACCCGCCCGTCCTGTTCGGACGCGTCCTTCCATTCGGCAGAGACGTGCAGGTGGTAGTTGGAGAAGGCGGCGACGCGGTCCACCGAATCCTGCGGGACGTTGGATCCGGCACGGGCCGCCTTGAGCCGCTGCTGCCAGCGCTTGTCGTCGGGCAGCAGGTGATACACGTCCTGCACGAGCGGGTTGGGGCGCGGCCCGCTCTCGGCGGGGACGGCCACTTCCGGGCGGCGACTGTAGACGTGGACCTCGGCGGCTCCCGCCTCCAGCGCCGTAGCGGCCGCATCGAAGGCCGACGCGGCGGCGCCGAGGACCGCGACGGACTTGTCACGCAACGCGGCGAAGTCGATGTCGGCGGATGTGTGCGCCCAGAGCTGTTCATCCAGCCCATGCAGCACCGCGGGAACGTACGGCCCGCCCGTACCGGAGACTCCGGTCGCGAGAACGACCTTGCGAGCCCGTTCGGTCCAGGACCGCCCGTCCTGTTCCAGGTGCAGCGTGATCCCGGAGTCCGACGGCGAGAGGTCGGTGACCCGGACCCCGCGCCGAGGCTCGACCCCGACCTGACGCCGGAACCAGTCCACGTAGTCAGCCCAGTCGGGCGTCGCGATGCGACCGATCTGCTCGAACGATCCGGCCCCATGGATGCTCTCGTACCACGCCTGGAAGGTCAGCGCGGGCACTCCCTGCTCCGGGCCGGCTGCGGTCTTCGGCGTCCGCAGCGTCTTCATCCGGGCGGTTCTGCGCCACGCGAGGGTGGATTCGTCGGGACCGGCATCGAGCACCGTCACGTTCTGGATTCCGGCACGACGCAGGGAGTACGCGATCGCGATACCGCTCTGGCCCGCCCCGACGACGGCGACGTCGTGGTCGATGCCCTCGACGGGGGCGATCAGGCTGTTCGCCCCGTAGCCGAGCAGGCGCAACGATTCGGCGGCGCGCTCGGCGGCGGTGGTGGTGGTGTCGTGCGTGGTCATCGTGTCAGGCTCCCTGTCAACAGATTGGTGTTGGCCGGACGCGGCAGACCATAGTGGCCCCGCAGCGTCGTGTCGGTGTACTCGGTGCGGAACAGGCCGCGAGACTGCAGGATCGGCACCACGTGGTCGACGAACTGCTCCAGCCCGGACGGCTTCAACATCATGCCGGCGTTGCTGCCGTCCG
>CAYYQO010000013.1:26219-31301 GCA_964473845.1 uncultured Aeromicrobium sp.
CCCCGTTCTCGAACCAGTGCTGGATCGTGTCGGCCACCTGATCTGGGGTGCCGGTGAACGTGCGATGCCCGCGACCTCCGCCGAGTCGCCCGATCAGTTCCCGCACGGTCAACTGCTCCCGTCGGGCCAGGTCGGTCACGAGCGTGTAGCGACTCTTGGCGCCTTGGATCTCGTCCTCGGGCAACAGGTCGTCGGGAAGTTGCTCGTCGAGCGGCAACCGTTCGATCGGGATACGAAGCGTCTCGGCCAGTTGCCGGTGCGCGTGTTCCGGGACGATCGCCTCGTCGAGCTCCTGCTCCTTGGCCAGCGCCTCCGCCTCGGTGCTGCCGATCACCGGAACGATGCCCGGCAGGATCTTGATCGATTCGGGGTCACGGCCGAACTCCGTGGCGCGCTTCTTGACGTCGGCGTAGAAGGCCTGTCCCTCGGCGAGGGTCTGCTGGGCCGTGAAGACCGCCTCGGCGAACTGCGCGGCCAACCGCTTGCCGTCCTCGGAGGACCCGGCCTGCACCAGCAGCGGATACGCCTGGGGCGACCGCGGAATGTTCAGGGCTCCGGCCACCGAGAAGTACCGGCCGACGTGCCCGGCCGGATGGATCTTCGTCTCGTCGCCCCAGACGCCGCTCGCCCGGTCCGCCACGACGACGTCGTCCTCCCAGCTGTCCCAGAGCTTCTTGGCCACCTCGACGAACTCGGTGGCGCGGGCGTAGCGGTCGCCGTGGTCCGGCACGTCGCTCAGGCCGAAGTTCCTCGCGGCGCCTGCCGTGGCCGAGGTCACGATGTTCCAGCCCGCCCGACCCCGGCTGACGTGATCCAGGGAAGCAAACTTGCGTGCCAGGTTGTACGGCGAGTTGTAGGTGGTCGACGCGGTGGCGACCAGCCCGATCCGGTCGGTGGCCCCGGCGAGCACGGTCAGGAGGGTGAAGGGCTCGAGGACGCCCGCGGGCCGACGCCCGACGCCATCGAGAAGCTGCGAGTTGTCCGCCAGGAACACGGAGTCGAACCTGCCGCGCTCGGCGATTCGCGCGAGGTTGACGTAGTGCTCGGGATGGGTTCCGGCGAAGGGATCAGTCTCCGGCAGGCGCCACGAGGCCTCATGATGTCCGGTCGTCATGAGGAACGCGTTGAAGTGCAGTTGGCGTCGGGTCACGGGTCAGCCTCCTTGGTGAATTCGAGGCTAATCGGAGAACAGGGCCCGACAACGAGGGATTGTCTACCAGAAAGGTGTAGTTGTCCTGCGTTGTTCTGGGCGTCGTCACGACCTGAGACTGGCTGCACCACGTCGGCCTCACCCAAGGAGAAACCGCGTCATGGCAACCATCGTCGAGTTGGCCCCCGTCCTGGCCGAGGGCAACAACCCACAGTTCCCACTCGTCCACGGAATCTGGAACTCCAGCGAGCAGGCCGAGCAGCTCGCCGCCGCCCGCGGTCACACGTATCGCCGACCCGAGGGTGGCGGCGTGACGGAGCGACACCTGCACGAAGCACTGGACGAGGCGGATGCGCTGATCGTGGCTCCGACGGTCGCGACCGCGACCGGGATGTGGCAACCCCTGGATGGCAACGAGGCAGGCCGACTCATCGGCCACCGGGTGCTCGACGTGGTGAGCGCCCGGCGCCCCGACCTCCACGTCGTCCTGGTGTCGCACTTCCTCGTCGGACACGGTCGCGCGCACAAGAACGCCAAGCCGAGCACCTCGAGCCTGCAGGCGCTGGAGGCTCACGTGCGGGCCGGAACGAACTCGTGGACCGTACTTCGCCCGACGTGGCTCTCGACCATCCACGACGAGTGGTACCGGACCCGGCTGACGAACGACCTGCACGCCGACGGTCTCGTGAGCCGCGACGGTCTCGCCGACGCCGTGATCACCGCGATCGAGAACCCCGAGTCCGCCGTCGGCCGC
The DNA here is from genome assembly GCA_964473845.1 of uncultured Aeromicrobium sp. Taxonomy (GTDB): domain Bacteria; phylum Actinomycetota; class Actinomycetes; order Propionibacteriales; family Nocardioidaceae; genus Aeromicrobium. The sequence continues at coordinate 28,124 of CAYYQO010000013.1, forward strand.
AGTGCCGCGGTCTTCAACCTGAGCATCCCGCTGCAGGGCACGTCGGATCTGGTCAGTGATTTCCGGGCTCTGCCGCAGGACTGGGAGGCAGTCCTGGCGCGCGAGTCGGTGCCCGCGTGAGTGACGGGCGACCACCCGGACAGCACTTCTGGGAAGACACCTTCGGCGCGGACGAACTCGGCAGACCGGTGCCCCCGACGCGGCACCTCGTGGTCCTGGCCGATGTCGTCGGTGCGCCGGGTCCAGCGGCCGCCACCCACTTGGAATCAGTGCTGTTCCACCTGGAACGCCATTACTCCCACGGGCGCGACGGCCTGCTGTCCACGGTTGGCTGGGGCCCGGCATGGTGGGACCGTCACACCGAGCACGGCGGACTCGTCAACGTTCCCGCGCGCATGTCACGGTGGGAGGACCCCGTGATCGACACCGCCCACGCGGCCTTCCACCTCGCCAGCGATCATGCGGAGATCCTCGACGCGGCCCAGGAGGCGCTGTTCGGCGCGCGAGGCCCAGGTGACTTCCTGACGGTGCGGGAGGTCCGGTCCGGATTCGTCGGGGCCGGTCTGCCGACCGACGCGTTGCCGGACCTTGGCATCCCTGCGAGTTCTCCGTTGCTGTTCGGCTTCCACTCCGTCCATCGCGGCAACCAGGCTCCAGAACCTGGGATCACCATCGAGTCGGGCCCCCTGGCAGGCGGAACCACACAACACGTGAGCCGCATCGAGCTGGACGTCGACCGGTGGCATGCGCTGGACCGCGACAGCCAGGCGGCGCTGCTCTACGCCCCGACCATCAGCGCGGACCGGGCCGATGTCCTCACCGAGGACGCACCGAGCGACTACGAGAAGTACGAGCAGACGGTGAGCGAGTACGGCATCGTCGGCCACGCGCAGGCAGCGGCCCGCGCCCGGGTGAACAACGTGCCGGTCATCAATCGGCGCGATTTCGCCACCCTCGACGGCGACCGGCCGGGGACGCACTTCGTGTCGCTGCAGCGCGAACTCCGCGACTTCAACAACACCCGCGCGATCATGAACGCGGCTGACGGTTCGGACTACCACAGGTCGGTCGGCGCCCGCCGCCGCAACGGCATCAACGCCTTCTTCGACGTCACCCACCGAGCCACCTTCGGCATCCCTCCTCGGGCCCTGCGCGCCTTTCCCCATCACAGGAGCCGCTGAGTCATGACCGACTCCCCCGCCAATGCTGTCGCGTCCTGGGACGCGGACACGGTCGAGACGCTCCGCGAGATCCTCGCCGACCCGGCCCTTCCCGTGCGAGCGGCGCTCGAGGAACCTGGCGGGGCGCGTCTGGCCGCGCTGCGCGAGGCGCACGATTTCATCAGCAGCCGGCGCCTGGCGATCGGCGCCACCGAATCCACCGAGGCGACCGATGGGCTCGCTGCCGACCTGGCCCTGGTGTCACCCGAACTGGCGGCAACCCTCGCATGGCACCGGACGCTCGCCCCCTGGTTGAAGGGTCTGCCTCCGTCGCGGGCGCGCAACGCCGCGCTGGGTGACATCGGTCGCGGGTACCTCGTGACGTGGGCCACCTCGGTGCGTTCGTGGACGTGGCAGGACGCACCGCCGACCAGCACGACCCCACTGGCTCGCGTCGACGCCGAGTTCGGCGTCGACGAATACCCCGGCCTGTACGACGCCGTCCTTGCGTGGGAGCCGTCCGCGGGCGCTGTCGTCGTGATCCCCGCCCACCGGGAAGGACTGCAATGGGAGGCGAACGATGACGACTCCGCCGCGCCGTGGATCGTGCGGCTGTCACGCGCGACGTTCCACACCGACGAGCTCATCCGCGGGGTGAACCCGCATCTGCTGCCACCTGCAGGGTGAATCCGGTGCTACGACACGCGAGCCAGGTCGCCCCACTGCCGCGGATCGGGGCTGAGGTCGTCGAGGTCCGCACCGATATCTGCGGCGATGAACTTCAGTTCTCGCACGATGGCGGCGATGCCCGGATCGCGCTGACGGCCCTCCCGGACCACCGCACTGTACGTGCGGTTGCCGATCGTCACACCGTCGACGATCAACGCGCGCAGCCGCGGCGGTATCGCATGCAGCGGCACCACAGCGGAGGCGATCTCCGTCGCCGCGAGTTCGCAGATGTTGTGCGCACCGACCAACCGATGCTTGATCTTCGGGTCGAACCCCGCGTTCTCGGCGATCAGTTGAACGGCAGCATTCAGCGAGGAGTCCGGTCCACCGGTCACCCACGGTTCGTCCGCCAGGGCCACCAGCCCGCGGTTGCGGATGTTGCGATGCACATGGCCCGGGGCGACGAGGACCATCGGTTCGACGAGTAGTTCGTACCTCACGAGCCCGCCGAAGTTCTCGGGGCAGTTGAAGTCGTGCGTGGCCGTGATCGCCAGATCCAGTTCGCCCTGGCGCAGGAGCCGCAGCGCACTGGAGGTGCTGTGCTGCTGCGTCTGGACATGGATGTCGGGTTGAACGGCGCTCAGCCGCCGAATCAGCGGCACGGCGAACAAGTTGACCGCCATGTTGAACGCCCCGACGACCACCTGCCCGGAGACGCCGTTCTTGGTCGCCGCCACCGCGCTCGTCGCCTCGTCGACGGCATACAGCACGCGCCGGACGTGTTCGACCAGCACCTTGCCGCTGCGGGTCAGTCCCAACACCCGCCCTTCCTTGCGGAAGAGGATCGCACCAGCCTCGTCCTCGAGGACGCGCAACTGCTGCGAGACGGCCGAACTCGTGATGTCCCGCCGCTGGGCGACGGCCGTGACCGTGCCGAGGTCGGCCAGGTCCACGAGCAGCATCATGCGGCGCAGATCAAGCATCACTCACCGTCCCGGTCGAAGAGGCGGTGCTGACGCTGTGCACCGTGCGGAGTGAAAACATGTCGGGAGATCTCCCTCGTGAGGCGTGCGGTGGCGAGGAGCAATCGGGAACGTGGCGGGTGCGGTCAACCGCGACAACAGCGGCGGATCTCTCCAGCCGTGAGGCCCTTGTCGTACCCGTCCACGAGATCGGTCCGCTTCACTCGGTCATCGTGGCACAGGCCAGGGATGCACCAAGGCCGTCGCGGTGGGTGAGACAGGCCACCGAACATCCGCGAAGTGGTGTATGCCCCGCCACCGGGGTTCAGGACCGCGAGAACAGCCGCCGCTTGATCCGGCCCAGCCTGCGGCGGACCCGGATCAGCA
>CAYYQO010000014.1:0-31157 GCA_964473845.1 uncultured Aeromicrobium sp.
GCAGCCTCCCACCAGCTCGATACGCCGTTCGCTGCGCTCACGAGCTACTCGATCGCCGAGTCCGCCGAGTCCGCCGATCGAGTGCGGGCGAGCGCAGCGAGACGGTGTATCGAGATCCGGTCTCACTCGATCACCGAGTCAGCGGCTCCTGCCCGCGTGACCGTGCGAGTGCTTGCCGAACGACTTGCCGTGCGCCTTCTTCCCCTTCTTCGGTGCCTTGCGGCTCGCATCGGGGTAGAGACCGGCCTTCGACAGACCCAGCGTGGCGACCGAGAACGCCGCAGCGTCGCCCAACTCGTTCAACGCATTCGTGTTGAGGTTGGTCATGTTGTCGCAGGCCTGGTGATAGCACTTGTCATACGCGACCCCGGCCGTGCCGCCGTACAGCGCGACCTGCTCGGGCGTCTTGACTCCTTCGGCACCCGAGAAGAGACCACCGGCGGGGATTCCGACTTCGATGAACGGACCGTAGTCCGAACGTCCGTCGAACGCCGTGGGCTCGTGCGCCAACTTCTTGCTGTCGAAGTAGCCGGTGAAGATCTTCTCGATCGCATCCGAACCGGCCGGTCCGGCGTCGCCGTCGGAGCCGTCACCGTCGTAGACGAAGCGCGCATAGTTCGGCGAACCGATCATGTCGAAGTTCAGGTTCGCGTAGATCGTCGACAACTCGTCCTGGGACAGGTTCGCGACGTAGTGTTCGGAACCCAGCAGACCGAGTTCCTCGGCGCCCCAGAACGCGAAGCGGACCGGGCGCTGCAGCTTGCCGGTGAGCTTGGTGCTCTTGAGCTGCTTGGCGATCTCGAGGATGCCCGCCGAGCCGGTCCCGTTGTCGTTGATGCCCGGACCTTCGGTGACGCTGTCCAGATGCGCACCGACGACCACGACCTGGTCACGGTTCTTGATCTTCTTCAGTTCCTTCTTGGGCAGATCGGCGATGACGTTCCAGGTCACACGGTTCGGATCGGCCTCGACCTCGGTGGTCAGGCTGCCGGTGGGCGCGTCAGCCGCGAACAGGGCAGCGCCCTGGTCGAACGTGACCCCCGTGACCGGCACGTCCTTGGGCGTGCCCAAGGTCCCGGCGATCAGATCGGTACGGCCCGCCTGACCCTCGTTCATGACGATAACGGCGTCGTAGCCGGCGGCCACGGCGTTGTCGACCTTGACGGCGAAGTCGCAGGTTCCCCGCTGGACCAGCGCGATGGCCGGTTCGGCGGGAGCCGCTTCGAAGTCGGATGCCTCACAGCCGGACGTGCTGCTGTTCGGCTCGTCACCGGGCGGGACCTGCACGTCGTTCGTCGGCACGATCGGGCCCGTGACGCTGCCGCTGCCGCTGTACGTGAAGATCGAGGTCTCGATCTCGGCGCCGTCGACCGTCAGCGTGGTCGGACTGAGTTCTTGGAAGAACGGGAACTCGAACGCCTGCTTGGTCACGTCGTAACCGGACTTCTGGAGTTCACGCGCCACGTAGTCGACGGAGGCTTCGTGGCCCGCGAGCCCCGACGCCCGGTTTCCGTCGTTCTTGTTGGCAATGGACTGGAACTGACGCAGATGCTTCAGAATCCCGTTGACGGTGACGGCCTTGGTCAGCTTCGTGGCTTGACCTTGGGGAGCTGTCGGTCCCGACTGAGGCGATCCGCCCTTGGCCACGGCGGGTGACGCGGTGACGACTCCGGCGGTGAGGACTGCCGCTGATACGGCGATGACTGCCTTCTTCATGGATCCCCCGATCCTGGTGGTGTGGTGCAGTACCCCACCACGTTCACACAGGTCGACAGGTTGCGCCAGATAACCTCAGGGTGTGACCGAACGCCTCGACCGTGCCCGCATCCTCGCCGGCCAGTATGGAATCGACGCCCTACTGGTGACCCCGGGTGCCGACCTGCGCTACCTGACCGATTACGCCGCCATTCCGCTGGAGCGCTTGACCTGCCTGGTCGTGACGCAGTCCGGCAGCACCTTGGTGGTTCCCGCCCTGGAGTTCGCTGCGGCTCAGGCCGCGGGGGTCACGATGCCCATCGTGACGTGGGGGGAGACCGACGACCCGTACGCCGTGGTGGCCGATCTGATCGGCGACGTCGACGTGGTGGCCGTCGATGACCAGATGTGGGCGTCGCGGGTGTTCGCGCTGCAGGCCGCGCTGCCCGAGTCGGGTTTCGTGCTCGGCGGCGAGCTGGTGTCCAGCCTCCGCGCCGTCAAGAACGCCGCCGAGGTCGCGGCCCTGCGGGATGCCGGCGCGGCGATCGACCGCGTCCACGCGCGGATGGGCGAATGGCTCCGCCCCGGCCGCACCGAACGCGAAGTGGGTGCAGACATTGCGCGCGCCATCATCGAGGAGGGTCACGAGCAGGTCGACTTCGTGATCGTCGGTTCCGGCCCGAACGGCGCCTCGCCGCACCACGAACTGTCGGACCGGGTGATCGGCGCGGGCGAGCCGGTCGTCGTGGACATCGGTGGGACGAACGCCGCCGGCTACTGCTCGGACTCGACGCGCAACTACGTGGCCGGCGGGGAACCCGATCCCGGATACATCGCCATGCTGGAGGTGCTCCAGCGCGCCCAGCAGGCTCAGCGTGAGCACGCCCGGCCGGGCGTGACGGCCGCGTCGGTCGACGCGGTCGGCCGCCGGATCATCGCCGATGCCGGCTACGGCGATCGCTTCATCCACCGCACGGGCCATGGCATCGGTCAGGAGACGCACGAGGAGCCCTACATCGTCGAGGGCAACACGCGTGAGCTCGAACCGGGCATGGCCTTCTCCATCGAGCCCGGCATCTACTTCCCGGGTCAGTGGGGTGCGCGGATCGAGGACATCGTGGTGTGCACCGCGGACGGTGTCGAGGTGCTGAACAACACGCCGCGCGAACTCGTACGACTGTGAGACGGATCCTCGCCGCGGCGCTGCTCGGTGCCGCTTCCGCTGCGGCCTTCGAGCCACTGGCGGTCCCGGGGCTCATGGTCCTGACCGTCGCCGGACTGCTGCACCTGGTCCGAACGCTGCGTGACGATTCGGTGCGATCTGTGCTGCTGGTCGGTCTGGTCTTCGGCCTGGCGTTCATGGGACCGCTCATCTGGTGGATGAACGCGGTCGACACGTGGGCCTGGGTCGCGCTGGTACTCATCGAGTCGCTGTTCATCGCGGTCATCGTGTGGGTGCTGAGAGCAGCCGTGTGGGCGCCGTACTGGCCCGTCGCGGCAGCGAGCGTGTGGACGGTCGGCGAGGCGGTGCGCGGCGCCTTCCCGCTGAGCGGCTTCCCGTGGGGACGGCTGGCGCACACCTCGCTCGACACGCCGCTGGAGGGCTGGGTCCGTCTCGTGGCGCTGCCGGGCACGACCTGGTTGATGGCGCTGATGGCTGGCCTGCTCGTCGTGGCGCTCACGGACCGGCGCTTCTCCGCCCTGCTCGTGGCGATGGCGGTTCCGGTGATCGGATTCCTGCTGCCGGTGGGTATTGCCGACGGGGGAGAGACTCGCACGATCGCGGTCGTGCAGGGCAACACGCCAGGGCCGTTCCTCGACTGGGGCCGGACCGAGATCTTCCGGTTGCACGTGGCCGAGACCCGGCGGATCGACCAGCCCGTCGACCTGGTGATCTGGCCCGAGAACGGTTCGGACCTAGATGTCTTCACGAACGACTTCGCGAGGGACACCGTCACGGCGTTGTCCCGGCAGGTCGGCGCTCCCATCCTGGTCGGCGCGATCCTGGACGGCCCCACGCCGACTTCGGCCTACAACGCCTCGGTCCTGGTGGACGCCGACGGCCCTCACGAGGACGTCTACCTCAAGCAGAACGTCGTGCCGTACGGCGAGTACGTGCCGCTCCGCAACCAACTGGGGAACCTCGTCCCGCGCTTCGATCGCGACATTCCGCGCGACATCCTGGCCGGGAACGAGCCCGGGGCGATGACCATCGACGGTCTGACGATGGGGCTCACGATCTGTTGGGACATCGCGTACGACGGTGCGGTTCACGGGGCGATCGACCAAGGGGCGCAGGTGCTGGCGGTGCAGACGAGCAACGCCAGCTTCATGGACTTCGGCCGGGGGGTGCAGCCTCAGCAGCAGTGGGCCATCTCGCGACTCCGCGCGATCGAGACCGGTCGTTGGGTGACGGTGGCCTCGACCAACGGCATCACGGGAATCGTCGATCCCACCGGCCGGGTCGTCGGCCGGGCGCCGGAGAAGGTACCCGCCACCGTGGTTCACGAGGTTCAATTGGCACAGGGCACCACGCCCGCGACCGAGTGGGGAAACCGGATCCTGTTGGTGATCTGTCTCATATCCGTGGCAGGATGGGCCATCGGTAAACGCGAGTTGCGATTGGAGCGACCATGAGGACGTTGGTCATCATCCCGACCTACAACGAGGCTGACAACGTCGGTTGGATCACCGAGAGTGTCCTCGAGCAGCAGCCTGAGGTCGAGATCCTGGTCGCCGACGACAACTCGCCGGACGGTACGGGCGAGATCGCCGACAAGCTCGCGGAGGCCGATCCGCGGATCCACGTGCTGCACCGCCAGGGCAAGGAAGGGCTGGGGGCGGCGTACCGCGCCGGCTTCGCCTGGGGGCTCGACGCCGGCTACGACGTGCTGGTCGAGATGGACGCGGACGGATCGCACCGGCCCGAGGACTTGGGCAAACTGCTCGACTCGGCCCGTTCCGGCGTGCCGCTGACGCTCGGTTCGCGGTGGGTGCCTGGCGGTTCGGTCGTGAACTGGCCGCTGCGCCGTGAGCTCCTGTCGCGCGGCGCATCGCTGTACGCGCGGCTCATGTTGAATCTGGGCGTCAAGGACGCCACAGCGGGCTTCCGGGCCTTCCGGCGCGAGACCCTGGAGGCGATCGACCTCGATGCCGTCGAGTCCCAGGGGTACTGCTTCCAGATCGACATGACGCGCCAGGCCCGGCTCGCCGGACTCGCGGTCGCCGAAGTGCCCGTCACGTTCGTCGAGCGCGTGCACGGGCAGTCGAAGATGAGCTTCGACATCGTCAAAGAGGCCCTCACACGAGTGACCGTGTGGGGCCTCCAGCGGATGAATCCGTTCAGGCGTTAGGCGCTGACCGACTTCTTCCGTGACTTAGTCTTGCGGTGCAGATGCGGCGGGCCGATCTCGCCACCGCGCAGCATCTCGAGCCGCTCGGAGAGGATGTCCTCGAGTTCGGCCTCGGAGCGGCGCTCCAGGAGCATGTCCCAGTGCGTACGGACGTGCTTCTCTTCTTTGGCCTCGGGTTCGGCACCGCCGACCCGACGTCCGATCTGCCCCGTCTTGGGGTCTTCCCACTCGGCCGGGACCTCGGCCTCGTCCGACATCGTCACCACGAACGTGTGGCCGTCGGCGCACACGTACTCAATCTGCTGACGCGGTGCCATCTCGACACCACGCTCGTCTTCGAAGCTCTGGGCTCCCAGCCGCGCTCCGCGCAAGGCTCGTTCTGCCATGGTCGGTCCCCCTTCTGAAGGTCTCCGTCCATTCCAACGTACGCCAGTTGCGTGAGATTCCCCTGAGAGGGAGGTGGTTTCAGATCGTGGGTGGAAATTTCACTGGATGACTTCGCAGTGAATTCCGTTCTTGTACGGGTTGAACGTGTACTTCCAGCCGCTGGTGCTGACATACGTCCCCGCGGCACTCGTGGTCTTCCTGCGGATCTTGTACCTGTGGCGCGATCCGATGGAGTAGGCGACGAGCTTGCGGTTCTTCTTGATCCTCTTGGAGCACCCGACCGTCACCGTGACCGTCGATGAACTACTGATACTCAGTTGGTTGGCGACCCATGAGTTCTTCAATCCGAACGCGGCCTGGAAGGTGCGGGTCGCGCTCTCGCCGGAAGCGATCGTGCAGGTTGTGTTGTTGTTGCCCGCAGAGCAGGTGGCAAGGCGTTTGCGACGATCGACGAAATCAGTCACTTTCGAACGCTTGATCATCGTGTACTTCGTGACTGTCGTGCCGGCGAAGCCGCCGTTCGGTGTTGCGGTGACACCGTCCGGATGCGCTTGGGCCGGCAAGACGAGGCCGCCCATGACCAGCGTGAGTGTCGCGATGCTGGACAAGATCAGACGTATGAGCCATGTGGCGTGATGGTGATGCATGTGGTCTCCCCCGGTTCTCACGCCGAGACACGGCGCGCGGCAAGGTTAGCGAGGGAGCGTGGCTTTGTCACCCACGTCTCGCGGCACACGCAGGAGCAGGGTCACTCCCACTGCCAGCACGATCATGATGCCGAGGATTCCCCACCGGTCCTCGCCGCCGATGAACACGAAGAGACCGAACAGGGTGGGGGTCATGAACGACACGGCGCGGCCCGTCATCGCGTACAGGCCAAAGTTCTGACCTTCCTTGCCGGGCTCGGTGATCCGGGCCAAATAGGAACGTGATGCCGACTGGGCCGGACCGACGAAGATGCACAACAGCAGGCCGAAGGTCCAGAAGATCGCGGGGCCATGGCCGAAGAACAGGACCACGGCGACCCCGAGCATGGCCACGAGCGAGCCGGCGATGACCGCCCGGGCACCGATCTTGTCATCGAGCCAGCCACCGACCGCTGCGCCGGCCGCAGCGGAGATGTTCGAGACGATGCCGAAGATGATGACGTCCTGGTCTGCCAACCCGTAGACCGTGCCGGCCAGGATCGCACCGAAGGTGAACACGCCGGACAACCCATCGCGATAGAACGCACTTGCGATGAGGAACTGGAGGGTGGACCGATCGTCCCTCCACATTCGACATATGTCGTTCCAGAGGACACGGTAGGACTCGAAGAATCCCACGGACGCGCTATCCGGGGTGGCAGTTGCCGGCAACTCCGGAATGACCAGGAACAGTGGAAGTGCGAAGATCGCGAACCATGCCGCGGCCAGGAGGGCCACGAGCCGCACGTTGAGCCCGTCCTCGGTGGTGACGTTGAGCAGACCGCGGGTGTCGCCATCTCCGAGGATGAATCCGACCAGACAGATCGCGAGCAAGACGATGCCGCCGACATATCCGAAAGCCCAACCGATGCCCGAGACCCGCCCGACGTGGTCAGGACTGGAGACCTGGCGCAGCATGGCGAAGTACGGCACCTGGGACAGTTCGAACAGCACGGATCCGATCGACACGAGGACGAGCCCGAACCACAGGTAGTGGTAGTCGTCGCGCACGAAGAACATCGCGGCAGTCACCACCACGACGGCCGCGGTGAGTATCGCCAGACTGCGCTTGCGCCGTCCACGCGCATCTGCACGCTGACCCATGGCCGGCGCGAGAACGGCGATGAACAAGCCACTGGCGCCCAGCGACCAAGCCAACCACGAACTGGCCGATACCCGGCCGGGCAGATCGTCACCGACCGCCTGGACGAGATACCGGTTGAACACGAAGGTGATGACCACCGCGTTGAAGGCGGCAGATCCCCAGTCCCAGAAACTCCAGGCGATCACCTTGCTGCGGTCGGTACGTGGTGCCACCAAAGCTTCGTTCATACCGGTTCCTTCCACTGTCCGCGTGCGATGAGCACGTCCTTGAGCAGGTCGGTGCGGTCGGTCATGATGCCGTCGACGCCCAGGTCGGCCAGCCGTTGCATCTCCTGCGGGTCGTCGATCGTCCACACGTGGACGAACCGCCCGGCGCGATGGGCGCGGTCGAGGAGGCGTCTGGTCAGCACGGGAATCGGACCGTGCTTGACGGGGATCTGGAAGATCCTGGGGGCCTTGGGCAGGAACCCCAGGACCATCTGGGCCACCTCGCGGGACGAGGCCGAGGTGACGACCTGGGGGAGCAGGGCGCGCATCTGTACGAGGCGCGCATGCGAGAACGAGGCGAGGCAGATCCGGTCGAGCACGCCCATGCGTTCGACCAGGCCGGTCGTGGGGATCACGGCGTCGTCGGCCTTGACGTCGATGTTCCAGCGCGCGCCGGGCAAGGCGTCGACGAGTGTCTCGAGCCGGACGATCGGTTCGCGGTCGCCCAGCAGTGCTGCGTCGATTTCGGTCGAACTCAGATCGGCGATCGCCGCATCGCGGCCCAGTAGCCGGTCGAGTCGCGCGTCGTGACACGCATAGACGACGCCGTCGTTGCTGCAGCGGACATCGGTCTCCATGTACCGGTAACCGAGCTCGTACGCGTGGGTGAAGGCGGCGAGGGAGTTCTCGATGCCGACGTTCGGCGCCACGGTGGCACCGCCGCGGTGCGCGAAGGCGATCGGCGGTTCAGGTTCGAGGTACGACGGTGTCCCCACGCGACCAACCTAGGGCACCGGCGACCCGAATCGGCCGACTTCCGGCTCAGATGTCGCGGAACGTCTCGATCTCGGCGCCCAGCGCGTTGAGCCGCAGCGCCAGGTCCTCGTACCCACGGTTGATGACGTACACGCTGCGCAGCACGGACGTGCCCTTGGCGGCGAGCATCGCGATCAGGATGACGACGGCGGGGCGCAGGGCCGGTGGGCAGACCAGTTCGGCACCGCTCCAGTGCGTCGGGCCCTCGATCAGCACGCGGTGCGGATCGAGCAGCTTGACCTGGGCGCCGAGCTTGTTCAACTCGGTCAGATAGATCGCCCGGTTCTCGTAGACCCAGTCGTGCAACATCGTCTGGCCCTCGGCCTGCGCCGCGATGACCGCGAAGAAGGGCAGGTTGTCGATGTTCAGACCCGGGAATGGCATCGGGTGGATCTTGTCGATCGGCGCGCGCAGTCGTGAGGGATGCGTCGTGATGTCGACCAGGCGAGTGTGCTCGTTCTCGGCGAGGTACTCGTCAGAGCGGTCGTACCGGAAACCCATTTCCTCGAGCAGCGCCAGCTCGATCTCCATGAACTCGATGGGGACGCGACGGACCGTGATCTCCGAACTCGTGACGATCGCTGCGGTGATGAGGCTCATCGCCTCGATCGGGTCTTCACTGGGGGCGTAGTCGACGTCGCCACGGATGTCGCGCTTGCCGGTGACCCGCAGGGTGGTGGTGCCGATGCCCTCGATCTGGACGCCGAGCTTCTCGAGGAAGAAGCACAGGTCCTGGACCATGTAGTTCGGGCTGGCGTTGCGGATGACCGTGACGCTCTCGTTCCGGGCCGCAGCCAGCAGGGCGTTCTCGGTGACCGTATCGCCGCGCTCGGTCAGGACGATCGGCCGCTCGGGCGAGACGCCGCTGGCGGCCGAGGCGTGATAGCTGCCGTCGGTGGCCAGGACCTTGAGTCCGAACGGTCGCAGTGCCGTCATGTGCGGTTCGACCGTGCGAGTCCCCAGATCGCAACCGCCGGCATAGGGCAGTTCGAACTCGTCGACGCGGTGCATCAAGGGACCGAGGAACATGATGATGCTGCGGGTCCGTCGCGCTGCGGCAGCGTCCATCCGAGCCAGGTTGAGAGTCTCGGGCACGACCAGTTCGAGATCGTTCTGCTCGTTGAGCCACGTCGTGCGCACGCCGATGGACTCGAGGACTTCGAGCAGTCGGTTGACCTCCTCGATCCGCGCCACCTTGCGCAGGACCGTCGTGCCGGTGTTCAGCAGCGCTGCGCAGAGCAGGGCGACGCCGGCGTTCTTGCTGGACTTGACGTCGATGACGCCCGAAAGGGTGGTCCCGCCCTTGACCCGCAGGTGACTGGGTCCCGTGGTGGTGGCGACGCTGACCAACTCCGAGTCCAGCGCCGCGCCGATGCGAGCCAACATGTCCAACGTCAAGTTCTGCTGACCCTTCTCGATGCGGTTGATCGCACTCTGACTGGTCTTCAACTCTGCCGCGAGTTGAGCCTGTGTCAAACCGGAATGCTGGCGTGCATCTCGGATCAGTGTGCCGATTCGGCCCAGGTAGTCATCGCTCTCAGTCATGAACTCCAGCGTATATCAGTTGTGAGATAAAGCCAGCGTGGCGACGGCGTGGCGGGTGTGTGTTCACCCACGTCCGATCAGGTCCGCACGGCGAGTGAGCCGTCCTGGGCCAGTCGCTGGGCGTCGTCGACGCCCCCGTGGTTCGTGACGTGCGTCCAGTAGATGTCGTAGGCGACCGTCGCGATCGTGCAGTCGTGGATCGGGAAGACGGTGCGAGGTGCGACCGACCTGACGAAGTCCACGGTCTCGCTGACCTTGGCCCACGGGGCCGAGAGCGGCAGGGCGAGGACGTCGACGCCGTCCGGCCGGTACTCGTAGGTGTCGCCGGGGTGGAAGAACGTGGGCTGGTCGGCGCCGGTGACGAGCAGCCCGACGTTGCCGACCCGGGGGAGCCCGGGCAGGATCTCGGCATGCCGTGAACCGACGCCGGTGACACGCAGGGCGCCGATCTCGAACACGCGGTCTGCGGCGGTGGACTCCCAGCCGGCCAAGGACTCGGCGGTCTCCGGCTCGGCCAGCAAGGTGGCGCCCGGATTCGAGGCGATCAGCGCGTCGATGCGGTCGCGGTCGAGGTGATCGGTGTGCTGGTGGGTCACGATGATCGCGTCCAGGTCCGTCAAGGCGAAGGTCGCTGGGGTGCTGAAGACGCCGGGATCGATCAGGATGCGGGTGCCAGCGGCCTCGACGAGGACGGCGGCGTGACCGAAGCGGGTGATTTCCATGGCGCCCATCGTGCCACGCTAGGTTCAGTCCATGACGCACGAACGGGTGGCGGTGGCGATGCGCGAGGCGGTCGCGGAGATGTCGGTGCCGGGAGCCACCTGGGCGGTCGTTGCGGGTCCCCGGCAGTTCGCCGAGATCGGCGCTGCCGGGCCGGTGCGGCGTGACACGATCTTCCGCATTGCCTCCGTCACCAAGCCGATCGTTGCGGTCCTGACGCTGGCCCTCGTCGACGACGGCGTGTTCGGGCTCGACGAGGCGATCGATCGGTGGATGCCCGAATTCGCGGATCGGAAGGTCCTGCGTCGACGTGGGGGAGATCTGGCCGATACCGAACCGGCGGCGCGGCCGACGACGGTGCGCGACCTGCTCCAGATGGGCCTGGGCCTCGGCTGGAACATGACGGCGACGCCGACCGACCCACTGACGGCCGAGATCGCTCGGCTCGAGATCGGCTCGGCCTGGGAACCGCCGGTCCTCGGGCCGGACCGATGGGCGGAACGGGCCGGATCGCTGCCGATGGCTCATCAACCGGGCGAGGGCTGGATGTACCAGTTCTCGTTCGATGCGCTCACGGTGCTGATCGAGCGATCGATGCGTCGACGACTCGATCTGGTGCTGCGCGAGCGCGTGCTGGATCGACTCGACATGCACGACACCGGCTATGCGGTCGGGCTGGTCGACGTCGAGCGAGTGACGTCGGCCTGGTTCCCGAATCGTCGGGGAAAATTCGTGGAGGTCGCTCCGATCGGGGACCCGCGGCTGATGAACGTGCCGGCGTTCCGGTCGGGCGCCACGGGGCTGCTGTCGACCGCGGAAGATCTCGCCAGGTTCGCCACGATGCTGTTGCGGGGCGGGCGGGGACCGCGCGGACCCGTGATCTCCGCCGATTCCTTCGCGGCGCTGACGACGGACACGCTGAGTGACCCGGCCCGAGCCATGGCCGGCGAGTTCCTGGTGCCGGACCAGGGGTGGGGACTGGGCGTGGCGATCGACACCGTCGCGCGGTACCCCGCCTCGCACCCGGGTCGATTCGGCTGGGACGGCGGTACGGGAACGAGCCTGTGGGTCGATCGAACTGCGGGTGTCGCCGGGGTCCTGCTGACCCGTCAGGGTATGGGCGGAATCGAGTCTCCCGCGTACCTCGAGGCGTTCTGGCGGGCCGTCCACGCGGACTGACGCGCCGAACCAAGATCGAACAATTGTTCGATTACACCGTCTAAACTCGTGCCATGTGGTTTCAAGGATCGCTGCTCGACGGAGACGCCGGGGTGCGGATCGGAGATCTCGGCGCCGTGCGGCGGCACCCGTTGTCCGACGGGGCATGGGTCGACACGCTGCCTGGGTGGGTGAGTGGTGCCGACGAGCTGTTCGACGTCCTGCGCACCGACGTGCCCTGGCAGGCCGAGCGGCGTGAGATGTACGACCGGGTCGTCGACGTGCCGCGACTGCTGTGCTTCTACGGCGCGGGTCAGGGGTTGCCGCACCCGGCCCTGGCTCAGGCGCGCGATGCGCTGTCGGCCCACTACGCCGACGAACTGGGCGAGCCCTTCGTGACGGCGGGGCTGTGCTTCTATCGGGACGGCCATGATTCGGTCGCCTGGCACGGCGACCGAATCGGCAAGAGTCGCACCGAGGACACCATGGTGGCGATCCTGTCGTTGGGCGAGCATCGGAAGCTGAGTCTTCGGCCCGCCGGCGGCGGACCCCAGACCGGCTTCACCCTCGGGCACGGAGACCTGTCGGTCATGGGCGGCAGCTGCCAGCGCACGTGGGAGCACGCCGTTCTCAAGACCAGCCGCGCCGTCGGGCCTCGGGTCAGCGTTCAGTTCCGCGTCGCCGGCGTTCGCTGACGATCTTCAGCGCGTCGGTCGACCAGAGCGCCCAGATCACCAGGACCGGCTGGAAGAACAGCCGGATGAAGCGTGCGCGGTCACTGTCGAGCCCGAAGGCATCGACGCCATTGAGGTACTGCGCGATGTTCCCGGGGAACACCGCCACGAAGAACGCAGCCACGACGAGACCCACGATCCGCCGCTGTCTCGACAGCCCCATGAGGGCCGCGCCCAGAGCGATCTCGACGATGCCGGACGCCATGACGACGAAGTCCTCGTCCAGGGGGAAGCTCTGGGGGACCTGTGCGTGGAACTCGTCACGGGCGAAGGTCAGGTGGCTCACGCCCGCGAAGGCGAGCAGGCCACCGAGCAGGAGCCGGGCCACATTTTTCATACCCCCGACGCTAGGCCACATCGGGCCGGGGTGCTGGTCGCCGGTTGTGCAGGTGAACATATCGTGTTTCGATACCATCGATCAACGATATGGGTTTGAGGTGCGTCATGAAGCAACTGTTCGAGACCACGAGATCGGATCTGTGGTTCGGTGCCGTTGCCGGTGTTCTGGTCATCGCCGGAACGATCGTCGCTGCTGTTCGTCGGGTCCTCGAGATCCTGCCCAACCACGATGTCCCGGTCGAGGTGTTCCCGGAGTCGGATCCGCATCAGCTGAGTCTGGCCGGCATCACTCGCGAGGTTCCTGTCGAGGTGGATCGAGCCACGGTCTTCGTCTCCGACCTGCCGCCGGCGAGTTTCGCGTCGGCCCTCGCAGCCGTGATCATTCCTGCCGTCTCGGTCATCGCGGTGGTCGCCTGCATCGCATGGCTGTGCCGGAACCTCGCCCTCGGCCGCTTCTTCTGCCGCACCAACACGCGGCTCGTCACG
Source organism: uncultured Aeromicrobium sp. (assembly GCA_964473845.1). Lineage (GTDB taxonomy): Bacteria > Actinomycetota > Actinomycetes > Propionibacteriales > Nocardioidaceae > Aeromicrobium. The sequence goes on from CAYYQO010000014.1 coordinate 13,231, forward strand.
GCCACGTCGATGCTGATCCTGCTGGGCTGGTTCTTCAGTTCCCTGGCGGCCACGATGGCCAGCAACGGCGCCCTGGCCAGCCTCTCGCCGGACAGTGCCGGGTTCTCGGCCACGACGCACTTCTCGTTCACCTTCCTGTTCGCTGCGATCGTCGCCGGGTGCCTGGCGGGCGCCTTCCACGCCGGGGACCGCCTGCAGCGCGACAACGCCGGGCTGGTCTGATGCCGCCGGGGGAGGACGAGCACCGGGTGCACTGCCGTCTCGACGAACTGCTCGCGGCGCGCGGCATGACCCTGATCCGGCTGTCCGAGCTCGTCGGGGTGACGGTCGTGAATCTCTCGGTTCTCAAGAACGACCGGGCCAAGGCGATCCGATTCACGACGCTCACGGCTATTTGTGATGCCCTCCAGTGTGAGGTGGGGGAGTTGCTCGTGGTGACGGAATGAACGGCGACGCTGGACGTTGACCCAGACATGAAGAAGATCGGTTTTCTCTCGTTCGGCCACTGGTCCGACTCACCCCAGTCGGCCACGCGCTCGGCCTCCGACGCGCTGCTGCAGTCGATCGACCTGGCCGTGGCGGCCGAGGAGGCCGGTGCCGACGGCGCCTACTTCCGCGTGCACCACTTCGCCCGCCAACTGGCCTCACCGTTCCCGCTGCTCAGTGCCATCGGTGCGCGCACGTCGCGTATCGAGATCGGCACCGGCGTGATCGACATGCGGTACGAGAACCCGCTCTACTTCGCCGAGGATGCCGGCGCTGCGGATCTGATCTCTGGCGGCCGTCTGCAGTTGGGGATCAGCCGCGGATCACCGGAACAGGTGATCGAGGGGTTCCGCTACTTCGGCCACATCCCGCCCGAGGGCCAGGACGATGCCGACATGGCCCGCCAGCACACGGAGGTGCTGCTGAAGATCCTCGACGGTCAGGGGTTCGCCCAGCCGAACCCGCGGCCCATGTTCCCGAACCCGCCCGGACTGCTGCGACTCGAACCGCATTCTGAAGGCCTGCGCGACCGGCTGTGGTGGGGCGCGGGTTCGCGCGCCACGGCCGAATGGACGGCTCGGCAAGGACTGAACCTGATGAGCTCGACACTGTTGACCGAGGACACGGGCGTCCCCTTCCACCAGTTGCAGGCCGAACAGATCCAGCGCTTTCGCGATGCGTGGCAGGAAGCTGGTCATGACCGCGAACCGCGCGTCTCGGTCAGCCGCAGCATCTTCCCGCTCGTGTCGGACCTGGATCGGGCCTACTTCGGCCACGAGTCCCGCAGCACCGACCAGGTCGGCCACATCGACGGCGGGACGGCGCGGTTCGGCAAGTCGTATGCGGCCGAGCCGGACGTGCTGATCGAGGAGTTGGCGCAGGACGAAGCGATCGCCGCAGCGGACACCCTGTTGATCACGGTGCCCAACCAACTCGGGGTGGACTACAACGCCCACGTCATCGAGAGCCTGCTGACGCACGTGGCGCCCGCGCTCGGGTGGCGATGAGTCGATGACGGCAGGATGCTGAATCCATGACCAACGTCGACCTGCCGACGATCGTCGGTGCCGGACTTGATGACTGGCGGCCTCTCGTCCACAGCCTGTACGCCCGATTCCGTACTCCCGACTTCGCTGCGGGACTGGAATTCGTCGTTGACATCGGTGCCGCTGCCGAGGCCGCGAACCATCATCCCGATGTCACGCTGAAGTACACGTACGTCGAGATCGAACTGACCAGTCACGACGCCGGGAGGGTCACGGATCGCGATCTCGAACTGGCCCGCACCATCAGCGAACTGGCCGCCGTGGCGGGATTCACCGCGGAGCCGGCCAGCGTGACGCGAGTCGAGATCGCCCTGAACGCGGTCGACCCGAGTGTCATCGGCCCGTTCTGGTCGGCGATCCTGACCGGAAGCACCGAGGCCTTCGACGGCGAGCAGGTCGTCGATCCGACGGGACAGGCACCCCTCCTGTGGTTCCAGTCGACGGCTGCGCGCGACGAGGTGCCCGAGCTGAGCTTCCACCTGGACGTGTGGGTGCCCGTCGGCCAGCTGCCGGTGCGGATCGAAGCCGCCGTCGAGGCTGGGGGAAGGGTCGTGGACGACAGTTCGTCCCCGTCGTTCGTCGTGCTGGAAGATGCCGAGGGCAACAAGGCGTGCCTGTGCACGGTGATGAACCGGACATGAGCTGTCGAAGTGTCGGTGATCGGCACTATCGTTCGAGGTCCACCCAGGAGAGGAAACCCGAGCGTGACCCATGCGGCCGACAGCCATGATCTGATCCGCGTCCACGGCGCCAAGGTCAACAACCTCAAGGACGTCAGTGTCGAGTTGCCGAAGCGGCGGCTCACGGTCTTCACGGGCGTGTCCGGGTCGGGCAAGAGTTCGCTCGTCTTCGGCACGATCGCGGCCGAGTCCCAACGCCTGATCAACGAGACGTACAGCACCTTCGTCCAAGGCTTCATGCCCTCGATGGCGCGCCCCGAGGTCGACGTGCTCGAGGGGTTGACCACGGCTATCCTGGTCGATCAGGAGCGCATGGGTGCCGATCCGCGATCCACGGTAGGCACCGCGACGGATGCCCATGCGATGCTGCGGATCCTGTTCAGCCGTCTGGGCGACCCGCAGATCGGCTCGCCGCAGGCCTTCTCCTTCAACGTGGCTTCTGTCAGCGGTGCCGGTGCGGTGTCGTTCGAGACGGGTGGCCGCACCGTCAAGGAACGCCGCGAGTTCTCGATCACCGGTGGCATGTGCCCGAGGTGCGAGGGCAGGGGAGCGGTCTCCGATTTCGAACTCTCGGCGCTGTACGACGACACCAAGTCGCTCGAGGAGGGTGCGCTGACGATCCCGGGCTACACGATGGACGGCTGGTACGGCCGGATCTTCCGCGGCGCCGGCTTCTTCCCGGCGGACCAGCCGATCAAGGACTTCACCAAGACGCAGCTGGACGCCCTGCTGTACAAGGAACCGACGAAGATCAAGGTCGAGGGCATCAACGTCACCTACGAAGGCCTGATTCCCAAGATCCAGAAGTCGATGCTGTCCAAGGACCGCGATGCGATGCAGCCGCACATCCGCGCCTTCGTCGACCGTGCGATCACCTTCCAGACCTGTCCGGAGTGCGAGGGGACGCGGCTGAACGAGGGCGCCCGATCGTCGCGGATCAAGGGCATCAACATCGCCGACGCCTGCTCGATGCAGATCACGGACCTGGCCGAATGGGTCCGCAAGATCAACGATCCGGGCGTCGCGCCGCTGGTCAAGGTGCTGAGCGAGACGCTCGACTCTTTCGTGCAGATCGGCTTGGGATACCTGTCGCTGGACCGCCCGGCCGGAACGCTCTCCGGTGGTGAGTCCCAGCGCACCAAGATGATCCGTCACCTCGGCTCGTCGCTGACCGACGTCACGTACGTCTTCGACGAGCCGACGGTGGGTCTGCACCCGCACGACATCGACCGCATGAACCAGTTGCTGCTGCAGCTGCGCGACAAGGGGAACACCGTCCTCGTGGTCGAGCACAAACCCGAGGCCATCGCCATCGCCGACCACATCGTCGACCTGGGGCCCGGTGCCGGCAGCGGCGGCGGGCAGATCACCTTCGAGGGCACCGTCGAGGGACTGCGGGCCAGCGACACGGTCACGGGTCGCCACCTCGATGACCGGACCACCCTGAAGGAATCGGTGCGCACCCCCACAGACCGGCTGCAGGTGCGCGGCGCCGACAGCCACAACCTCAAGAAGGTCGACGTCGACATTCCGCTCGGCGTCCTGGTCGTCGTGACCGGCGTCGCCGGCTCGGGCAAGAGTTCCCTCATCCACGGGTCCGTCGCCACGCAGGACGACGTGGTCTCCATCGACCAGGGGGCGATCCGCGGGTCCCGGCGCAGCAATCCCGCGACCTACACGGGCCTACTCGATCCCATCCGCAAGGCCTTCGCCAAGGCGAACGGCGTCAAGCCGGCCCTGTTCTCGGCCAACTCCGAGGGCGCCTGTCCCAATTGCAACGGGGTCGGCGTCGTCTTCACCGACCTGGGCATCCTCGCCACCGTCGAGTCTCCCTGCGAGGTGTGCGAGGGCCGCCGGTTCGATGCTGCGGTGTTGGAGTACCACCTGGGCGACAAGGACATCAGCGAGGTGCTCGCGATGCCCGTGGCCGAGGCCTTGGCGTTCTTCGGAAAGGAGGGTGTGAACGTGGCGCCCGCCGCCAAGATCCTGCAGCGGCTCGACGACGTGGGCCTGGGGTATCTGACGCTCGGCCAGCCGCTGTCCACCCTGTCCGGTGGCGAGCGCCAGCGGATCAAGTTGGCGACCCACATGGGCGAGAAGGGTGGGACCTACGTCCTCGACGAGCCGACCTCCGGGTTGCACCTGGCCGACGTCGAGCAGTTGCTCGGCCTGCTGGACCGGCTGGTCGAGTCGGGTAAGTCCGTCATCGTCATCGAGCACCACCAGGCGGTCATGGCCCATGCGGACTGGATCATCGACCTCGGTCCTGGTGCCGGCCACGACGGCGGCGAACTGGTCTTCGAGGGGACGCCGGCCGATCTCGTGGCGGCGAAGTCCACGTTGACCGGCCAGCATCTCGCTGCCTACATCGGCGGCTGACGGGTCGCGATGACCAGCTCGCGGGTCGCCCGGGTCATGGCGACGTAGCGATCGACGGCGGCCTCGATGCCGTCGCCCCAGCGCTCCGGGTCGACCAGGATGACCAGGTCGAACTCCAGTCCCTTGGCCAGGCTGGGGGAGAGGGACCTCACGCGGGGACGCTCGGCGAAGGCCGGATCGCCGATGACGCAGGCGACTCCTTCGTCGTTCGTGGCCAGCCATCGCGTGAGCACGGCATTGAGGTCGTCGACGGCGATGTTCCGCACGGGAGTCCCGCTGCTGCGGATCGAGGTGGGCACGTTGGCATCGGGAACTGCTGCGCGGATGATCGGCTCGGCCGCGGCCATGACTTCGCTCGGCGTCCGGTAGTTCACGGTCAACTGCGCACGGCGGACCTCTGTCACTCCGACGCGGGCCAAGCGCTCCTGCCATGTCTCGGTGAAGCCGTGTCGCGCCTGGGCCCGGTCTCCGACGATCGTGAGGCTGGATGACGGGCAACGGCGCACCAGCATGGCCCACTGCGCCTCGGTCAGTTCCTGGGCCTCGTCCACGACGATGTGGGCGAAGGGACCTGCCAGCGCATCGTGGTCGGCGGTGACGACACCCGCTTCGTCGACCAACGCGTCGCGCATCCCCTCCTGCTTGAGCGACGACCACAGGCCCTCGCCGTCATCGAGGTCCATCGAAGCCACGAGATCGTTCACGACCAGGTCCATCTGCGTTCGTTGGGCGGTCAGCTCCGCCTGACGGGACCGAGTCCGCTGTTCGTACAGGTGATCGCCGAGCCGGTGCCGCGCCGCATCGAGCAAGGGCAGGTCGGCGTCGGTCCACGCGTACGGTTCCTCGCGCTGCAGCAGGGTGATGTCATCGTCGTCGAGCCATGGAGCGCACCTGCGCAGGTAGGCAGGGACCGACCACAGATCGGCCACCAGATCGGTCGGTTCCACCAGTGGCCAGGCGCGTTCCAGCGTGTCGACCAGATCCTCGTCCGCGTGCAGCACGGTCAGTAGGTCACGCGGGTCGAGATCCTCGTTCCCGAGCCGGTCGACCGCGATGTCGGCCAGCACGTCCCAGACGTCACCTCGCGCCTCGTTGTGCGGCGTTGAGCTTCCGGGTGCCGCGAAGGCTTCCGCCCAGTCGTGGTGGCTGAAACGGATCTCACCCCAGGGGGTTTCGACCTCGGCGGCAGCGGTCGGTGGTTCCTCATACAGGCCGACGGCCGGTTCGATGGCGCGCACCATGGCGAGGGCCGACTTGAGTCCGGCGACCACCGGATCGAGTTCCGGCGTCGCCCGAGCGCTCTCAACGACGAGGTCACGAGGCGTGGCGGTCCGGACGCCCTCCTCGCCCAGGCTGGGCAGGACGTCGGCGACGTAGGCCAGATAGGGGTCGTGCGGACCGACCACGAGGACGCCTCCGCGGCCGCCGGACAGGCGCGGATCGTGGTAGAGCAGGTACGCAGCGCGGTGTAGTGCCACCACGGTCTTCCCTGTGCCCGGACCACCGTCGACGATCAGTGGCCCGGCCGATGGCGCGCGGATGACCGCGTCCTGATCGGCGGCGATCGTCCCGAGCACGTCGCCCATCGAGGTGGAGCGGCTGCGCGCGAGGCCGGCCATGAAGGCGGAGTCGTCGTCGAGCGCGAGATCGTGTCCTTCGACGCCGGGGGAGAGTGCTTCGTCCCAGTAGTCCGTGATCTGTCCGCCGGTCCAGCGATAGTGGCGACGGCTGGCCAGGCCCATCGGCTCGGCGTGGGTCGCGGCGAAGAACGGTTCGGCGGCGGGGGAGCGCCAATCGACGAGCAACCGCTCCCCGTCGGCTCCGCTGAGCCCCAGTCGGCCGATATAGGTGGTGCTGCCCTCGAGCGTCACCATGCGCCCCAGGCACAGGTCGACGCTGTAGCGATTCAGCAGCCGCAGCCGGGCATCGAGGCGGTGCACCTCCTGATCCCGGTCGAGCGCCGCCTGACCGGTGCGAGCGGCACGGTTCAGCGCTTCGTCTCGGTGGTGCGCGGTCTCAGCGATGGATGCCTGGAGTCGCTCACGAATCGCCGCGAAGCGGGCCTCGTCAGTCGCGATGAGCTGGCCGGTGGTCTTGTGGTGCAGTCGATGGGGAAGGGCGAAGACAGCAGTCATGTCGACCGATTCTGGGGCACCACCGGGGCCTTGCGGCAAGCCCCTGATCGCGATATACAGTGAAGAGGGAAGGGCGGATGCCCTTCCTTTGGTGTGTCCTGACCAGGCGCGGTGGCCCGGGCCGAGCGATTATCCGTGAGAAACTGAAATCAGTTTCACCTAGGATGGCATCGTTCAGAGCGTCGGTGGCATTCACCGAGCTCGGTGCCGCAGATCCGATCGAGCAGATTGGCGTGTCTTGACCACCAAGGTTTCGGGGCGTTCACGCGTACGCAGCAACGCGGGCTTCCTGGTGATGCTGGTGGCGCTCACGATCTTCATGATCGGAGCCAGTGCTCCGTCACCGTTCTATCCGGTGCTGCAGGAGCGGCTGGACTTCAGCCCGGTCACCATGACCTTGGTGTTCGCGGTCTATGCGGCCGCCATGCTCGTGACGCTGCTGCTGACCGGATCGTTGTCGGACCACCTCGGCCGCAAACCCGTCATCAGCGCGGGTCTGCTCATCCTCGCCGTGAGCATGACGGCGTTCTGGCACGCCGAGAGTGTCGGCGTGCTCATCACCGCTCGGCTCGTCCAAGGCGTGGGTGCCGGACTGCTGATGTCGTCGCTGAGTGCCGCCATCGTGGATCTGGAGCCGAGGAGTCGCCCCGGACTGGGCGCGATCATGAACTCGGTGGTTCCGTTGGGTGGACTCGCGGCCGGCGCTCTCATCGCGGGCATCGTGCTGGACCTCGTCGACCAGGAGCCGCTCGCCGTCGTGTTCGGTGTCCTGACCGCCCTGCTGGTGATCCTGGCCGTGGTGGTGTGGTTGGCGCCCGAGACCTCGGCGCGATCCGCGGGTGTGTTGGCGTCGCTGCGGCCCGAGGTCGGGGTTCCCGTCGAGGCGCGCGCGGCCTTCTATCGGTCCCTTCCCGCGCTCATCGCAGGATGGGCGACGAGCGGCTTCTACCTGTCGCTCGGAGCGCCCTTGGTGGCTCAGGAGCTCGGCGGCGCGGATCACATCTCCCAAGGGCTGGTCGTGACGGCGATCAATGGCGCCGGGGCGCTGATGTGCCTCGTCGCGCGCCGCTGGTCCAATCGGCAGGTCACCCTGTACGGGACCACGGTCCTCGCGGTGGGCACGGTGCTGACCCTGGTGGCACTCGTGGCCGGCAGCCTGCCGTGGTTCCTCGTCGCGGCGGTCTTCACGGGAACCGGATTCGGCACCGCGTTCATGGGACTTCTGCGTTCCGTCACTCCGTTGGCGAGGCCCGAGAACCGTGGCGAACTGTTCGCTGCCGTCTTCGTCGCGAGTTACATCGCCTTCGGCATTCCCGCTGTGCTGGCAGGCTTCGGCGTCGTGAAGTTCGGTCTGATGCCCACGGCGATCGCCTACGGTTCCGTGGTCGCCCTGCTGGCAGCGGTGGCGGCCCTGTTGCGGCGGTTCGGTACGACCGACTGAGTAGGCGCTGCGGAGCGGGATCAGCCGCCGCTCAGGACGCAGAACTCGTTGCCGTCCGGATCCGCCATGACCACCCAGTCGACGTCACCTTGGCCGATGTCGACCTGCCTCGCACCCAGGCCTTCCAGCCGTTCGACCTCGGCGCTCTGATGGTCCGGCCGCAGATCGAAATGCCAGCGGTTCTTCGGGGGCCTGTCGATCAGGGGCGGACCACTCCACGTGATCTTGCAGCCGCCGTGGGGCGACTGGATGGCCGTCTCCTCGCCTTCGTCCCACACGAGGGGCCAGTCCAGCACGTCGCGCCAGAACAGGCCCGCCTGCCGAGTTCCGTCACAGTTGATCGCGCCGATTGTGCCGCAGCCGGCCAGGAACCGGTTTCCGGCCGCGATCACGCAGAACTCGTTGCCCTCGGGGTCGGCGAGGACGACGTGCGTCTCCTCCGGACCCTGGCCGATGTCGATGTGCTGACCGCCCAGACGTAGAGCACGATCGACCGTGGCCTGCTGGTCGTCTGATGTCAGGCTGGTCAGGTCGAGGTGCACCTTGTTCGGCATGGTCTTCGGCTGGTCGGTCGGAGCGAAGTCGATCGCGAATCCAGGTCCGTCCGGTGCGGCGAGAGTCACGATGCCGTCGTCCTCGCCAGCGATCTCGCGCTCGAGGACGCCGCTCCAGAACCGCGCGAGGTGAGTCGGTTCCTGGGCGTCGATGACCAGTGCCTCCAGCCGAATGCTCATGTTCGCCACGCTAGGACCCGGTGGGGGACCCCGCATCTTCGCGCGAGCTCAGCGCACCCACTGCAGGCTGGCGTCACGAGCTGCCTCGACCTGCGAGCCGGTCTGCTTGCGAGCCATCCGGCGCAGGACGATCGGGGTGAGGATGGCGCCGAGGATCGCCCACGCGCCCAGGACAGCCAAGGTCTCCCACGTGCGCCAGCTCTGGCCGATCTCGAGCGCGGCGGCGCTGTCGGGCAGGAACGCCGAGCGCATGCCGAGCGCAATCCAGTACATCGGGAAGACCTGTGCCACGACCTGGACCCACCACCAGAGTTGCTGGATCGGGTAGAAGATGCCGGAGATCCCGGCGAGCACCATGATCGGCAGCATGCCCCACGTGCCCACCTTCTGCGTGCTCGGGACGAGTCCGCCGATGACCATGCCGATCGGCATCGTGGCGACCAGTCCGAGCAGCAGGACCCACACCACGATGAGCCAGCCCGAGGCGTCGGCCATCAGTCCGTCGAACAGCAGGAAACTCGGAATCAGGATCACGAGCAACTGGGGGACCAGGCTCAGCGATTGGAACAGCAGCTGGCTGGTGAAGTAGCCGCGGAGGCCGTGCGGCACCGCCTTGTAGCGCAGCAGCGTGCCGTCTTCCTTCTCCATGGCCAGCGAGTAGGCCGGACCGATCACGACGCCGAATGCGACGAGGGCGCCCAGGATGCTGGGCAGGGCGACGGAAGGGAGGAGCAGGTCGGTGCCCTCGACCGGGGTGTCTCGCCTCAGGTAGAGATAGCCGACCACCAGGACGGCCGTGAACAGGTAGAAGCCCTGGTCCTGGCTGCTGCGGATGCTCTGGCCGAACTCGGCTGAACCACGCCGCGCTCCGAGGCCGACCGCGTGCAGGTTGGCGTTCATCGGGTCACCTCCGTGAAGAGTTGGGCAGCCGCGTCGCCGTGTCCGGCTTCGTGCTGCTGGACGAGGGAGAGGTAGGCGTCCTCGAGACTGGCGCGGCGTACCTCAAGATCGGTGACCGCTTCGCCGTGCCGGGTGAAGAGGTCGCGGACGAACGTCGCGCCATCGGCCACGGATTCGCTGTGGCGCGTGCCGTCCACGGTCCAGCGCACATGGGCCTCGCCTTCGACGCGCTGGGCAAGACCGTCCACCGTGTCGTCCGCGACGATCCGGCCGCCAGCCAGCACGAGGACGCGATCGGCGAGCTTCTCCGCTTCGTCCAGGTCGTGGGTCGTCAGCAGGATCGTCGTGCCCTCGGCCGCCGAGAGCCGGCGGATGAGGTCGTGGAACTCCCGCCGGGCCTGCGGGTCGAAGCCGGCGGTGGGTTCGTCGAGGAACAGCAGTTCGGGCCGGCCCACGATGCCGACGGCGACGTCGAGTCGCCGACGCTGGCCGCCGGAGAGGCTCGCGACCTTGTGGTCGGCCAGATCGGTCAGCCCGACGGTCTCGAGCAGTAGGTCGACATCGTGCGGACGAGTCCGTTCGGGGGTCGAGTAGGGCGCGTAGTAGCCACCGAGGTGGGTCAGCAGTCGCCGTGGCGTCCAGCGAGGGTGGTCGCGCCACGACTGAAGGACGACGCCGGTGCGGGCGCGCCAGTCCTCGTCGGCGCGGGCCGGGTCCTGGCCGAGCACCGTGACCTCGCCGGCGGACCGGATGCGGAAGCCCTCAAGGATCTCGATCGTGGTGGTCTTCCCGGCGCCGTTGGGCCCGAGGAGGCACAAGACGTCGCCGGCGTTGATGTCGAAGTCGACGCCGGTGAGGACATCGTGGTCGCCGTACCTCATTCGGAGGTCTCGGACTGTCACCACAGCGGGCATGTGGGCCTCCGGGAGTTTATTGAGTACAATGTACGCATAACACAGTACGGCATGTGGCGATGATCGCGCCAGAGGCACAAGAAGGTGAGCCATGACCCAGCAGCGCAGTGGTGCCGGCGACATCAACCGGAGTCTGGCCCTGATGTGGGGGCGCGAGGATTCATCGCGGCGGAGAGGGCCCAAGCCGCGCCTGACGCTGGAGGCGATCGTCGATCAGGCCATCGTGATCGCCGATGCCGAAGGGTTGGAGGCGGTCTCGATGCGTCGGATCGCCACGGGGCTGGGCGTGGGCACGATGTCGCTCTATCGATACGTGCCGGGCAAGGAAGAGCTGTTGGATCTGATGTTGGAGCGGGTCAGCGCGGTGGAGGAGGGGCTCGACCTCGGGCCGGACTGGAAAGAGGCCCTGCGCGCAGTCGGCCACGGGTTGTGGCGGCTCTACACGACGCACCCGTGGCTGCCGCTCGTGGATCAGACGCGACCACTGCTCGGTCCCCATGCCTTGCATTCGCTCGAGATCACGCTCGCCTCCCTCGCGGCCACGGGACTGAACGGCCAGGAGCAGATCGCCGTCATCAGCACGGTCGACGCGCTGGTCCAGAGTGCAGCGAGGACCGCGAACGCCGCGGCTCGCGCCGAACGCGACTCGGGAATCACGACCGAGGAGTTCTGGCAGGCGCAGGAACCGATCCTGGTCAAGGCCATGGAGTCGGGGCGCTATCCGTACCTCGCGGCCATGGACGAGAACACCTTCGACATGTCGGGGGAGGAGCACGTCGAGTTTGGCCTGGAGTTGCTGCTCGACGGTGTCGAAATCCTGGTCAACCGGCGTGGAGGCGGTTGACCTCACCCATCGGGCGGTGCGATTCGCTCGCGGAGCGCGGCGATGGGCGGAAGCGCCGTACCGCCAGAATCGCGTCGTGGGCGGCCGCACGCTCGCCGGTCAGCGAGTCCCTGCCGCGGCCGCCCCACACGCACACATTCATGGCGCTGTACGGACGTGTCAGCTCCAGGTGCGAACCCAGTCGACATCCATGTAGGCCGACGACAACTTGCTGCGATTGAGCTTGGTGAGTTCCCAATCGGATGCCAGCAAGCTCAGCATGATGAAGTGAGGATCGTTGCTCCGAAGCGCGGACGTTCGCAGGGTGGGAACGCCGTCGACGCGGAAGATGTAGCTCGACGCCGTGCGTTCGACCGAGTAGACGTGGTAACCGGTTGACGGGGTATTCCTGCCATGAGTCAGCAGCGTCTTCGCGGTGCGCTGGATGCCGCCCACGCTGGAACCGCCCTTGTTCGGGTGCAGGAAACTCGCGAGGCCGCCGTCGCTTCGGCCGTCACCGAAGTACTCTGCGATGTCGATCTCCGGCGATCCGGGTGTCTGCATCCAGAAACCGCCGTGCATCCCCTGCGGGGCTTGGAACTTCACCCTCGCCGCGAAAACGCCCCGCGTAAAGGCGTTCTTGCTGGTCTGGGTACCAACCATCGCGTTGAAAAAGGTTCCGTTCTTGCACTTGGCCTTGATGTTCGCCGGGGCATTCGCGTCGGCGGTCAACCTCAGCCGCATCACGCCACCGGTGATGTAGCTGTTGGACGCGGAAGTCGTAGTGCATTGACGCATTCCCTGGCGGATGCCCACGTCGCGGTGCGTCCACGTGGCACCGAATGCCTTGGCATCGGTGAACTCGTCCTTCCAGTCCACCTTCCAGGTCGACCGGACCGGTGCCGAGTACAGCCACCGATTGCTGCGCGGGGCGCGGACTGCGGCCCGGAAGTAGTCCTGGCTTCCCAGGTCCGCGAACTCGATCAGACCGCTCGCGGGCAGTTTCGCAGCACGTACGTTCTTCCACTTGGAGCCGACGCGACGCTGGATCACGACCTGCGAGCCGGTTCGCACGGGGGAGACCCGGATGACGCCTGGGGTCAGTGACAGGTTGATCGACGTCTTGACCGGCTTGACGTAACGAACCTTCGACTGGCGCTTGGGGTACGTCTTGCGCTTGATCTTCTTCTTGGGCGCGACCACGCGATACCCGATACGGGTGGTGCTGGCCCGAACGGAGAACGTGAACGTACCGCGCGCACGCGTCTTGACGCTCTTCACGCGCACCCAACGCTTGCCGTTGTACCTCTGCAGCTGGACCACGCGACCCTTCGGGGTGACCCGTCCGGTGAGCTTGGTCACTTCGCCCGGCCACGGAGCCGCCACGGTGGAACGAACGGCGATGGCCGGTGAAGCCGCCGAACTCGGCGCGGCTGTCATACCGACGAGTAGTCCTGCTCCCATGACGAGGGCGATGAGTACGGAAAGGCGCTGACGCATGGAGTATCCCCACAGATAAGACGGAAGATGGGCACGTGCCGTGACATCCTACCGCGCGGGGAATCCGGTGGCCGAAGGTATCCTCAGCGCGTCGCCGCTCAACTCGGTGCGCACATGATCTGACTCGTCGGTCCCAGCTCCCCGGCAATCTTCGCAGCCGGACGACCCGACCCACGGCGTGCCTGGCAATTCCGGCCGGTACGCTCTCCTGCAGCAACTCGGGCGCGCTGTAGGCCGTCCGAGAGCGACGCATGCTCGCTGATGAAGACAACGGTGACCTAAGGATCTCGTCTATGCCAACGCAGTCAGGACATTCGGGCGACTCGAGCTGCGGAGGCTCGGAGAGCGGCTTGGGACTCCGTGCTTCTGACTGCCAGCCGGCCATCACGCCGGACGAGCGGCTTCTGGCGGCCGAGCGTGAGGCACGAAACTTTCTCGCAGCGTACGAGCGCGTCCGTGGCGAAGCGCTGGTCTACCGCGACCAGCGCGACGCGCACGTGACGCGGGTCAACGAACTGAACGAACGCGCGACCCGCGCGGAACGCCAGCTCGCGGAGGCGACGAAGAATCACGAGGTCGAGCTGGCGACAATCCAGCAGAAGCTAAAGCAGGCACGAAGGCGTTTGGCGGCCGCGCGCAAGCAGTTGACAGCGCTGGAACAGAGCCGCGCGGTCGTCCTCAGCCGGAAGCTTCGAGCACTCGTGAGTGTCCCGGCGCGTGCGTGGCGCGAGTCTCACGCGGCCCGCCGCAGCCGGCTGGAACTGGAATCTGCATCCCCCGTCCAGGCGCCTGACGTCACTACTACTAATGCGGCGGCTGTCGCCGCGCCTGCAGCGGACCCCGCGTCGATCGTGGTGCCCCGCAAGTGCGTCGTGCCAGTCGAAGACGGCGCGCTCGACCTCAAGACAGCAGCAGCTGCCCGCGCCTCCGCGGCGTTGCGCGAACGGGTTTCGCGCACGGACAGTCCCCTGCGTGTGGCGGCGATCGTGGACGACTTCACGCGACAGTCCCTCTCGCTCGAATGCGAGTTCCAGGACCTCCACCCCGACGCCTGGCGCGCGGAGATCGAGAGCTTCAAGCCCGACCTGCTGTTCGTCGAATCGGCGTGGCGAGGCGAGAACGGATCGTGGCACAACACCGTCCCGAAGCTGCCCACCGAGTTGCGCGAGATCCTCCAGTACTGCCGAGACAACGAGATCCCGACGGTCTTCTGGAACAAGGAAGACCCCGTGCACTTCCAGACCTTCCTGAGGGTCGCGAGCGAGTTCGACCACGTCTACACGACGGACATGGACTGCGTGCCGAATTACCGCGCTGCGCTCGGACATGATCGTGTCCACCTCCTGCCGTTTGCCTGCCAGCCGAGGCTCCAGAACCCGATCGAGACCTACGAACGGCGTGATGCACTCGGCTTCGCGGGTGGTTACTACACCCGCTACGCCGAGCGCATGCGCGATCTCGACGCCCTTCTCGACGGAGCGCGAACCGTCCTGCCGGTGGAGATCTGGGACCGGAACTTCGGCACCACGCTGGAGGACTACCGGTTCCCCGCGAAATACCAGCAGTACATCGTGGGAACCTTGGACCCGAGTGAGATCGAGGTCGCCTACAAGGGCTACCGATTCGCGATGAATCTCAATTCCGTCAAGCACTCGCAGAGCATGTTCGCACGTCGCGCCTACGAGCTACTCTCGTCGGGGACGGTCACGATCTCGAACTTCACGCGCGGACTGCGCGTGATGCTGGGTGACCTGGTCCCGATGAGCGACAGCCCCGCCGGCATCCAGCGGATCCTTCAGACTCTCAAGTCCGACGACGTGGCCTACGACCGCTTGCGGCTGATGGGTCTTCGCAAGGTGCACTCCGAGCACACCTACGCCGATCGCCTGCGATTCATCGTGGCATCCGTCACCGGCGAGCCCTACCAGTTGGCCTCCCGGGTGGTCGCGGCAGTCGTGCCGGTGCAGTCGGCCGCAGAGGCCGAGCGCGCGATCGACATGGTCTCCGAGCAGGAGGGTGTTCGCGTCGAAGTCACTTTCGTGACCGATGATCCAGAGGCCGCGCGGGTGCTGGCTGGTGGGGACCACCGCGTGCTGGCGACGAGCGACCTCGACGAGTTGCGTGCCTCCGACCTGATGGGCGAGGCGTCGGGCATCGCCGTCCTGGACGTCGGCGACTGGTACGGCCCGACCTACCTGCTGGACCTGGTCCTGAGCACCCTCTACAGCGACGCCGACGTGATCGGTAAGGGATCGCCCGCATCGCTGGTCGAGGGGGCTATCCGCCGTGGTGACCGGTCCGCTGCCTATCGCGACTGCGAGGGACTCGTGCCGAGGAGAGCGCTCATCGCCGCCCAGGCGGCTGGCCAGTTGAGCGCCTCGAGTCTGGTCCACGGCGGACCCGAGGCACTGAGTGGGGTGCGACAGTTCTCCGTGGACGGCTTCGACTACTGCCAGAACGGTGCTGACTCGCCGAACGAGGCGCGCGCGGCACTGCTGGGCTCGGATGAGCTCGACACCGGGCGGTCGACCGTCGAGCTCTTCAGCCTCATCGCCGCGTCCGCCTCCTCGTCCATCCTCGACCCTGAGGCGCTGATGATCGAGCCGTCGGCCATCGCCAACGTGCCGAAGCGCGCTGGACTCACCGTGACCGGCACAGCACAGGGAGTCCGCTACCAATCTGCCTTCGCCAAGCATGTGGTGCACCTGGCCTGGATTCCCGGTAGGGCGAAGGTCTCCGAGATCTGGCCCGACGGCGTCGCTCACGCACATCTCGACATCGATGGCGACCTGAACCTCATGCTCGCCCTGCGGTTCTTCGACGCTGCCGGTGCGATCGTGACGTCCTACACCGAGCCCGCGGGCAAGTTGATCGAGATCGAGATCCCTGAAGGTGCGGAGGAAGTCGCCTTCGCGATCCGTGTCGAAGGTCCCGGCGCGTCCATGGTCCGAGCGCTGTCGCTGTCCCAGGCCGCACCGACGCCGATCGTGGTCGGCTCGAGCCATGACGTCCTGCTCATCACTGACCATTATCCGGCCTACGACGACCTGTACCGGAACGGCTTCATCCACACCCGGGTACGGAACTACCGTGAGCGCGGGGTTGAAGTGGATGTTTTTCGTCCTCGCCCCGGCATGCCGATCTCGCATCACGAGTTCGAGGGCACAGAGGTCGCCTCCGGGTCGTACGAGTATCTTCAGGAGAACATCGAGGCGAGCGGCTACCAGACGATCATCGTGCACTTTCTGACCGAGCAGATCTGGGAAGCGCTGCGTCCGTTCCACGACACCCACCGAATCGTCGTGTGGGTCCACGGCGCCGAGATTCAACCGTGGTGGCGGCGCGCCTGGAACCTCGTAGGTGCCGAGTTGGAGCGCGCGAAGGAGCTGTCGTCGAAGAGGGTGGCTTTCTGGCGGGGAGTCATCGATGAACTTCCTGCACAGACAACGCTGGTCTTCGTCTCCCGGTACTTCGCGGAGGAGGTGCAGACTGACCTCGAGCGCAAGATACCTGGATCAAATCTCCGAATCATCCACAATCCCATCGACTGTTCGATGTTCGAGTACCGGCCGAAATCGCCTGAGTTGCGCAAGAAGATCCTCTCCGTGCGACCGTTCGCCTCGGCGAAGTATGCCAACGAGCTCTCGGTCGCGGCAGTGATCGAACTGTCGAAGCAGGAATGGTTCTCCGGGCTCGAATTCTGCTTCGTCGGCGACGGAGTGCTCTTCGAGGAGACCCTCGCACCCCTACGGGAGTTCCCCAATGTCATCATCCGGCGTGAGTTCCTGACTCATGAGGAGATAGCCGGACTACATCGGGAGTACGGTGTCTTCTTGGTGCCCACACGTATGGACAGTCAAGGAGTTTCGCGTGACGAGGCCATGGCCTCGGGATTGGTGCCTGTCACCAGTGAATCGACCGCGGTCCCGGAGTTCGTCTCTACTTCGGAGGGGTACCTCGCTCAGGATGAGGACCACCTCCAACTCGCTCAGGCGATTGCCGAAATGTACGCAGAACCAGAGAAGTTCTTGAGCAAGTCGCAGGCCGCGGCACGTAGGGTGCGCCGGCAGTCCAGCGTGGACGTTGTCATTCCGGCCGAAGTGGCCCTGATTCGTGGCGACGACGAAAGATCAGGTGAGACGTCGTGAATGGCACGACCGAGCAATCGGCAAGCCCCCAGACCACTGATCAGCGTCCCATCGAAGCGCTCCTGGCGTCGCATACCGGAACGCACCTTCTCGGCTACCTGCGTCTGTTCGAAGGCATCGATCCCCAGGGTTACCAGTTCGCGTTCTACTTCTACGTCGACGATGAGCGGGTCGCGACCGAGTGGTACGGCCCTCACCTCGTTGCGGCGCATGCATGCCCCCCGGGCGGGAGCATGCGGATCTTGGCGTTCGCTCAGCACCGGGACTCCGGAGCCAAGTACAGCTTTGGCGCCACGCTTGCCGGGCCGGACGAGAGCACTCAGCCCTGAACATCGTCGGCTCAAGCGCACCATCTCCATCAACTGGAAGGAAATCTCAGTGAACTCAAGCTCGCTGAAGACACGGCGGGTGCGCGTCCTGGCGGCGGTGATCGTGCTGCTTGTCCTGGTGATCGCTTCATTCGGAGCCCATTCCGCGTTCGGGGACGACTGGGCGGTTCTCCTCATCTCCGTTCAGACGTTCCTGGTGATCGCGTTGGTCCTCCGCACCGATCAACAGTTCAGACGAGTCGAACGTCGTGACCGATCCGACGCCGCCGCGCGTCGGGAGATGCAGGCAGCTCTCGATCATGTTCGACGCCTGCAGAGGGCGCAGCGGGCCCAGGGTCGAACGGTGCGCACGGACCTGGATCGCGCGATCGAGCTCTCGGTCCAATCCTGCACGCGACTCGATCAGGTGGTC
>CAYYQO010000015.1:0-6210 GCA_964473845.1 uncultured Aeromicrobium sp.
CGAGGGCGACCAGGCTCGTGAGCCTGGCCGCCCTCTGGTCTCCACCGTCCCGTGGAGTCTGTGGTCGCCGCGCCCGGAGGCAGCGACGAACGATTCTCAGCCGATCAACTGGGTGTTGCCGAAGAGTGCCGACTGGCTGTAGCAGAAGATCGCCCGCTGGTCGTTCGGGTCGAGCTTGTTGAGGATGATCTGCGCGACGTTCTTGCTGTACGGCAGGCTGACGTGCTCGGACTTGTCGTTCTTGCACACCTTCTGGATCGTGATGTTGTCGACCTTCGCGCCGGGGCCGGCCTTGATCTCACCCTGCGTGTACGGCGTGACGACCTCGTCCTCGGTGGTGTTGATCGTGGTGTAGACCTCACCGGGAATCGTCTCGCCGTTGTTGTTGACGTTCTGGTAGAAGGGCGACTGCGGCTCGGGGCTCTTGTCGGCCTGCTGGACCGCGGCGGGCATGTTGACGAGGTCGAGCAGGTTCATCGCGACACCGAACAGCCTGATCGTCTTGCCGAACTCGGTGATGCCCGAGAGCGTGGTCGGGTGGTTCGACGGAGCGATCGCGATCGTCTGGTTCACCTTCGGGGCTCCGCCGAGCAGGTTCGTGTAGTAGCGGATCAGCGCGCCGCCCTGGGAGTGACCGATCAGGTCGACCTGCTTCGCGCCGGACTTCGCCAACACCTGGTCGACGAACGGGCTGAGTGCCTTGGCGCTCTCGATCATGTCGCCGGTGCCGTTGAGGAACGGAAGGCCCGTGGTGTTGCCGTAGTTGAGGGCGTAGATGCAGTAGCCCTTGTCCTTGAGGATCGGCGAGAGACCGTTCCAGTTGTTGTACGCGTTCTCCCACGTGCCATGGACCAGCACGACCGGGTTCGGATGCTTCTTGCTGGGCTTGCAGTTCCAGTCGTTCGCGCCGCTGGGGTTCTTCTCGGCATGGAAGATCGAGGTGCCGAGCGCGGCCGGGAACGAGTTGTCCTGGCCGAACGCGCCGTACTTGATCGAGTGCGGGATGGGATTGACCCAGGCTGCCTGCGCCGGCGACCCCAGCGCCAGCGTGAGCACGCCGAGAGCGGCGGCCAGGACGGTCAATCGACGGATGATACTCATGGTCTTCTCCTTGGCTCCAGATCCCATCTTGATGAGACCCACGTCACAGAGTAACCATGAGTTACGCGAAGGTCGATAGCTGAGTGAAACTTTCGGTGACCAGCGACCGAAAAGGAGGTCAGGCCGGCGTGAGGGCTCCCTCGGACGGCCGCAGCCATACGGTCGCTCCCTCGCGCAAGTGCAGGGCGGATGCCTCGGCCCGGGTCAACGAGACCTGGACGGGAGTGGGGTAGCGCGGATCATTCGGAGTGACCTCGAGGCGTACCTCGAAACCGACCCGCGTCCAGCGCGTGATGGGTCCGCTGATGACCGCCGGGATCTCGACGGCCGAGACGACGATGTCGTGGGGGCGGATCGCGCGGTCACCCAGGTGGGTGACCGGACCGAGGAAACTCAGCACGAAGTCGTTCGCGGGACGGTCGTAGAGATCGTCGGGTGAGCCGATCTGCTCGATCCGGCCCTCGTTGATCACGACGATCGAGTCCGAGACCTCAAGGGCCTCCTCCTGGTCGTGGGTGACGAAGACCGTGGTGACGTGGACCTCGTCGTGCAGCCGGCGCAACCAGTCGCGCAGTTCCTTGCGGACCTTGGCGTCGAGCGCCCCGAACGGCTCGTCCAGCAGCAGGACGCTCGGCTCGATCGCGAGGGCGCGGGCGAGGGCCATCCGCTGGCGCTGGCCACCGGACAGCTGTGACGGCAGCCGGTCGGCGAACTGTGACAGGTGGACCAGTTCGAGCAGCTCGGCGACCTTGGCCTTGACCTCGTCCTTCGGCCGCTTGCGAATCTCCAGGCCGAACGCCACGTTCTTGGCGACGGACATGTGCTTGAAGGCGGCATAGTGCTGGAACACGAAGCCGACGTTGCGCTTCTGGGGTGGCAGCGTGGTCGCGTTGACGCCCTCGATCTCGACCGTGCCGCTGTCGGACTCCTCGAGTCCGGCGATGATGCGCAGCAGCGTGGACTTGCCGCCGCCGGACGGGCCGAGCAGTGCGGTGAGCTGGCCCGTCGGGATCGACAGGTCGATGTTCTCGAGCGCGACGAAGTCACCGAACTTCTTGCCGACGCCCTGGATCTCGATACTCATGGATGTGGAATCCCTTTCAGTGCCGCTCGGCGCGCGAGCGCAGGACGGAGACGACGATGATGCACAGGACGGAGACGCTGGCGAGCAGGAACGCGATCGCGTACGCACCCTCCTGGTTGAAGTTGAGGTAGCTCTCCTCGACGGTGAGGGTGGCCGTCCGGGTCTCGCCGAGGATGTTGCCCGAGACGACCTTGACCGCGCCGAACTCGCCGAGTGATCGCGCCAAGGTCAGGACGACGCCGTAGACGATGGCCCACCGGATGCCCGGCAGCGTGACACGCCAGAACGTTTGCCAGCCGTTCGCGCCGAGCGATTGCGCGGCCTGCTCCTGTTCGGTTCCCACCTCTTCGAGGACCGGGATGACCTCGCGGATCACGAGCGGCAGCGCGACGAACGCTGTGGCCATGATGATGCCGGGGGTCGAGAAGATGATCTGGAAGCCCCAACTCTCGAGCGTGGGACCGAACCAGCCGCCTCGTCCGCCGTACACGAGCACGAGGGCCAGGCCCACGACGATCGGCGAGATCGCGAGCGGCAGGTCCAGCATGGCGCTCAGCAGCCTCTTGCCCGGGAATTCGGTGCGTACGAGCAACAGCGAGACGCTGACGCCGAAGACGGTGTTGATGACGGTGGCGACCACGGCCGCCACCGCGGTGACCCGCAGGGCGTGGACGATGTCGGGGTCGCTGAACAGGGCCCGCAACGAGTCGAGACCGTTCTCGAAGGTGTTGGTCACGACGAGCGAGACGGGCCACGCGACGAGCAGGAACAGGTAGACGATCACGATGGCACGGATCGCGTACGTGACGGGGCCCTTGCGGTTGCGGGTCACGGTCGTGTCAGCCACGGCGCGCCACCCTCCGCTGGATCACGTCGAGCGCCACGATGACCAGCAGCGACACCACCAGCAGCAGCGTCGCCACGGAGGCCGCCGCGGCCGGGTTGTCGTTCTCGATGGCACTGAGGATGCGTACCGAGGCGACCTCAGACTTGAACGGCAGGTTGCCCGACAGCAGCACGAGCGACCCGTACTCGCCGACGCCGCGGGCGAAGGACAACGTGGCTCCGGCGGCGATCGCCGGCGTCAGGCTCGGCAGGATGATCCGGCGAAACGTGGTGAAGCGGCTGGCGCCCAGTGAGGCCGCCGCCTCCTCGATGTCGAGGTCGAGGGACTCGAGCACCGGCTGGACCATCCGCACGATGAACGGCAGCGTGACGAACAGGAAGGCGAGGTAGACCGACCACGAGGTGTTGGCGACGTTGACGCCCAGCGGGCTGTCGTTGCCATAGAGCGAGAGCAGCACCAGGCCCGCGACGATCGTCGGCAGGGCGAACGGGATGTCGATCAGCAGATCGAGCGCGGCCTTGCCCCAGAAGCGGTCGCGCACGAGTACCCAGGCGATCGCGGTGCCCATGAAGACGTTGACCACGGTCACGGCGGCCGCCGCGAGCAGGGTCAGTTGAATCGCCTGAGCGGTCTGCTGGTTCGTGATCGAAGACCAGAAGTTCGACCAGCCACCTTCGGTGGCCGTCACGATGACGGCGGCCAACGGGATCAGGACCAGCAGGCTGAACCAGATCATCGTCAGCCCGAGCCCGATACCCGAGGTGCGGGTCAGGTTGTGTGAGCCGGCTGGCCGGGAAAGTCCCGGCCAGCCGGTCGTGGTGGTGCTCACGCGGAGTTCCTCACTGACTATCCGGCGGCCTTGCCGGACTTGGAGATCGACTCGGTCACGATACCCACCGGCTTGCCGTCCTTGCCGTCACCGAACAACTTGTCCTTGACCTCGCCCCAGCCCGGTCCGCCGAAGTTCTTCTCCAGCGTCAGCAGGTTGGTCACGGTCGGGTACGGGTCGTCGGCGTTCGGTGCACCCTCGATGTCGCCGGGCTCGAGCCCGACCGACTCCAGGTCGGCCACGCCCGGGTTCGCGGTGTTGAGGGGGCGGAAGCCCTTGAGTGCGAACTGCTTCTGGCCGTCGGCACTGAGCACGAAGTCGAGCCAGTCCGAGGCGACCGGGGTGGCGTCCTTGAGGACGGCGCCCGCGTTCTCGATCAGCAGCGTGGTCTCGGGGATCACATACTCGAAGCCCTCACCGTTCTGGGCGGCCAGGATGGCTTCGTTCTCGTAGGCGAGCAGGACGTCACCGGTGCCGCTGAGGAACGACTGCGTCGCATCGCGACCGCTGTTGGTGAGCGACACGACGTTGGCGAACACCTTGTCCAGGAACGCGGTGGCCTCGGCCTCGCTGCCGCCGTTCTCGGTGATGTGGCCCCATGCGGCGAGGGCGTTCCAGCGTGCGGCGCCGGACGATGCCGGGTTGGCCGTCACGATCTCGATGCCGGGCTTGGCCAGATCGTCCCAGCCCGAGATGTTCTTGGGGTTGCCGTCGCGGACACCGAGCACGACGATCGAGGTCGAGACGACGCCCTTGTTCTCGCCGTCGTCCCAGCTCTCGTCCACGAGGTCGTTGTCGACCAGGCGGTCGACGTCGGTGGCGACCGAGAGGTGGACGTAGTCGGCCTTCAGCCCGTCGACGACGGCGCGGCTCTGGTCGCCCGAGGCGCCGTAGGAGGTCTTGAACTTCGTGCCCTTGCCGGCGTCGGTCTTGACGAACTCGGCGGCGATCGCCTTGTTGGCGGCCTCGGGGACCGCGAAGCCGACCAGGTTGATCGTTCCGCCGGAGTCGGAATCCGATCCACCCGAGGCGCAGCTGGCGAGTAGTGCGGCGGCGACGGAGAGCCCCACGGTGGAGGCGATGAGGCGGGTGGTCTTGAGCCGAGTCATCGGCACACTCCTGTCAGGTCGGGCACCCTTGGCGGTGCGTCGAGGTGCCACAGTAGGTGGAGTTGGCGCGGTATACGCAACTTGTCCACATAGTGGAGCGCGTAACTAGACATATGCGGGTGGGCTACGTCGGGGTAGGCAGCCGGTGGGGGTGGGCGAAGGCGGCCGTCAACTTCTGACGGGGTAGTTTGGGACCGTGACGGACTCGACGATCATCTACACGCACACCGACGAGGCTCCTGCCCTCGCGACCTACTCCTTCCTACCGATCATCGAGGCCTACGCCTCGAAGGCCGGCATCGAAGTCGAGACCCGGGACATCTCGCTGGCTGGCCGCATCATCGCCAGCTTCAGCGACCTGCTGCCCGAGGACCAGCGCGCTGCCGACGCGCTCGCCGAACTGGGTGCCCTCGCGAAGCAGCCCGAGGCCAACATCATCAAGCTGCCGAACATCTCGGCGTCGATCCCGCAGCTCAAGGCCGCGATCGCCGAGCTGCAGGCCCAGGGTTACGACCTGCCGGCCTACCCGGACGAGCCCAAGACCGACGAACAGCGCGATGCCAAGGCCCGCTACGACAAGGTCAAGGGCAGCGCGGTCAACCCGGTGCTGCGCGAGGGCAACTCCGACCGCCGCGCGCCCGCGTCGGTCAAGAACTTCGCGCGCAAGCACCCGCACTCGATGGGTGCCTGGAGCTCCGACTCGAAGACCACGGTCGCCACGATGGGCCAGCACGACTTCAAGAACAACGAGAAGTCTGTCGTCATCGACGCCGACGACACGTTGCAGATCGTCCTCGAGGCCACCGACGGATCCGTCACGGTCCTGAAGGAGTCGCTGCCGGTGCAGGCGGGCGAGGTCATCGACGCCTCGGTGCTGCAGGTCGCCCACCTGCGCTCGTTCCTGGTCAACGCGATCGCGCAGGCCAAGGCGGCCGACGTGCTGTTCAGTGTCCACCTCAAGGCCACCATGATGAAGGTGTCCGACCCGATCATCTTCGGCCACGTCGTCAAGGTGTTCTTCGCCGACGTCTTCGAGAAGTACGGCGCCGACCTGGCGGCCGCGGGCCTGTCGGCCAACGACGGTCTCGGCGGCATCCTGGCGGGCCTCGACGCGCTGTCCAACGGCGCCGAGATCAAGGCGGCGTTCGACGCGACCCTGGCCGAGGGCCCCGCGTTGGCCATGGTCGACTCAGACAAGGGCATCACGAACCTGCACGTGCCGAGCGACGTCATCGTCGAC
>CAYYQO010000015.1:6220-31149 GCA_964473845.1 uncultured Aeromicrobium sp.
CCGGTGTCTACCAGGTCGTCATCGATGACTGCCGCGCGAACGGCGCGCTCGATCCGCAGACGATGGGCTCGGTGCCCAACGTCGGACTGATGGCCCAGGCGGCCGAGGAGTACGGCAGCCACGACAAGACGTTCGAGATTCCCGCCGACGGCACGGTGCGGGTCGTCAACGCCGCCGGTGACGTGCTGATCGAGCACGACGTCGAGACGGGCGACATCTGGCGCGGCTGCCAGACCAAGGACATCCCGGTCCGCGACTGGGTCAAGCTGGCCGTCACGCGTGCCCGCGCCACCGGTTCGCCCGCGGTGTTCTGGCTCGACGAGTCGCGCGCCCACGACGCAAATCTCATCGCGAAGGTCAAGGCCTACCTGCCCGAGCACGACACCGACGGACTGCAGATCGAGATCCTGACGCCCGAACTGGCGACGGCTTACTCGCTCGAGCGGATCCGTCGTGGCGAGGACACGATCAGTGTCACCGGCAACGTGCTGCGCGACTACCTGACCGACCTGTTCCCGATCCTCGAACTCGGCACCAGCGCCAAGATGCTGTCGGTCGTCCCGCTCATCGCCGGCGGTGGCCTGTTCGAGACCGGAGCCGGTGGATCGGCGCCCAAGCACGTCCAGCAGCTGGTCAAGGAGGACTACCTGCGCTGGGATTCGCTGGGTGAGTTCTTCGCGCTGGCGGCCTCGTTCGAGCACCTCGCGACCACGACGGGCAATGCCCGCGCCCAGGTCCTGGCCGACACGCTCGACCGCGCCACGGGAACGTTCCTCGACGAGAACCGTTCGCCCGGTCGCAAGCTCGGCACGACCGACAACCGCGGTTCGCACTTCTACCTGGCCCAGTACTGGGCCCAGGAGCTGGCGGCCCAGACCGACGACACCGAGCTCGCCGCGGCCTTCGCTCCGTTGGCCGAGAAGTTGGTGACGGACGAGCGGAAGATCGTCGATGAACTGATCGCCGTGCAGGGCAAGCCGGCCGATCTGGGCGGTTACTTCCAGCCCGATCCGGCCAAGGCAGCCGCGATCATGCGACCCAGCGCGACCCTGAACGACACCATCGACTCGTTCTGACCCGCTGGGAGTGGCGTTTGCGGGGTGACACGCCGATCGGCGACCCCGCAAACGTCACTCCCAGCGATCAGGGCTTGACGAGGATCTTGACGTTCTCCTCCTTGTTGTTGATCAGTTCGTCGAAACCGCCCTTGACGATGTCGTCGAGTTCGATGCGCCCGGTGATGAACTGGTAGGGGTCGACCTTGCCGCTCGCGACCATCTCGATCGTCGCCGGATGATCACCTGCGTACGCGAGACTGCCCAGCACATTGACCTCGCGGAACACCAGATCGTTCATCGCGACGCTGGCCTCGTGACCCCAGATGGCGACGTTGACGCAGGTGCCGCCCACGCGGGTCGACTGGATCGCGGACTTGAGCACCTGATCGATGCCGGCGCACTCGAACGAGACGTCCGCCCCGCGCCCCTTGGTCAGTTCCATGACCTCGCCGAGGACGTCCGTCGTGGCCGGGTCGATGATGTGGTCGGCTCCGGCTGGTCCGGCCTTCGCCTTCCGGACGTCGGCGGGCTCCACCACGATGATGTCCTCGACTCCCGTGGCTCGCAGGGCCGCCGTGGTGACGAGCCCGATCGGACCGGCCCCGAACACCAGCGCCGAGTGACCCGGCCGGGCACCGGACAGCCGGACGGCGTGGTACGCCACGGCCAGTGGCTCGATCAGTGCACCGACGTCGGTACCGAGGTCCCCGAGCGGGTGGATCCAACGCCGTTCGGCAACCACGAACTGTGAGAAGCCGCCTCCGTAGCCTGACAGTCCGACGAATCCGAGCGTCGCGCACACGTTGTACCTTCCCTGCTGGCACGCATCGCATCGCCCACAGATGATGTACGGCTCCACGACCACCCGGTCGCCCACGTGTACGTCGGTGACGCCTGCCCCGACCTCGTGGACGATGCCGGCGAACTCGTGCCCCAGGGTGATCGGAACCGTTTCACCCGTCAACGGGTGGGGCGACCCGGCAGCGAGCGCGAAGATCGGGCCCTCCAGGTATTCGTGCAGGTCGGTGCCGCAGATGCCGCACCACTCGACCTCGACCTTCACTGTGCCGGGCCTGACCGCGGGCTCGGCGATGTCATCGATGCGAATGTCGCCTGGACCATAGAAACGTGCTGCCTTCATGATGCTGCTCCTTCTAGTTGGGTGGTGTCGGTGGATCGAATCTCGTGATCTGACGTCGACTGATCCGAGAGCCGGAACGGGTAGGACCCGAATCCGACGACGTACAACAGGGCGACGAGGGCGAACAGGTCCATGAACCCGAGGGCGTTGCCGTGCAGGCGTCCCGCCACGGCCGGCTCGTGGAGCAGGTGCTCGGCCAGGACGTAGTAGTAGAGGACGAAGGTGCCGAGCGCGAGGCTGAAGGTGATCACGGCCCTGGCCGCGAAGTTGGCCAGCTCGCCGAACGCCGTGGGCGGGTTGCCGAAAGCGTTGGCCCACACGATCATCCACGCCACCCAGCAGACGCCGAGTTGGGACGGGAACTGGTGGATCACGCCGCCCAGCGCGTCGACCGTCGCGGTCCCGATGACGGCCTTGCACACGGCGAGCAGCATGAGGTAGAGCGCCGTGCCGAGCGCGATGTTGCCCAGGGTCGACACCAACGCGACCCGGGCGCGGGTGCCGGCGCGCCGCCACGGCCAGTTCTCCATCGTCGACCCCGTCAGAACGATCGCGACGATCAGCGAGTAGTACCAGCCGAGCAGCGTGTCGATGCCCATCAGTTCCGACCCGTCGCGCACCGTCTCGGACACGGCGGGAATCCCGAGCACGATGTAGAGGGCCAAGGTGGGCACCAGCATGAACGCGACCTCGCACAGGCCGACCAGCGGTTGTCGGAGTCCGAGATCGATCCATGGCCAGTGGGCCCAGCTCACGGAGGCCAGGACATAGGTGGAGAAGCCGAAGAGCACGAACAGCGCCCCGGTGAAGTACCCGGTGCCATCTGCTCGGTCGGCCGAGAAGTCGGCATTGAAGTGGCCGAGTCCGCCGGACAGCGCAAAGGTCACGACGATCCCGAACACGACGGACGACCCGAGGATCGCGAACCCCATGAGCGGCTGCGGCAATCTGTTGAAGCCACTGAACTCGAGGTTGAAGCCCGACCAGACGACGAATAACAGGGCCCAGAAGAGTGCCGCGTTGAACGGCAGCGGGTACACGTCGAGGGGACTCGTCGTGGGATCGCTCAGCGCGTACCACGCGCCGAGTGTGATCACGACGACGACCGCGAGGTTGATGAGGCCGTACGACCACCACGTGAGGCCGGGCGTGCGGGACGAGGGAGTGGACATGGGGACCAAGCTTTCGGGCGGGCCTGCGAAAGGCGATTCGGGTGTTCGCGGTGGCCCCACGGCCCGGGCGTCCCGGGACTTGGTGGTGAGGGGTCGGCCGGGCCACCGGGCCACGGTGGGCCCGGCCGACGCTCACGGGCTCCGGCTCAGGTGCCGGAGCGGATCAGGGGGAGTGGTCGGCTCCCTTCCGTGCGATGTGACGTACAGCACACCGCACGGAGGTGTCGGCGGAGAAGGGTTGCAGCACGTTGCATTGCCCTACCGAAGGCATGCGACCGCTGGGAGTGACGTTCGCGGGGCGACACGCCGACGGGCGGCCCCGCAAACGTCACGCTCAGCGGTGTTTGGCCGGCCGGGCGAACGTCTGGACCACGATGAGGCCGATCACGAAGGCCGCGGCGGGCACGAGCATGGACTCGGCCATGGCTTGGGTGAACGGCTCGGCCAGCTGAGCCGGTAGGGCGGTGCCCGAGGCAATGCCCCCGTCGGCTGACTCGGCTGCCTGTGGCAGGTGGGTCGTCAGGCGACTGGCGATGGCGGCGGCGATGGCAGCCGATCCCAGCACGGCGCCCACCTGACGGGTCGTGTTGTAGATGCCGGCTCCGGCACCGGCCGAGGACAACGGCAGGTTGCGGGTGGCGGTCGAGGCCAACGGTGCCCACAGGAACGCATTGCCCAGGCCGAGCAGCGCGATCAGCACCAGCAACTGCCACAGCGGTGTGTCGACGTCCATCACCGCGGCGAGCCCCAGCATGGACGCGGCCGCGCAGGAGAAGCCGATCGAGCCGAGCACGCGCGGGTCGACCCGGTCGCTCAGCCGACCGACCAAGGGAGCGAGCCCGGCGGTGACGACGGCCATCGGGACGAACAGCAGGCCGGACTGGGTAGCGTCGTACCCACGGACGGTCTGGGTCCACAGCATGAAGGGGAAGGCCATTGCGGTGACCGCGAACGACACCGTCGAGATCGCGAGGTTCGAGACGGAGAAGTTCCGGTCACGGAAGAGCTTCAGCGGCATCAGGGGCTCACGGCGGTTGCGCGCCTGCCAGGCGACGAAGACCGCCAGCACGATCAGCCCGAGCCCGATCAGCAGCGGCACCGAGATCCAGCCCTCGATCGTGCCCCAGTCGTACTTCTCGCCCTCCTGGATGCCGAACACGATGAGGAACATCGCCACGGCGCTGAGCGCGACCCCGAGCCAGTCGAACGAATGGCTGTGCGTGTCGAGGTGCGGGACCAGGCGGGCGGCGAGGACGAAACCGATCAGGCCGATCGGCACGTTGATGATGAAGATCCACTCCCAGCCGGCGTGATCGACCAGGACCCCGCCCAGGACCGGGCCGACGAGGGTAGCGACGCCGGCGGTGGCGCCCCACAGCGCCATGGCCCTGCCGCGACTGTCGGCAGGGAACGTGCGCGTGATGACCGCCATCGTCTGGGGTGTCATCATCGAGGCGCCCAGGCCCTGGAAGATGCGCGCGATGATGAGCCACTCGACCGAGTCGGTGAGCCCGCACCACAGCGACGACGCCGTGAACAAGGCCAATCCGGTGAGGTAGACGTTCTTGGGCCCGAACCGGTCACCGAGCCGTCCCGTGATGAGCAACGGCACGGCGTAGGCCAGCAGGTAGGCGCTGGTGACCCAGATGACCGAGTTGTAGTCGGTGGCCAGATCGTCGCGGATGGCCGGAGTGGCGACGGAGACGATCGTGGAGTCGACCAGGATCATGAAGAAGCCGATGACCATGGCCCACAGGGCCGGCCACGGGTTGGTGGTGCCGACGTCGGTTCGCGATTCGCTCACCCGGGGAATCTACGCCCGCGCTCGGACACTTCGCGGTGGGGGCGTGATGAATCTGTGAAGAATGTGACATGAGTCATGTCGTGATCGGTAGACTCCGGCCGTGGCCAAGAACACGATCGAGCGCTTCGACGCTGCGGGAAACGTCATCCCGATGACCAATGAGGAGCTCGACGCTCTCGATGCGAGAAGGCGTCGGCTGTTCGTGATCTTCGGTGCGCTCGGGCTCGTGGTGGCGATTGTCGCCGTGCTGGCGCTGAGCAGTTTTCTCAAGATCGGGCTGGGCAGCCGCAGCCCGCTGGAGAAGGTCACGAGGTTCTCCAGTTCCATCCCGGTCCAGGTCAGCGCGGACGTGCTCGAGTACCGGCTGGACCAGGCGAGCGGCTTCGAGTGGGGTCTCACCTCGTGGGGTCGCACGTTCGGCAAGGGCCAGATGGACGGGACGCTCGAGGAGGGGCTCGATCGGTTCGCCGACGACATCACGCTGCCGGCGGACGCTCGGATCACGACCGTCTACACGAACCTCGCGGACCCGACGTCGGTCAGCCAGAACGGCAGGCTGGTGATCGTGCGGCTCGAACTGCCGAGCGTGGCCAGCGATTTCCTGATGACCGAGCCGACCGTCTTCAACGACTCCGCCGTGGAGGCATTGCGTGACTCCTATTGGTCGGGCGCGGTGATCGCCTTCTACTCGCCAGCGGGGGCCGGCGAGGACCGGACGTACCAGGTCCGCAAGTTCCTGCCCGAGTTCGCGACGTGTCCCAAGAACACCAAGCCGTGCGAGCCGTCGCCCGGTCTGAGGGACTTCACCGACTGGGCGCCCCGGGCACCGCTGTCCAAGAGCTGAGGATCAGTCCTGCGGTTGCAGCGCCAGCCCTGCGGGCCTCGGCACGGTCCCGAACCGTGACAGGGGCAGCAGTCGGAAGTTCAGCGTCGCTTTGATCTCGTCGCTGCCGACGAACCCGAACGCCCGTGAGTCGGTCGAACCGCCCCAGTTGTCGCCGATGAGCCAGTACTGCCCGGCAGGGACCGTGACGCGGTGCGGACTCTGGGAGGCTCCGCCGTTGTCGTCGCAGCACACGGTCAGGGAACTGCCGATCTGGCTGGTCCACGTGGGGTTCCGGACGATGTGGGCGGTGGTGTCGCCGGCGGGAATGATGTGGACCCGGGGTCCGCCGTCGGCGACGTCGACCCACAGGGTGTCGCCGGGTATCGCGATGACGCGCTTGACCAGGCGGGTGCTCTTGCCCGGTTCGGTCGCCTCGACCAGATCGAAACGTTCGACATCGTCGCGCGACCAGAAGTTCGCAGTGAGCCGGTCGCCGGTGCGCAGGGTCGGATCCATGCTGTGCCCGTCGACCGTCACGGCAAACGTGAAGGCGGCGATCCCGCCGATCGCGGCGACGAAGAACAATACGAGTGTTCCGATGCCGAGGGCACGGTAGGCAGCGCGTCCGTGCTCGGGCCTGGGGCAGTGGTTCATGGCGCGCATCACAGTACTCGACCGCGCGCCGCACGCGAGATACCGAGGGTCTTCGGAACTTCTGGGAGAACTTGTGAAAACCACGGTTACGCTGCCGTTACTTATGTCACACTCGTCACAGTCGACTCACCGTGACACTCACCGTGACACATGAGCGGCACCCACTGTTCGTTGAGGGACGGGCAGAAAACCTGAGGGAGTTCACATGAAGGAAAAGGGAATGGGTCGCACCCGTCTCGGCCGTTTCGCGGCTGTGACGATTCCGGCCACGGTTGCGTCGGTCGGCCTCGGCGCCGCGATGCTCAACGGCATGGTGGGGGCCGCGCTCGCCTCGTCCAGCGCGTTCCAGGTCACCGGATCGCAGGCCACGGGCGACGGCATGGAGCTGACCGCCAACTACGTCGAGGCCGCCACGAGCGAAACCGACATCACGGTCGACGAGAAGGCCGATGCCTTGGTCTCGCTCAAGAACGGTGCCGTGACGGACATGTGCCTCGCGGCCGACACGAATGTTCCGATCGTTGGCACGCTGGGCATCAAGATCGAGTCCTCAGGCCAGGTCGGCCTCGGCTCTGACTGGACCGACCTGTCGGCCAACAGCCTCAACGGCGACACGGCCGACCTGGGGACCACCCACATCGGCTTCGCCCAGGACGATCTGGTGCACCAGGATGCCGCCACGTCGAACGGCTACCGTCCGGGTGGCTTCGGCATGCAGACCGTCGGCGACGATTCGGTCGACATCGGCGGCCTGGATGCCGAGCTGTACGCCCTGACGCTCGACGGACTGTCGCTCGCGAACCTCGCGATCTCGGCAACGCCGGGTGGCGTCGCGGGTACCTGCTGATCTGATCGGCACCGGTCGGGGGTCCCGTCCCCGGGACCCCCGGCCTCCCCCCAACCACTGTTCGAAGAGGTGAACCAATGACCGAGTCGATCGAGGCCGACGCCGGTACCGAGATCTTCGGTGACAGCGTGGGCAACCGCGCCAAGCCGACGAACCTCGAGGTGCGCACGACCGAACCCGACGCGGCCGCCGCGCCGCGGCGCGGGGTCTGGGCGCTCGTCCGCCGCTGGCAGACCAGCCGCCCCTTCTGGGGCTGCCTGGTGCTCGCCCTCGGCGGCTACCAGGTGATGTCGCCGATGTTGGGCGCGAGCCTGCAGATGGTCGTCGGGGCCGGAATCCGAGCCGCCTACCCGCTCATGCTGGGCGGTGGAATGATCCTGGCCGCGGTGCTGGCGCTGCTCATCCCGTCCAACCGCTACTTCCTGGGAATCGCCGGCATGGTCCTGGCGATCATGTCCCTGCCGTTCGCCAATCTCGGCGGCTGGCTGGTCGGCCTGGTGCTGGGCATCGTCGGCGCCGGACTCATCTTCGCCTGGGCGCCGTACACTGACGCCCAGTTGGCGGAGTTCGCCGGCCGGGCTCGCCGCAAGGCCGAGCGCAAGGCGGCCCGACAGGCCCAGGCCTGACACCATCGACTTCCGGTGGTCGGCTGCACGACCACCACCACCGCAGTATTCATCCCGTTCGCGGGACGTCCTTGAGGGAGGACACACGTGAAGCTCAAGCACTTTGGCCGATCCTCGGCCCCGTCGGGTCACCGGGTCGACAGGCGCGGACTCGCGGGTCGTATCGACGATCTGCGTGCCGACCTGTCGGCGCGGCGTACCGAGATCCGTGACGACATCGTCCAGCAGAATGCCCAGATGCTCGACAGTGCGGCCGACGGCACCCGCCGCGGTACGCGCAAGCGCGGGGTCGTCATGGCCACCGCCGGCCTGGGAGCGACCGCGGTCATGCTCGGCATGGTCAGCGCGAACATCCTGGCGGTCAACTTCACGACCTCCAACACGGAGTTCAAGCTGTACTCGAACTACCTCGACGCCGAGGAAGCTGCCGCGTTCCTGGCGCCCAGCACCAAGGCCGGTGGAACGCAACAGGGCCTGGCCGACCTCGGCATCAAGACCGCCAAGCTCTCCGGCCTGTGCATCATCCAGCAGGAGACGATCCTCGGGGCACCGTGGTCCTTCGTGCTCACGGCCGGCGACGCCGTGCCCGACAGTTACACCCAGGCCGAGGTTCCGGCCGGCGTGACGGTCGACGCGAACAGCGGGAAGCTGACCGGTGCGTCGGCGACGAATGCCGTCTCGGCCAACAACCTGTACATCAACTCCGACACGATCACCGGCTACGGCAACAGGATCAGTGGCCTCAACCTTGGCCAGTCGGCCAACACGGTCGGCGCGTCCGCCGGAATCACGTGGCCGACGACGGGCCAGACGCAGCCCAGTGCGGGCAACTTCGGTCTCTACGCCCAGCAACTCAATGTCGCCGGTCTCGGTGGCGAATCCTTCGGTCTCAACCTGCAGGGCGCGATCACGCTGCCGAAACTGAGCATCAAGATGCAGCCCGGCGCCAAGACCCAGACCGACTGTTCTTGAGGCGGGCGCCGAGTTCATGGTGAATCCGCTCTCGACGATCGCGCGCCGGAATCAGCAGATGCTGGCCGACGCCGAACGTCCACTCGGGACCCGCTGGTGGGGGACACCTCTCATGGCGGTGGGCCTGGGCTCCCTCTTCTGGATGTACCAGCTGGTCGGAGCCGGGGTGCTGGCCGTCAACTTCACGACGTCGGACGATGAGTTCCAGCTCTACTCGAACTACGTCGAGGGCATCTCCTCGGCGGGCATGAGTGCCGGCAACACGGGGTTCTCGTCGGCCAGTGACGTCGGTGTGGCCGAGATCGGCATCAAGGAGGCCCGGCTGGCGGGCCTGTGCGCGATCTCCAACCAGACCCTGCCGGTCGTGGGCAACGTCACGATCATGATCACCGCCGGAGTGCCGGTCAAGCCGGCATTCGACACCTCGGTGGCGGACCTGACCGACGCCGCCGGCGATCCCATCGCGATCGATGCCGACGGTGCGCTCACCGGCGACAGTCTGGCCGAGGCTGTGAAGATCACCGACCTATTCCTCAACTCGACCGAACTGTACGGCTACGGCAACAAGCTCAGCGGGCTCAACCTCGGTCGGTCCGCGGACGGCGTCATCGCCGATGCCGACGTGAACGGGGGGCAGTGGCCCACCGGGCAGACACCTCCTCAAGCGGGCGGATTCGGACTGACCGCCGAGCGCTTGAACCTCGCAGACTTCACGAGCGACTCCTACGGGCTCAACCTGCACGGCAGCGTGGCCCTGCCCGACATCAAGATCCGTGCCCTCAACGGCACGAAGAACCAGAGCGATTGTCCCGAGGTGGTGGCCCCATGACACATAAGGTCGACACCATGACCGAGCCGATCGACGACGACCAGGACGCACTCGATCCCGCCCCGCCCCGCCGGGCGCGCGTGAAGCGTGCCCTGGTCGCCGCGTGGGGCTGGTTCCGCGCGTTCCGGCGCACCCGCCCGTTCTGGGGTGGACTCTGGACGCTGCTCGGCGGACTGTGGATCGTCAACGCGATGAACTTCGGCTTCGAGGTCGCCGTCACGGGCGGGTGGAACTACGCGGCGGGGTACATCCTCGGCGGCGGCATGGCCCTGTTCGGACTGGTGGCGTGGTTCGCCCCGCACTACCGGACTCTCGTGGGCATCCTGGCCTTCCTGTTCGCCTTGGCGGCGTTCGTCTCGGCGAACCTGGGCGGCTATCTCATCGGCACCGTGCTCGGCATCGTCGGCGGTTCGATGATCTGGGCGTGGGGCGAGAAGAAGCCCAGGGGGCGCCGCGCCAGGACCGCAGAACCGGAGGTGAGCGTCGATGACGATGACACCTGACCGACGGGTCCAGCGCGCCGTGGTCTTCACCGCGCTGTGGGTGGTCGCCGCGGCCTTCGTGTGGTTCGTGCCGTTCGGCGAGGGCGGTTTCGGCCAGAGTGCGAACGCGCAGCCCCAGAGCAACGACTACCAGCCGTTCCAGTGCGCCTCCGGTGGCACCACCGGACAGGGCAAACGCGCCAGCGTCACGCTGTCCAACAACAACGTCAATGGCACGAGCGGCGGCGTGGCCTATCCGTGCATCTCGGGAGTCCCGTACCGATTCCAGGTCGGGAACCTGACGAGCCAGACCGCCAACTCCGTCGACGGCCGGATGGTCGCGAAGGTCGAGGGCATCTATGCCCAGGGCAGCCAGTCCGCGAACTGGGCCGCCAACGGCAATCCCAGCCTGGTGCGGATGGCCTTTCGCGGTCTGACCGTGTGCAACGGCACGACTCCGAGCGGCTGCTCCAGCCCGGGCATCAACAACAACGACGCCAACACGTGGAACGACATGGCGATGTACGCCTCGCCCGTCCCGGGTGTCGTGCAGGTGTACACCGCGAACAACAACAACAATCTGTCCAACGTCACGGCCACCAACCCCCGGCCCACCAAGGACTACGTGTTGCGCTTCGCCCCCGACGGCCCGGTCACGATCGGCGGTAGCGGTGTCGTGACGGACCTGCTGGCCGATCCGAACAGTCGGTTCAGCATCCAGAACAACCAGATCGCGATCTCGGGCACGGGTTGCAGCACGGCCGGCGGCAACACCGTGGGCGCGAGCTTCCTGAACCTCACGAACCACACGTGCCAGGGCATTCCGGCCTCGGGCCTGACCAATCCGCTCGTGCAGTGGCTCGGCGGGGTGGCCGACTACAACATCCGCCAACTGGACCTGACGTTCTTCTACCTGATCAACCATTCCGGCACGGGCGATCCGTACACGACCTTCCCCATGACCGGGGGCAGTCCGGCCAACTCGATCTCCCTGCCCAACACCCGGATCTCGGTGTGCCAGAGCAAGACCGCGTGCAACCCGTCCCTCGACTATCCGCACGATGACTGAGGCGACCATGACGACGACAGGGACACCGGCCGAGGGGCCACGTCTGGGAACCCGGTGGCGGAGGGCGGCCGTCGCCACCGCAACCGGCCTCGTCGCGACGGCCGCGATGGCGACTGCGGTGTACACGGGTGCCTTCGGCCTGCAGGCCGATCTGAGCATCAACAACACCGGCTTCTCGTTCGCCTCGAGCAAGATCGTCGCGACCGACGCGGGTTTCGGCATGACGGTGGTCAAGGCGGCCGACGGCAACAACCGCAATGTGCTGCGCGCAGGGTTCTCCGGGGCGCAGATGAACGGACTGTGCATCTCCAAGACCGAGACCGTCGCCGGTATCCCCGTGACCTTCCGGCTCACGTCGGGCGACGGTAACAACACCTCGACCGAGATCAAGGCGGCCGACGCGGCCTTCGACGTGCTCGAACTGCAGGCCAGAGGCACGGGCGTGCAACTGCAGGGATCGGTGCAGATCGGATTGTCCACCCCGGACATCACCACGACACCCGGTGCGGCGCCGTTCCGGTCCAACCCGCTGGGCCAGTTGAACGAGAACTACGTGGGCGGCTTCCTGGAGAACTACAGTGCCGATCTGTGGAACGGCACGGCGAATTCCGGGCGCATGAACGGGCAGGGGTTCATCGGGGTCGACGCGACCCAGGCCACGCTGACGACCGTCCACGGCAAGATCATGCAGGCCCAGATCTCGGGCAACATCGTCCTGCCCAACCTCAAGATCCATGTCGAACCGGGAACCACCCAGTCGTGTGAGGCCCGGGCGATCGCTGCGGGATTCTCGGGCGGGTACTTCCCGGGCATCTCCTGATGGCAGGGCATCGGACCGGGTCGGCGATGCTGCTGGTCGCGGCCTTGGCGCTGTCCGGTTGCTCGATCACTCTTCCCGTGCCGCAACAGCAGACCCCTGACGTCACGTTGCCGAGCCTGTCGGGGTCTGCGGCCCCCGCGGTGACGGTTCCGGCGGCCGCGACATCGTCGTACGTCGAGCGTGAGAGCAGTGTGCGCCGCTCCGCCGCGACCGAGGCGGCCGCCGAGCAGTTGAGGGAGTCCGCGCTCGAGGCGGTGCGTGACCAGCGCTGGAGGTCCGTCGACGACATCGCGCGAGCCGGTTTCATCCAGATGATCGGCATGGACCCGAACTGGTGGTTCAGCCCCGCCAACCTCTCCGACGGTGTGCACTTCGACCCTCGGCGTCCGGAGTTCCTGGTCGTCGTTGAGGGCATGATCGTGGCGATGGTGTTCCACCCGGAGTCTGCTCGCGACGACGTGCCCGACCCACCGGGCGCTCCCGAGGTCCGCTGGTTCCATCGCCCCTACCCGGCGGGGGTATGCCTCAGCGAGCTGTACGTGCCGGTGCTGGCCGTCGATGGCGATTGTCCGAAGCAGAGCAGTCCGGCGACGACCTCGCCCTGGCTGGCGTTCGTCTCACTCGTGGATGCTGCGGACCCGTTCGGACCCGTCGCATGACCACGCAGCGCTCACGGCAGGATCGACGAGAGCTGCGCCGGCGGGTCGACGGCATGCAGCAAGGACCACACGGCCAGCAGGGTGGCATGCCAGTCCCGACCGCCCCGGCCCCCGGACCACGCGCCGTTCGGCAACTGCTCGGCCACCACGCGGGCGGGCCAGTCGGCGGGCACCAGGTGGGAGTCGCCGCTGTACTGCAGGAAGGTGGCTTGCTCGAGGGCCAGGTCGTGGACGCGATCGGCCGTCGCGAGCTCGCGGGCGACGACGGCCGACACTTCGTCGGTATCGATCTCGAGGTCGCAGTCGAGGTCGCGGGCCCACTGGGTCCACAGCAGCACGTGGGTCGCCGAGTAACCACCCTCCTCCAGCAGGGTCGCCAGATCGGCGTTCGCCCGGTCGTCGAGCGGGGTCAGGTCGCACGACAGGACGGCGCCGAGTGCTCGCTCGAGGGGAAAGTGCTCGCGTTCGGGATCATCGACTCGGTCCAGGGTGGCGGCGGACGGCACCAACGACGCGTCCCACAGGCGACCCTCCAGATTGTCGGCGTCGACCACGCCAGGCGTCGTCTCACCCAGTCGCCGGGCGTACGAGAACTGTTCGACCCCCCACACCCGGTACAGGTGGTCGAAGAACGCCAGATAGTTGGGATCGACCTCGCGCAACTGGGTGGACAGGTAGTCGACTCCGGCGTCGATCGCCTCGCGGACGCAGGCCCGGTCGGTCTCGCTCAGCCGCGGTTCCCCGGACACGGTGCATCGAGGAGCAGGGGACGGCGGGCTCGACCGGTCCAACGTGGGTGTTGTCGTGGCGGACTGGGTGGGCGATGGTGCCGGGTCGCCGGACGTGGCGCAGGCGCCGAGGACGAGCAGGGCGCAGCACGTGACGACCAGCAGTTGCCAACGCTGTGGCACGCGACCTCCCGGATTGTCCGAACGCCGGCCAGTCTAGGTGTGGGAGGGCCTGAATCGTGAGCCGAACGACGAAGTGGTGGATCGCCGCGGTGCTGTCGCTCGTGTTCATCGGGCTGATCCGTTTCGCCCTCATCGCCGACGACTCCGACGTGAGCGTCGCGCCGGGTCCTGGCCTGCCGTCGGAGGAGATCCCGGACCGTGGCGGGAAGGTCGAGGCACTGCCTCGCGAGACGCACACCCTGCCGGCGGGACAGCTGAACGGCCTGGCCTTCGAGGACGTCACCGCCCGGGTGGGTCTCGACGCCTACGTTCCGCAAGGTGGCGAGGAGACCCAGTCCGCGATCCCCACGCTGAGTTCGGGGCTGGCCGTGACCCGACTGGACGGGGTGCTCACCGTCCTCGTGACGTCACCGCAGGGCCGCGTGGCGCTCTACCAGTACCGGAACGCATCGTTCCGGGACCGGACGCGGGCGCTGGGCCTGGCGGGCGTCCCCGCAGGAACGGCTGCAGCGTTCGCCGACATCGACGGCGACGGTGACGACGATCTGCTGATCGGCCACAGCCTGGACCTGGTCGTCAGCGTGTGGCGCAACGACGACGGGGTCTTCGTCGAGGCGAAGAAGGGAACGGGCGTCAAGCGCGGTTCGCGGGCGCCGGGCGAGCACGACTTCCCCGACATCCGGGGCTTCGCCTTTGGTGACGTCAACGGCGACGGGTACGTCGACTTCGTCATGAGCGACGTGAACCGGTCCATGTTCTGGGGCGCGAAGTACGACCTGGACACGCTGACCGATGCCGACGAGGCGGCGTGCACCTTCCGGGCGGACCTCGCGAAGATCGAGGGCGACGACACGAAGCGGATCTCGCAGACGCACCTCTACCTGGGTGGTCCCGACGGGACCTTCACCGATGCCACGACCACGTGGGGTCTGTCGTTCGACACGTGGCTCGCCAGCACACCCCAACTGGTCGACCTCGACGGTGACGGCCGTCTCGACCTGACCATGACGGGAATGGTGTGCGGCACCCGGGTGTTCCTCAACGACGGCGACGGTTTCTCCGAGAACTCGAAGCAGGCGGGAGTCGCTGCGATTCCCCAGTCGAACGGCTCGGTCATCCGTGATCTCGACGGCGACGGAGCGGCCGACTGGTTCGTGACGGGGCCGTCGTTCCCGACCGCGAGTGGCGAGTGCCCGCCGATCATGCCGATCAGCGGCTGCGCGGGCAACACGCTGCTGCGGGGCAACGGCGACGGCACGTTCACGACATCGCCCGATTCCGGTGACCTCAGCCGCTCGGGCTGGGGGATGGGAGCCGCGATCGAGGACTTCGCCAACACGGGCGAACTGCAGGTCGCCGTCACGAACGGGTTCACCGCGGCCGAGATCGACGACACGCGCTGGGGTGCCTACTGGTCGCACTTCGTCGACGACCCGATGTCCTTCTTCGTCCGCGACGGGGACGGTGCCTTCACCGACATCGCCGCTCAGGTCGGACTCGACGACACGAGCGCGGGCCGAGCGCTCGCGGCCGTGGACTACGACGAGGACGGCCGGTTGGACCTGCTGGTCAATACGGCTGACGACGGGCTGCGGTTGTACCGCAACACGACGCGGACCGAAGGCCGCCACTGGGTGCGCGTCGCGCTGCGTGACACCACCACCACGAACCGGTCGGGCTGGGGTGCGAAGGTCACGGTGACGCCCGCGCGGGGCAAGCCGACCACGGGCTGGATCACCTCGAACACGTCCTACCAGACGCAAACGCTGCCTGAACTGCACGTCGGGCTCGGTGCGCAGTCCGGGCCGGTGCGGGTCGAGGTCTGGTGGCCCGGTTCGACGTCGCCGCAGGTCTATGCCGACGTGGACGTCGATCGGCGCGTCGTGCTGCGCCGCTGAGCGGGGCTCAGGGCAGGAAACCCGGATCGGGGGCGTCCCGTGCCGTGACCGCCGAGAGGTACCAGACCGCGAGCATCGTGGGATGCCAGTTGTAGTCGGTGGATCCGCCCGGCAGGTGGTCGTACCACGAGCCGTCGGCCGTTTGGGCGGCCACGACCCGGGCCGGCCAGTCGCCCGGCAGGTGGCCGTCGTCCCCGCGGTCGGCCAGCAGCGCCGACTGCTCCAGGGTCAGGTCGTTGACAAGGGCGTCCGCCGAGAACTGGGTGAGCGCCTGGTCGAAGTCCGCGCGCACCCGATCGATCGCCTCCTCGGCCTCCCATGGCACGTCACAGTCCTGCTGGGTGGCCCAGCGTGTCCACCACAGGGCGTGGGTCGCGTGGTAGCGATGGCCCGAGCCGATGGCGATCGCGAAGTCGTCGGCCGCGCGCTGGGTGAGCGGCGAGGTCGCGCAGTACAGCAGGGCCATCTCGAGGCGCAGGTAGGAGTCCGCCGTCGCGATCGCCTCGGGGTCGGGAGCCAGTTCGCTCGACCAGAACCGCAGGTAGCGATTCGTGGGTGAGAGCGTTCGCGGATCGGTCCGGGCCGTCGCGGTGGCTCCGCGCAGCGGTTCCAGGGACCACCGCCGATCGAGGTAGGACAAGATCGCAAGCGTGTTCAGCTGTTCGTCGTCCAGCGTGGCCGAGGGGCGATCGACGAGACGGGCCTTCAGATATTCGGCACCGGCCATCGCGGCCTCGCGCAGACACCGGCGGTCCGCATCGGTCCACGGCTCGGTCGACTCGACGGTGCAGCGCGGATCCGGGGTCGGAGTCGCGGTGGGCGATGGTGACGGCGTCGGCGAGGCCGAGCTGGTCGCCGTCGCGGGAGTGGTCGAGGGGACGCTGTCGCCGGCGCAGCCTGCCACCGCCAGACCGAGCATGGTCGCCACCACGGCCAGCGCGGTGACCCGGCGATTCACGGCAGGAATCCCGGGTCGGGGGCATCGGGATCGGCCAGGGCCAGCAGGTACCACACGGCCATGTAGGTCGGATGCCAATTCTCGTCCTGCGAGGCGTGGGGCAACTGCGAGAACCAGGATCCGTCCGGCAACTGGGCGGCCACGACCTCGGCGGCCCAGCCGGGGCGAACCCGGTCGCCATGGCCGCTGATCGTGAGGAACAGGCCCTGTTCGATACTGAGGTCGTTGACCAGAGGAGATCCCGCGGCGACGAGGCGGTCCAGTTCGGCCATGTCCGCCTCGACTCGCTCCGCGGCCCGGGTGCGGTCGATCCGGGCTGGCAGCGAGCAGCCCAACTCGTCGGCCCAGCTCGGCCACCACAGGGCGTGGGCCGCGGCGTAGCCGCCGCCGTCGGTCAGCGCCCAGTCGAAGTCGTCGACCGCCTGACGACCCAGCGGTCGGGACTCGCAGGCCAGGAAGGCTCGCTCGAGTCGTAGGAGTGGGTCGTCGGTCGCGGTCGCGAGGCCGGTCGGCATGACGTCCGTGCTCCACAACCGGACGCTGGGGTTGTCGCGGCTCGTCGCGCGAGGATCGGTGCCGGCGACCGTGCGTGATCGCGCCAGCGGCTCGATGCCCCACCGGCGGTGGAGGTGGTCGAGCACCGCCAGCGCCGCGAACTCCTGATCGTCCAGCGTGGTCGGGTCTCGGCTGGTGAGCCGCGTGGCGAGATAGTCGGCCCCGGCGAGGGCGGCGGTCCGCAGGCACTGCCGGTCCTGTGCACTCAACCGCTCGGGTTCCTCGACCGTGCAGCGGGGAGCCGGCGCCGGGGTGGTGGCCGGTGCGGTCGGCGTCGAGTCACTGGTCGGAGCGGGGGAGGCGGTGGGCGGGGTCGAGGGCTCGGGCGTCGAGCACGCGGCCAGCGCGATGACCGCGAGGAGGCCGACGACCGTGGTCGCCGCGCGGTGCCTCATGCCGGTCGACCTCCCGGATCGGTTGCCAGATACTGCCGGCGATCGGCGCGGCGTTCCCCAGATTCTACGGGCGGACGTGCTGCGTCGCGGTCGGTTCAGCGCAGCAGTTCGAGGCAGTGCAGATCGGCGAAGGTCCCGTCGCCGAGCGGCTCGGCGGCGGTGCGGCGGCCGTAGGGCTGGAACCCGGCCGCCCGGGCCACCGCGAGGCTGGCCTCGTTGCCCTCCGCGACGGCGGCTTCGACGCGTCGCAGATCGAGTCCGTCCGGGTCGAGCGCGTACTGGGCGGCGGCCTTGACGGCAGCCTTGGTCAGGCCCTGTCCTCGGGCGTCGGGATGGGTGAACCAACCGATCTCGGGGGTCGACGTCACGCCGCCGATC
Organism: uncultured Aeromicrobium sp.; assembly: GCA_964473845.1. Lineage (GTDB taxonomy): Bacteria > Actinomycetota > Actinomycetes > Propionibacteriales > Nocardioidaceae > Aeromicrobium. Next base: position 24,275 of record CAYYQO010000015.1, read on the forward strand.
ATCACCTGGCCCAGGAACCGGTCCTCGCGATCGGCGATGGTCCACACGATGAACTCACCCATCGCGGCGCGGACGATGCCGCGATGCAGGACGGGCACGAAGGCCGAGACGTCCCGGATGGGTTCGGCCGACCAGTGGCGGGTGGTCCGGTCGTTCTCGGCGTCGGCCCACCGTTCGAGGTCGCCCTCATGAGGCCGCCGCAGGACGGCTCCGTCGATCTCGAGGAAGCTCTCGAGCCACGCCGTTCGTGGGTGGGGCGCATCGCCGAAGTGGATCGAGCCGGTCCACGCGTCATGGATCCTGCCGCGCTCCAGCAGGGTGTCCGGCCGGGCTCCGTACAGGCGGAACCCGCATGCGTGCGCGACGCGCAGGCTGGCCACGTTGCCGACCTGGGCGTTCCACCCGACGACCTCCTTGCCGCCGTTCACGAACGCGTGGTCGACCGCCAGTCGGACGGCGGCCGTCATGACGCCTTCGCCGCGGCAGTCCGGGTGCAGGGCGTACCCGATGTCGGTCAGCTTGTCCTTGCCGCGGATGTCCACGTTCCCGGCGTAGCGGCCCTCGAACTCGATGGCCCAGCCCATCGTGGTGCCCTCGTTCCAGCCCCGGGGGATCACCTCGAACGCGAACTGTTCGCTCTGGCTGCGTGAGTGCGGGGTCGGGATCGCCGTCCACCGGATCATCTCGGGGTCGTGCGCCATCTGCAGCATCCGGTCGATGTCGGCCGGGGTGTGGGCGCGCAGGGTGACCAACCCGTCGGTGAGGACGGGGACGTTGAGCGGCCAGGCCGGGCCGGTCACCGGCTCTGGGACCGGAACGGGTCGGCCGGATAGACGCCGAGGATCTTGACCTCGGTCGTAAAGAAGTGCAGTTCCTCCAGGGCGCGCGACAGTCCGATGTCGTCGGGGTGCCCGTCCACCTCGGCCAGGAACATCGTGGCGGCGAACTCGCCCCCGACCATGTAGCTCTCGAGCTTGGTCATGTTGATGCCGTTGGTCGCGAAACCGCCGAGTGCCTTGTACAGCGCGGCCGGCAGGTTGCGGACGTTGAAGATGAAACTCGTGACGACCGGTCCGTTGTCGGCCGGTGCGCGCACGTCCTCACGCGAGAGCAGCACGAAACGAGTGGTGTTGTGGTCCTCGTCCTCGATGTCGGAAGCGAGGATCTGCAGGTCGTAGATCTCTGCGGCCAGCGGCGGTGAGATCGCGGCGGCGGTGACGTCGTTGGCCTCGGCGATCTCGCGCGCGGCACCTGCGGTGTCACCGGAGATCACGGGGGTCCAGCCGCGTTCACGGATGATGCGGCGGCACTGGCCGAGCGCGTGGACGTGGCTGTGTGCGGTCCTGATCGACTCGAGCGTCGTGCCCGGGGTGCCCATGAGCGCGAACTTGATGGGCAGGAAGTGTTCGCCCACGATGTGCAGCCCGCTGGTGGGCAGGAAGTGGTGGATGTCGGCCACACGGCCGGCCAGGGAGTTGTCGATCGGGATCATCGCCAGATCGCACTGCCCCGAGGTGACCGCGGCAAAGGCATCCTCGAACGACGCGCAGGCGACCGCCTCTGCGTCGGGGTGGTGGAGGTCGATGACCATGTGGGAGTTCGAGCCAGGCTCCCCCTGGTAGGCAATCCGCGTCACCGGCTCAGCGTAGCCGTGGCCCACCCTCCACTTTTGGTACGGGATCCACGTAGTGGCGTCCGCGAAGCGTGGATCCCGTACCAAAAGTGGAGGGAGGGGTCAGGTTTCGCGGGCCGCGCCGCTGGCGGCGTGCACCGCGAAGACGTGGGGAGGTGCCCAGGAGCGGGCGGCGTACGCCGCTTCCAGGCGGGCGCGCAGGGGGTCGACCTTCTCGGGTGCGATCAGGGCGATCGCGCTGCCGCCGAAACCGCCGCCGGTCATCCTCGCACCGAGGGCGCCCGAGGCCAGGGCGGCGTCCACGGCCACGTCGAGCTCCTCGCACGACACGGCGAAGTCGTCGCGCAACGACTCGTGCGAGGCCGTCATCATCGCGCCGAACTGGGTCCAGTCGTGTCGGCGCAGGGCGGTGACGGCGCCGCGCACGCGGGTGGACTCGGTCAGCACGTGACGTGCCCGGGCCTTGAGGGTCTCGTCGGTCAGGGCCAGCAGACCGTCGAGGCCGATCGAGGCCAGCCGATCCAGGCCCACGGACTCGGCGATCTCGGCACATTCGCGGCGTCGGGTGGCGTACTCGCTCGCCGCCAGCGCATGGTGGACCTGCGTGTCGATCACGGCCAGCGTGAGGCCGGCGTCCGCCCAGCCGACCGGGACGTGATCCACCGTCGCCGGCTCGACCCCGAAGTCGATGTGCAACGCATGGCCGGCCTGCGCCAACAGCACGGCGTACTGATCCATCAGGCCGGTGGGCACGCCGACGAAGTCGTTCTCGGCGGCGCGGGCGACCGCGGCCCACTGCTCGCGGGGACGCTCGTCACCGGCCAGATCGGCCAGCGCGAGCACGATGCCGCACGTCAGTGCCGCCGAGGACGAGAGGCCGGCCCCGGCGGGCAGGGTCGACTCCAGCACCAGGTCCGCGCCAGTGACCGCCACATCTGCGTTTCGCAAAGCCCACACTGCGCCCGCGGGATACGCGGACCAGTCGCTGACGTCGCCGGGGGAGACGTCGACCGGGAACGAGGCGCGTTCGCCGCGGCTCCAGACGTTGACGACGCCGTCGGTGCGCTCTCGTGCCTTGACGATCAACGAACGGTCGATCGCGATGGGGAGGACGGCACCCCCGTTGTGGTCCAGATGCTCTCCCATGAGGTTGACCCGACCGGGAACCCGCCAACGGCGAACGTCGTCCACGCCGTTCACCCTACTCACAGCCAAGGCTGGCACAATCGACCCCATGTCACGCCTCCCCCGAGCGTTGTCCGGCGCCCAGCCGACCGCCGATTCGTACCATCTCGGCAACTACATCGGTGCCTTCCGGAACTGGGTGGCGCTGCAGGACGACTTCGAGGCGTTCTACTTCATCCCCGACATGCACGCGATCACGGTCGACTACGACCCGGCCAAACTCGCCGAGCGGACCTACATCGCCGCGGCGCAGATGATCGCGGCGGGCGTGGATCCCGAACGCAGCGCCCTGTTCGTCCAGAGCCACGTTCCCGAGCACGCGCAACTGGCGTGGATCCTCAACGGCGTCACCGGGTTCGGCGAAGCCAGCCGGATGACGCAGTTCAAGGACAAGTCCGCCAAGCAGGGCACCGAGTTCGCGAGCGTCGGGCTGTTCACGTACCCGATCCTGATGGCCGCGGACATCCTGATCTACCAGGCCGACCAGGTGCCGGTGGGCGAGGACCAGCGCCAGCACGTCGAACTGACCCGCAACCTGGCCCAGCGGTTCAACCACCGCTTCGGCGAGACGTTCACGGTGCCCGAGGCGTACATCGTCAAGGAGACCGCCAAGGTCTACGACCTGCAGGAACCGACGAACAAGATGAGCGGCTCGAACCCGGTGCACACCGGCGTCATCGACCTCACCGACACGGCCAAGCAGGCCGGCAAGAAGATCAAGTCGGCCGTCACCGACTCCGAGACCGAGATCCGCTTCGACCCGGTGGCCAAGCCGGGCGTGTCGAACCTGCTGACGATCTACTCGGTCCTGACCGGGCGGACGATCGACGACCTCGTCAAGGCGTACGAGGGCAAGCAGTACGGGCACCTCAAGGTCGACCTTGCCGAGATCGTCGGTGAGTTGGTCCAGACGTTCGGCACGCGTACCCGTGAACTGCTGGACGACCGTGGCGAACTCGATCGCATCCTGGCCGCCGGGGCGGAGCGGGCCCGTACCGTCGCCACGCCCACGCTCGAACTGGTCTACGAACGATCCGGCTTCGCCAAGCCGCGGGGCAGCCGGCCGTGAGTGTCACGGTCGGCGTCTCGATCGCCATCCCCGAACCGTACGGAGAGCTGTTGCGCGACAAGCGCCGCTCGTACGGCGACGTGATGGCCGACCGGATTCCCAGTCACATCACCTTGGCCCCACCGCTCGTCGTGGACGAGGCCGGGATCGACGCGCTGGGCGAGGACCTGCGTGAGCTGGCCGAGGTGTTCCAGCCTTTCAGCGTCCGCTTGTTGGGCACCGGCACGTTCCGGCCGATCTCGCCGGTCGTCTTCGTGGCGGTCAGTGAGGGCATCGCCCAGATCGAGACGCTGGCCGCCGGGGTGCTCCGGGCGATCGGTGCGCCCGAGCCCGAGTTCCCCTTCCATCCCCACGTCACGGTGGCGCACAACCTGGCCGACGACGCCCTGGACGCGGCGTTGGAGGACCTGAGCGACTTCCGCTGTTCCTTCGACGTCGACGCGATCCACCTGTACGTCGACGACGTCGACCAGGGCTGGGTGCCCACTCGGCGCTTCGACCTGGGCTGACGGCTGGGACCGGTCAGCCCTTGACCATCTCGATGAGCAGGGCGCGGAAGGCCCGGGCCGCCAGCGGCAAGGTCTCGATCGGACCGTGCGCCACGGCGATGCTGCGCGACAGCGGGGGACTCACGAGCCGCGTGCGCCGTAGGCCCGCGCGGGCACCCATCACGATGTCGGGCACGACGGCATAACCCAGTCCCGACTCGACGAAACGCAGCACGGAACCCATTTCGCCGCCCTCGACCGACAGACGGGGTTCGAATCCGGCCGCGTGGCAGGCACGCAGCGTCACGTCGCGCAGGTCGTAGCCCTCGCGGAACATCACGAGCGGCAGGTCGGCCAGGTCGGCCACGTCCATCTCGTCGGGCATGTCCGAGTCGGCGGGACTGGCCAGGACGAGTCGCTCGGTGTAGACGACCGAGGTCTCGAGATCAGGGATGTGTGCGGCGAGCGGCACGATCAACAGGGCGACATCGATCCGGCCGGTCGACAGTTCGGCGGTCAGGTCGCGGCTGCCGGCCTCGTGCACCTCGAGGTCGATCGCAGGATGCTCGGCGCGGAACCGGGTCAGGACCGGAGCGAGTAGGCCTTCGACCATCGAGGGGGTGGCCCCCATGCGGACGCGGCCGCGCTGCAGTGAGGCGACCTCGTGCACGGAGCGGGTCGCGTTCTCGGCCTCGATCAGGATGCGTTGGGCGTGGGGGAGCAGGGCTTCGCCGGCGCTGGTCAACTCAATCCCGGCGCGGTCGCGCACGAGCAGCCGGGTACCCAGCGAGTTCTCGAGTGCCTGGATCTGCTTGGACAGAGTGGGCTGGGAGACGCCCAGATTGTCGGCGGCCCGGGTGAAGCTGCCCTCGTCCGCGACGGCGACGAAATAGGCCAGATGGCGCAGTTGCACCCAGCCAACATAGCTGATGTCTATGAAAGTTCGCCTTACTTCGACTTAGCGTGAATCGACGAACACGCCTAACCTGTCGCCGTGGCCACTTCTCAGATGACGCGCGTGCCCGCTCAGCGGTCGACTGTCGCGCTGAAGATCCTGATGGCGGTCTCCGGCCTGGTCATGGTCGGATACCTGCTTCTCCACATGTACGGCAACCTCAAGGTGTTCGGAGGGCAGGAGGCGTTCGACACGTACGCCCACCACCTGCGCACCTTCGGCGAGCCGATGCTCCCGTACGGGGGCCTGCTGTGGATCGTCCGTGTCGTCCTGCTCGCCGCGATCGTCGGGCACGTCTACAGTGCCGTGACGCTGTGGAAGCGCAACAAGAAGGCGGCCGGGTACTCCGGCGGCAAGCGCTACCACTCGCCGCGCGGCACCAAGGGCATCCAGCGCAGCTACGCCTCGTTCACGATGCGCTGGGGCGGCGTCGTCGTCCTGCTGTTCGTGATCTACCACCTGTTGCACCTGACCGGGAACCAGATCCATCCCGGCGGCGCCAGTGACAGTCCCTACGAGCGGGTCGTCAACGGCTTCGAGATCTGGTGGGTGACGCTGTCCTACACGATCGCCCTGCTGGCGGTGGGCTTCCACCTGTGGCACGGCGTCTGGAGCGCCCTGACCACGCTGGGCGCCAACCACAGCTCGACCCGTTCGGGTTCGCGCCTGACCCCGCTGGCGTGGATCGTCTCGGGTGTCATCACCATCGGATTCCTGCTGCCGCCCTGGGCGATCCTGCTCGGGATCGTCGACTGAGAAGGGACACAGAACATGACTTTGGACTTTCACGTCGTCGGTGCCGACATCGCCGATCAGGCCGCCCCGGGTGGACCGATCGAAAAGCGGTGGGACGAACACCGCGCCCACATGAACCTGGTCAACCCGGCCAACCGCCGCAAGCTCGACGTCATCGTCGTGGGCACCGGTCTGGCCGGCGCCTCGGCCAGTGCGACGCTCGGTGAGGCCGGCTACAACGTCAAGGCGTTCTGTTACCAGGACAGCCCCCGACGCGCCCACTCGATCGCCGCCCAGGGCGGCATCAACGCGGCCAAGAACTACCGCAACGACGGCGACTCGATCTACCGGCTCTTCTACGACACGGTCAAGGGCGGCGACTTCCGCTCGCGCGAGTCGAACGTCTACCGCCTCGCGCAGGTGTCGGTGAACATCATCGACCAGTGCGTCGCCCAGGGCGTTCCGTTCGCCCGCGAGTACGGCGGCCTGCTGGACAACCGTTCCTTCGGTGGCGTCCAGGTCTCGCGAACGTTCTACGCGCGCGGCCAGACGGGCCAGCAGCTGCTGATCGGCGCCTACCAGGCCCTCGAGCGGCAGATCGGGCTCGGCACCGTCGAGATGAACACCCGCCACGAGATGCTCGAACTGATCATGGTCCCGGACGAGGACGGCACCGAGCGCGCTCGCGGCGTCATCGTGCGCGACATGGTCACCGGCGAGATCGAGACGCACACCGCCGATGCCGTCGTACTGGCCACGGGCGGCTACGGCAACGTGTTCTTCCTGTCGACGAACGCGATGGGCTGCAAC
>CAYYQO010000016.1:0-29970 GCA_964473845.1 uncultured Aeromicrobium sp.
GGCGACGATCTCGAACTGCTCGAACAACTACGGCCCGTGGCAGCACGTCGAGAAGTTCATCCCGCGCCAGATCACCGGCCTGATCGACGGGATCCGTCCACGCCTGTACGGCGAGGGCCTGAACGTCCGGGACTGGATCCACGTCGACGACCACAACTCCGCGGTCCTCACGATCCTGGAGAAGGGCCAGGTGGGCGAGACTTACCTGATCGGTGCGGACGGTGAGAAGTCCAACCGCGAGGTCGTCGAGGCGTTGCTGGCGCTGTTCGGTCGGGACTCCGACGATTTCGACCACGTCGCGGACCGCGCGGGTCACGACCTGCGGTACGCGATCGACTCGACCCGGCTGCGGACGGAATTGGGGTGGGAGCCGCAGTACTCCGACTTCTCGGCGGGACTGGCCGCCACGGTCCAGTGGTACCGCGACCACGAGGACTGGTGGCGCCCCGCGAAGGCGTCGACCGAGGCCAAGTACGCGGGACTGGGCCAATGAAGATCGGACTGTCGAAGGACGTGCGATGAAGATCGAGACGACGCCCATTCCGGGACTGCTGGTCGTGCGCCTGGACGTGCACGGTGACAACCGTGGCTGGTTCAAGGAGAACTGGCAGCGGCAGAAGATGGTCGAGGCGGGCCTGCCCGATTTCGGGCCTGTGCAGCAGAACATCTCCTTCAACGGCACGGCGGGGACGATCCGCGGCATCCACGCCGAACCGTGGGACAAGTACGTGTCCGTCGCCGCCGGCCGGGCCTTCGGCGCCTGGGTCGATCTGCGCGCCGGCGAGTCGTTCGGTGCCAGATTCTGGGTCGAACTCGACCCGGCGACGGCGGTCTTCGTGCCGCGCGGGGTCGCGAACTCCTTCCAGGTGCTCGAGGACGGCACGGCGTACTCGTACCTGGTCAACGACCATTGGAGCGCCGACGCGGTCTACGCCAACGTGAATCTGCTCGATCCGGCCCTGGACGTCCCGTGGCCGCTGCCCGTGGCCGAGATGTCGGAGAAGGACAGGGGCCACCCGGTACTGGCCGACGTCGAGCCGATGGGACCCCGCCGCACGGTCGTGATCGGTGCCGGCGGCCAATTGGGCAAGGCCTTGCAGGCGCTGCTCCCGGACGCCGACTTCCATGACTTCCCCGAGGTCGACCTGTCGAAGCCCGACACGCTCGATTCGATCGACTGGAGGGGCGTCGGCACCGTGATCAACGCCGCCGCCTACACGAACGTCGACGGTGCCGAGACGCCCGAGGGTCGTACGTTGTGCTGGGCCATCAACGTCACGGGTGTCGCCGCCCTGGCGCGCATCGCGATCGAGCACGACCTGACCTTCGTGAACGTGTCCAGTGACTACGTGTTCGACGGCACGGTCGAGGAGCATGAGGTCGACGAGCCGGTGTCTCCGTTGGGTGTGTACGGCCAGACCAAGGCCGCCACCGAGGCAGTCACCTCGGTCGTGCCGAAGAATTACCTCGTCCGCACCAGCTGGGTGGTGGGCGACGGCGCGAACTTCGTCGAGACGATGCGCCGGCTGGCCCGCGACGGCGTGTCGCCGACCGTGGTCGACGACCAGTTCGGTCGCCTGACGCCCGCCAGCGTGCTGGCCGAGGGCATCCTCGACCTGCTCCGCACCGGCGCCCCGTACGGCATCCACCACGTCACGGGCCGCGGCCCGATCGAGACCTGGGCCGACATCGCTCGTCGCGTCTTCGCCGAGGAGGGCCGTGACCCGGCGGACGTCACCGGCGTCACCACCGCCGAGTACCTCGGCTCCCGCCCCGACCGCCCCACCTCCCCCCGGCCCCGCCACTCCGCGCTCCGGCTGCCGGGGTGAAGTTTCCCCGGTGAGCCGGGGAACCCATCACACCCCAAGGGAAGCTTTCCACGATCGGTGATGGTTTCCCCGGTTAGCCGGGGAATCTGCGGCTCCGCCCGGCACCCGGACTAGGGTGACGGGGTGGCCCGCACGCTGACCCCGATCGATCCGGCCGAGTTCGCTGAGATCTGTCGGCGCATCGACGCCGGGGAAGCCACGCGTGACGACCTCAAGGCCGCTACCAAGCACCTGCTCGCCCTGCTGCAGCGCAAGGCGCCCGGGCACAGCGTCGAGGTCCGCATCCCGCCGTTCGCCGCGATCCAGTGCATCCCCGGCGCCAGCCACACCCGCGGCACCCCTCCGGCTGTGGTCGAGACGGACGCCCGTACCTGGATCGCCCTGGGGCGCGGACACCTCGCGTGGGCCGACGCGACGGTGCGCGCGAGCGGTGAGCGTTCGGACCTGTCGCCCCTGCTGCCGCTGGTCTGATCGACGGGAGTGGGACGACCTCGCTAAGGTTCGGTCCATGCGTGTGCGACTTCTGCTGATCCTGGCCTTGCTGGTGCCCGTCCTGGCGGCGTGTGGTGGAGACGATTCCCCGGCGTCGTCAGATCCGACCTGCAGCTACGAGGAAGAGGCCTCGGCGGCGAAGGAAGCCAAGCTGCCGCCGGCCGAGCCCAAGTCCGCCACGGAACTGACCGTCACGACAAACCGGGGCGACATCAAGCTCACGCTCACCCCCGAGGCCACGCCGTGCACCGTGAACTCGTTCGTGTCGCTCGCGGAACAGGGCTACTTCGACGGCACGAAGTGCCACCGCCTCGTTCCGGAGTTCGTCCTTCAGTGCGGCGATCCGTCCGCCACCGGCACGGGCGGCCCGGGGTACTCCTTCGACGACGAGCTCTCCGGCGACGAGACGTATCCGGCCGGAACGCTCGCGATGGCGAACGCCGGGCCCGACACCAACGGCTCGCAGTTCTTCATCGTGCTGTCGGACGCCCAGCTCCCGGCGGCCTACACGGTCTTCGGGAAGGTGGACGATGCCGGTCTGGCGCTCGCGCGGGAGATCGAGAAGGAGGGCAACGGCCCCGACGGCGTCGCTCCCGCCAACGACGTGATCATCGAGTCGGTGGCCTGAGCGTCAGTTGACCTGGCGGTCCCGGTCGGCCCAGTAGCCCTTGCGCAGGTCGCGCTTGAGGATCTTGCCGGACGGGTTGCGCGGCAACGCCTCGATCACGTCGATCGACTTCGGGGCCTTGTAGTGCGCGAGGTTCTCGCGCGCCCACGCGATGATCTCGGCTTCTGATGCCTCGGCGCCGGGGCGCAGGGCCACGACGGCTTTGACCGACTCGCCCCACGTGTCGTCGGGCACGCCGATCACGGCCACCTCGAGCAGGGCGGGGTGCTCGGACAGGACGCGCTCGACCTCGGGTGAGTACACGTTCTCGCCGCCGGTGATGATCATGTCCTTGATCCGGTCCTCGACGTAGACGTAGCCGTCCGCGTCGACGTGGCCGATGTCGCCGGTGCGGACCCAGCCGTCCTCGGCGTACAGATCGGCCGTCGCCTCGGGCTTGCCGTGGTAGCCGGGTGTGGCCTGTGCGGTGCGGATCCACAGTTCCCCCGGTTCGCCGGTCGCGACGTCCTGCAGCGAGGCAGGGTCGACGACGCGGACCTCCACCCCGGGGATGGGCCGTCCCGCCGAGAGCAGGCGCTCGGGATGGTCGAGGTCGCGGTGTTCGGCGTCGTGCAGCATCGTGACGACGCCGCAGAACTCGGTCAGCCCGTAGACCTGGAAGAACTGGGTGTCCGGCCAGTGCTCCTGGGCGCCGCGCAGGATCGTGAGCGGCATCGGTGCCGCCCCGTACGAGAACGCGCGCAGCCCCGAGAACAGTTTCATCGCGTCGGGGCCGGCCTGCAGCAGCATCGCCACGACCGCCGGCACGAGGAATGCATGGGTGACGCCACTCATCATGGCGCCGGCGAGCGCGGTCGGCTCGACCTCGCGGATGATGTGTCCCGGCACCCGGTTCTTGAGGCCGAAGATCGCGTAGGAGGACCCGCCGACGTGGAACATCGGCATGGCGATGAGCATCTTGGCGCCCTCGCCGTAGTCGATGCCCTGATCGGCGTTCTCGGTGTGGGTCACGAGGTTGTGCTGGGTCAGCAGGACGCCTTTGGGCCGGCCGGTCGTACCCGAGCTGTAGAGGATCCCGACGACGTCGTCCGGCGCGACGTCGTCGGCACGTTCGATCGCGTCGCCTGCGGCCTGCCACGCCTCGAACTCATCGTCGTCCCCGCCGACGACGATGATCCTTTCGACGGTCGTGAGCTTGTCGCGCAGGAGTTCGACCTGGTCCATCAGTTCGTGGCCCACGAACAGGATCCTCGCGCCGGAGTCGTTGATCGTGTAGTCCAGTTCGTCGCCGGCCAGTCGCCAGTTCACGATCGCGGTGGCCGCGCCGATCAGGCTCCCGCCGAGCAGGACCTGCAGGATCGCGGGGTTGTTCTTGTCCACGAACGCGACCGCGTCGCCGCGACGGATCCCGGCGGACTGCAAGGCGCCGGCGGTGCGCTGGATGCCTTCCCACGCCTGGCTCCACGTCCATTCGCGATTCTCGTACGCCCAACAGAGTCCGGTGGGGTCGCTCTCGGCGGCGGCACGCGGGTAGTCGGCGATGAACGTGGCAGCGGTCATGGGGTCTCCCGATCCAGTACGTGATCTGGATCACAGGTTACGCAGATGGTGGGACGCAAGGGAAGACTTACCGTCAGATTTGACTGTTTCTCTGCGGGCCCGGGATCACCGGTGTGGTCAACGGCCGACTGTGGGGCCGGTACGATGAGGGCGTGCCTCGCGGAGATGGTCTCCTGACCCACGACATCGACCCCCACGACGTCGGCCCCCAGGACGCCTGCGGTGTCTTCGGCGTCTGGGCCCCCGGCGAGGAAGTCGCCAAGCTCACCTACTTCGGCCTCTACGCCCTGCAACACCGGGGCCAGGAGTCGGCCGGCATCGCCGTCAGCAACGGCCGCCAGATCCTCGTCTACAAGGACATGGGCCTGGTGTCCCAGGTCTTCGACGAGGCGACGCTCGAATCGCTCGTCGGCGAGATCGCGATCGGTCACGCGCGGTATTCGACGACCGGCGCCAGCGTGTGGCAGAACGCCCAGCCCACGTTCCGGCCGACGACGCAGGGATCGGTCGCACTGGGCCACAACGGCAACCTGACCAACACCCACGAGCTCATCGAACTGTTGCGCGTGCGGACCGAGGACGACCCCAAGTCGTCCAGGAGTGAATCGGCCACGTCCGACACCGCCGTCATGGCCTCGTTGCTGGCGTCGTACAAGGACCGCTCGGTCGAGGACGCGGCGATGGAGGTGCTGCCCCAGTTGCGTGGTGCCTTCTCGCTCGTGTTCATGGACGAGACCACGCTCTACGCCGCACGCGACCCGCAGGGCATCCGTCCGCTCGTGCTGGGCCGGCTCGAGCGCGGGTGGGTCATCGCCAGCGAGACGGCCGCCCTGGACATCGTCGGCGCGTCCTACATCCGCGAGATCGAGCCCGGCGAGTTCGTCGCCGTCGACGAGAACGGCCTGCGCAGCAGCCGGTTCGCCCCGGCCGCGCCGAAGGGCTGCATCTTCGAGTACGTCTACCTGGCCCGCCCCGACACGACGATCAACGACCAGCGTGTCTTCAGCGTGCGTGAGGAGATCGGCCGCCGGTTGGCTCGCACGGCGCCGGTCGAGGCCGACCTGGTGATCCCGGTGCCCGAGTCCGGCACGCCCGCCGCGATCGGTTACGCCGAGGAGAGTGGCATCACCTTCGGCCACGGGCTGGTCAAGAACTCGTACGTCGGTCGTACCTTCATCCAGCCGTCGCAGACGATTCGCCAGCTCGGCATCCGGCTCAAGCTGAACCCGCTGCGCGACGTCATCGCCGGCAAACGGCTCGTCGTGGTCGACGACTCGATCGTGCGTGGCAACACCCAGCGTGCGCTCGTGCGGATGCTGCGCGAGTTCGGCGCGGCCGAGATCCACGTACGCATCTCCAGTCCGCCGGTCAAGTGGCCGTGCTTCTACGGCATCGACTTCGCCTCGCGCGCCGAACTGATCGCGAACGGCCTGAGCGTCGACGAGATCTGCCGGTCGATCGGAGCCGACAGCCTCTCGTACGTCGAGTTGGACGAACTGGTCGCCGCGACGAACGTGCCCGCGGACAACCTGTGCAGTGCGTGCTTCGACGGCGTGTACCCGATCGACCTGCCCGACGACGACCTGATCGGCAAGCACCTCCTGGAGTTGCCGAACAACGGCACCGAGCCCCTGAAGGTGATCCAGTGACCTCGTACGCATCCGCCGGTGTCTCGATCGAGGCCGGCGACCGCGCTGTCGAACTGATGAAGCAATGGGTGGCCAAGGCGACCCGCCCCGAGGTCGTGGGCGGCATCGGCGGTTTCGCCGGGCTTTTCGACGCCTCCGCACTCAAGAATTACCGCCGCCCGTTGCTGGCCACCAGCGCCGACGGAGTAGGCACCAAGGTGCAGATCGCCCAACTGCTCGACCGGCACGACACGATCGGCTTCGACCTGGTCGGCATGCTCGTCGACGACCTCGTGGTGTGCGGCGCCGAGCCGCTGTTCATGACCGACTACATCGCCACCGGCAAGGTCGTCCCCGAGCGGATCGCCGACATCGTCAAGGGGATCGCCGCGGCGTGCGCCGAGACCGGAACGGCGCTGCTGGGCGGTGAGACGGCCGAGCACCCCGGCCTGCTGGGACCCGACGAGTACGACGTCGCCGGATCCACGACCGGTGTGGTCGAGGCCGATCGTTTGCTCGGTGCGGACCTGGTCCGCGACGGCGACGTCGTGATCGGCATGGCTTCGTCGGGACTGCACTCCAATGGCTACTCGCTCGTGCGCCATGTCTTCTTCGACATCGCCGGCTGGAAGCTCGACCGTGAGGTTCCCGAGTTCGGCCGCACGCTGGGCGAGGAACTGCTCACGCCCACCCGGCTGTACACCAAGCCGTGCCTCTCGCTGGCCGATGAGTTCGAGGTCCACGCGATCTCCCACATCACCGGCGGTGGCCTGGCGGCGAACCTCGAGCGCGTGGTCCCGGACTCGGTCTCGGTGCGACTCGACCGGTCCTCGTGGACCCCGCCGCCGGTCTTCTCGATGGTCGGTGAGGTGGGCGGAGTCGCCCAGTCCGACCTCGACCAAGCGCTGAACATGGGGGTCGGCATGGTCGCGATCGTGGCCCCTGACGATGCCGACGCGGCGGTCGCCGCACTCGGTGCACAGGGTGTCGACGCGTGGATCCTGGGCGAGGTCGGTGCCCGGGACGTCCACGGAGCGGGCGGTTCAGTCACGCTCGGCTAAGCGAAAAATCGCTGGAATACCGGGTTGGCCACACGCCGATCCGGGGCCGCTGCATGCTTTCTGTGAACGTTTCGGTACGCTTGGGGGCACGACATACTGAACCACCGAGTGCGAGGGGGTCGAGCCTGATGGGCCGCGGCCGTGCCAAAGCGAAGCAGACCAAGGTCGCTCGCGATCTCAAGTACCGGACCCTGGATACCGATTTCGGTGATCTGGAGCGGGAACTTCATGGAGAGTCCGGGGAGCCAATTCCCGACCAGTACGTGGATCTCGCCAAGAAGCTAGGGGACTCAGCCGCCAGTTGAGCGGCGAGTCGACGTTCCACACCAACGCGCGAGGCGCACCGGCTCGCGATGGCGTTTCTTCCTGCCATCGACGAGCCGGTGGTCACGCGCGTCAGGGCACGAGGATCTGATTCAACCGACCGATCTCGCGGATACGCTGCTCGGCCTGTCGATCGGCGGCCTCGGCGCTCGTGATGCCCTCGGACGCAGCTCGTTCCAGGACGGCGAGGGTCGTGTCGAAGATGCCCGTGGCCCGGGCCTTGGCCCGCTCGAACGAGAATCCGCTCGGGTCCAGTTCGTCGGCGACCTGGATGACGCCTCCGGCGTTCACGCAGTAGTCGGGGGCGTAGACGATCCCGCGGTCGGAGACGAGTTTGCCGACGCTGTCGTCGGCGAGTTGGTTGTTGGCGGCACCCGCCACGACCTTGGCGGTCAGGGCGTCGACGCTGGCCTCGTTCAGGGCCCCGCCCAGGGCGCAGGGTGCGTAGACGTCGAGGTCGGCGGCGATCAGGGCGGCGGTCGACTCAACGACCTCGATCGACGGGTACTGGTCGACCAGTCGGGCCACCGCGCCGGCATCGATGTCGGTGACGACGACCTGGGCATCCTCCTCGACCAGATGACGGGTCAGGTGGTGGCCGACCTTGCCGACGCCGGCGATGCCGACACGCTTGCCCGCCAGGGAGACGTCGTCCCACGTGAATTGGGCCGCGGCGCGCATGCCCTGGTACACGCCGAACGCGGTCAGCACGCTGGAGTCGCCCGCGCCGCCGTGCTCGACCGTGCGGCCGGTGACGAAGTCGCATTCGCGCGCTACGACGTCCATGTCGGCCGAGAAGGTGCCGACGTCGCACGCGGTGAAGTAGCGGCCGCTCAGGGTCTGCACGAAGCGTCCGTACGCGCGCAGCAGGGCCTCGGACTTGAGCGTGTGGGGGTCGCCGATGATGACGGCCTTGCCGCCGCCCAGGTCCAGGCCGGCCAAGGCGTTCTTGTAGGCCATGCCCTGACTGAGGTTGAGCACGTCGGCCAGTGCCGCGGTCTCGCTCGCGTAGGGAAAGAAACGGGTGCCGCCCAGTCCCGGGCCGAGAGCCGTCGAGTAGAGGGCGATGATCGCGCGGAGGCCCGATGCCTCGTCGTGGCAGAAGACCACCTGTTCGTGGTGCGTGCCGAAGCTGCTGGGAGCCGTCATGGGGTACCTGCTTCCTGGTCGGGCGGGGGTGGTGCCTGACCGATCTGATTCGTTGACGACCGGGGGTGATGGTCGTCACAGTCGATGCTACTCGCCAGCGTCCCCGCGGGCGGTGCGACGAGCCAGATTGCGGTCCATGCGCCTGAACATCGGCGCGGAGGCCCGCGTGACCACGCCCGGCAGCAGGGCCATCGAGGTCTCGCCGAGCACGCCGAACAGCTTCGAGACACGACTGGGCCGCGAGACGACCGCGCGCTCGATCCACCGACCGGCCTCGTCGGAGTCCATCATCTTCATCGCTTGGTAGATCTCGGTGCCGCCGGACATCTCGGTGCGCACCATGGGGAAGTAGACGGTGGTCGTGGTGATGCCTCGGTGCCCCAGCTCGGCCGAGAGCGAGCGCACGTACGACTCGAGGGCGCTCTTGCTCGCGAGGTAGGCCGCGAACAGCGGGATCGGAACCTGGGTCGAGAGGGTCGAGCTGATGACGATGTGGCCTCGTCCCTGCGACAGCATCGTCGGCAGCACGAGCTGGGTCAGCCGCACGGCGGCGAAGTAGTTGATCGCCATGACCCGCTCGTGGTCGTGGAGACGGTCGAGGGAGTCCAGGATCGAGCGTCGGATCGACCGGGCCGCGTTGTTGACCAGCACGTCGATCCGGCCGTGGTCGGCCAGGATCGTGTCGACGACCTCGCGCGCGTCGTCTTCGTCGGTCAGGTCGGCGGGGTAGGCGTGCGCGTCGCCCCCGGCGGCACGGATCCGGTCGACCACGGAGGTCAGTTCGTCCTCGCGCCGGGCGACGAGGCACACGATGCCGCCGCGAGCGGCCAGCAGGCGTGCGGCCGCGGCGCCGATCCCGCTGGATGAACCGGTGATGACGATGACCTGACCGCGTGGATCGACTCCCATGATCTGTGATGGTAACCACGGTCGGAGACGTCGGCGTGGGCGCTCGCTGATCCACGGACCGAGACCCGCGCGAACGAACCGACTCGCCCGTAGGGTGGTCGTGTCGATCCCGACCACACCGAGAGGACGCCCTGATGGGGAAGAGCAACGCTGAGAAGAAGTTCCAGGAGAAGTTCGGTGACCTCCGTGACGAGGTGAAGAAGGCCCGCAAGTCGGCCGAGAAGGCTCAGAAGTCCGCCGAGAAGGCGGCTGCGAAGCAGATCGAGAAGGCCACGAAGGCCAGCGCCAAGGAGCTCAAGAAACTGCAGGCCGAGCTGGCTGCCGTCCGAGAGAGCAGCGCCAAGCAGATCGCCGAACTGACGGCGACCGTCCAGAAGCTGTCGGCCGATGTCCTGAAGACCGCCTCGTCGGCCACGGCGTCCGTGCGGGCCGCAGCTCCCGGTGCTGCGGAGAAGAAGCCTGACGCCTCCGCCCCGGCGACCGAGTCGAAGCCCGCTGCTGCCGCACCGGCCAAGAAGGCGACCTCGACCGCGAGGAAGACGACGACGGCTAAGAAGGCCCCGGCGAAGCGGACGGCGGCGAAGAAGGCCACCACCGCGAAGAAGACGACACCCGCCCGGAAGACGACGCCCCGAAAGACGACTCCGGCCGCGAAGCCCGCAACCGGCACCGGCTCGACGACGCCGTCGAACCCCGCAGCCGCGGACACTCCCTCGGCGAACTGAGGAGGTGCATCGCCAGGCCCGGTTCAGCTGGGTCGGCGATGCACCTTCCACTGCGCCGCCTGCGCGACCGGCTTGATGACCATGAGGTCGATGTCGACGTGGTGCGGCCGCGTCGCGACCCAGCAGATCGCGTCGGCGATGTCCTCGGCGACCAGCGGCTCGTCCACCCCGGCGTACACGGCGTCGGCGCGTTCCCGGTCGCCGTCGAAGCGGGTCAGGCTGAACTCCTCGGTCTTGACCATCCCGGGGGCGATCTCGGTGATCCGCACGGGCTGGCCGTTCAGTTCCAGCCGCAGTGTCTCGGTGACGGCGGCCAGGGCGTGCTTGGCGGCCGTGTAGCCCCCGCCACCCTCGTAGGTGATGCGTCCGGCGGTCGAACCGACGTTGACGATCGTGCCGGCGCCCGAAGCGATCAGCGCGGGGGCGAGCGCCTTCGTGACGGCCACCGTCCCCAGCACGTTCGTCTCGTACATCCAGCGCCAGCCGTCCAGGTCGGCATCGGTCACGCTCTCGAGACCCTTCGCGCCACCGGCGTTGTTGACCAGGAGATCCAGTCGGTCGCCGACGGCATCGGCCAACCGGGCCACGTCGCCCGGGTCCGTGATGTCACAGGCGACGGCGACGCCGCCGATCTCGCCGGCGAGACGCTCGATGCGGTCACGGCGGCGTGCAGCCAGCAGGACGGTGAATCCCGCGGCTGCCAGGGCCCGTGCGGTCGCCTCTCCGATACCGCTGCTGGCTCCGGTCACGACTGCTGTGGGCATGGGACCAGCGTGCCATGATGGGAGACATGGCTGCTCGCGGGATCCGTCGTGTCGCAATGCTGTCGGCACACACGTCGCCGCTGGACCAGCCGGGTACGGGCGACGCGGGCGGAATGAACGTGTACGTCATCGAACTCTCGCGGCGGCTCGCATCGCTCGGCATCGAGGTCGAGGTGTTCACGCGCGCCACGTCCCGCCATCTCCCGCCGGTCGTCGATGCCGGAGACGGGATCCGGGTCCATCACGTCGCGGCAGGTCCCTTCGAGGGTCTGACCAAGGCCGACCTGCCCAGCCAGTTGTGTTCGTTCGTGCGCGACCTGCTGCGGGTCGAGGCAGCTCACGAACCCGGCTACTTCGACCTCGTCCACTCCCACTACTGGCTGTCCGGCCAGGTGGGCACCGTCCTGAGCGAACGGTGGGGCGTCCCGCTCGTGCACTCTATGCACACGATGGCCAAGGTCAAGAACTCCGCGCTCGCCGACGGCGATCGACCCGAGCCGATCGGCCGCGTCGCCGGTGAGGAGGAGATCGTCCGACTGGCGGACCGGCTGATCGCGAACACCTCCGAGGAGCGACGTGAGCTGATCGATCTCTACGGCGCCGATCCCCGCGCGGTCGAGGTCGTGCATCCGGGTGTCGACCTGGAGGTCTTCACCGCGGCCGAGCCCGACGACGAGCCGCCGTTGATCGTGTTCGCCGGCCGAATCCAGCCGCTCAAGGCGCCGGACGTCCTGTTGCGCGCTTCGGCCCTGCTGGACGTGCCGCACCGGGTCGCGGTGATCGGTGGCGCTTCCGGCAGCGGCCTGGACCGACCCACCGAGCTGACCGATCTGGCCCGCGACCTGGGCATCGGTGATCGGGTCGACTTCGTTCCCACGGTCAGCCAGTCCGAGTTGGCGCGCTGGTACTCGCGGGCCGCGGTCGTCTGCGTGCCGTCGTACAACGAGTCGTTCGGACTCGTCGCGATCGAGGCTCAGGCCTGCGGCACCCCCGTCGTGGCGGCGGCCGTCGGTGGCCTCACCACGGCCGTCGCCGACGGCGTCACGGGAACGCTCGTCGACGGTCACGATCCGGCCGACTACGCCGACGCGATCCGGCCGTACCTCACCGATCCGGCCATCCGGGCGGCCGCCGGGGTCAAGGCGCTGCGGCATGCCGAGTCGTTCGGCTGGGACGCCACCGCCGAGCGCACGCTCGAGGTGTACGAGGCCGCCCTGCGCGACCGCAGGGTCCAGCAGGAGGCCGGATGACCGACGTACGCGACGTGATCACCGCAGCCCTGGACGAGGCGGATCTGGAGTACGTGCGCCACGGCGACGACGTGTTCGAGGTCGAGTTGCCCGGAGAGCGCAAGCTCAAGACCACGTGCCGGCTCGAGGTCGGTCGCCATGCCCTGGGTGTCCACGCCTTCGTGGCCCGCAACCCCGACGAGAACCATGTGGGGGTCTATCGCTGGCTGCTCGAACGCAATCTGAAATTGTTCGGCGTCGCCTTCGCCGTCGACTCCGCCGGCGACATCTACCTCGACGGCCGGCTGCCGCTCGACGCCGTCAACGCAGCCGAGCTCGACCGACTGCTCGGTTCGGTGTTGTCGTATGCCGACGAGTCCTTCAACACGATCCTGGAGCTCGGTTTCGCCTCCAGCATCCGCAAGGAATGGCGGTGGCGCGAGTCCCGTGGCGAGTCCACCCGCAACCTCGACGCCTTCCGCCATCTGCGGCCGACCGACTGACTCGTTGGCCGAGCCCCGATAGCGTGGGGACCGTGAAGGCCATCGTGTTCGCGGATGTCGTCGATGCCTGGTCGTACATCGGTGCCGTGAGGTTCGAGCGCGCGGCCGCCCTGTTCACGATCCTCACCGGCGAGCCGATCGAGATCTCCTATCGTGCGGCCCGGTTCCCCGACGCCGAGGCGGGCGACGTGGTCCAAGCTGCGCGGATCGCGGGCATCGACCTGAATCTTGACGAGGTGGTGGCCGCCGATTCGACCGACGCGTGGCGGGTGCTGACATGGGCCGCCGAGGCCGGTGGCGAGATCCAGCGTGAACTGCTGCACCAGTTGTGGCGGGCGCACTTCCTGGAGGGCACCGACATCGCCGACCACTTCGTGCTGGTCAGCCGGGCGGCGCTGGTCGGCCTCGAACTCGAGACGGCCGAGGCACTGCTGGCCAGCGACGAACTGCTCACCGAGGTCGAGGAACAGCGCCGGACGGCGGCCACCATCGGCGCGTCGACCCCGCCGTTCGTCGTGATAGACGCCCAGCACACGCTCGCGGGTGTCCACTCCCAGGACGACTACGTGAGGGCTCTGCAGGAGATCGCGGCTCGGCACTAGGGTGGGTCCCATGAGTACCTTGGTCTTGCTGCGTCACGGTCACAGCGAGTGGAACGCCCTGAATCTCTTCACCGGATGGGTCGACGTCGACCTGAACGAGCAGGGAGTGCAGGAGGCGCTGCGCGCGCCCGAACTGCTGCGTGAGGCGGGCATCCTGCCGGACGTCCTGCACACCTCGCTGTTGCGCCGGGCGATCCGCACGGCGGAGATCGCCCTCAACGGACTCGACCGCCACTGGATCCCGGTCAAGCGTTCATGGCGGCTCAACGAGCGCCACTACGGCGCGCTGCAGGGCAAGGACAAGAAGGCGACCCTCGAAGAGTTCGGCGAGGAGCAGTTCATGACGTGGCGTCGGTCCTACGCCACGCCGCCGCCGCCGCTGGCCGACGACTCGGAGTTCAGTCAGGCCGGTGACGCGCGTTACGCCGACCTGCCCAGCGAACTGCTGCCGCGCACCGAGTGCCTCGCCGACGTGCTCGATCGCATGCTGCCGTACTGGTACGACCAGATCGTGCCCGACCTGCGGGCTGGCAAGACGGTTCTGGTGACGGCCCACGGCAACTCGCTGCGGGCGCTGGTCAAGCACCTCGACGGATTGGGCGAGGACGAGGTCGTCGGCCTCAACATCCCGACGGGAATCCCGCTGGTCTACGACCTGGACGACGACCTCAAGCCCACGACCAAGGGCGGCACCTACCTCGATCCCGACGCCGCCGCGGCCGCAATCGCCGCCGTCGCCAACCAAGGCCGCTGACCTGATCGCTGGCAGTGACGTTCGCGGGGTCGACACGCCGTGAGTTGCCCCCTGAACGTCACTGCCAGCGGGTTCAGCGCTTGACCTTGGGGCTCCACGTCGACCACGTGGCACGTGTCTTGTACCCGCCGCGCTTGACCACGATCTTCACACGCACCTTCTTGCCCCGGTCGGCCTTCTTGAGCTTGTAGGCCCGCTTGGCGCCGACCTTGCCCTTGATCGGCTTCGAGCCTCGGTACCAGCGGTACGTCACCTTCGTGGGCTTCGGCGACCAGGTTCCCGCGGTGACCTTGACCGTGCGGCCGACCTTGGCCTTGCCGGACACCTTCGGCTTCTTCTTCAGCTTGAGTACCTTGGCTGCCACGGGAGCCTTGACCGCCGGAGGCGGGTTCAGGGCGGCCGCCGACCAGAACGGCTCGGAGGCGCCGGCGATCAGCCGGCGTGGCTGGGGCGAGCCGCAGTTCGTCAACCCGGTCTTGACCCAAATGCCGTCCGGCTCCTGCCAGGCGAGTGCGTTGCTGTCGGAACTCAACGTCGGATCCTGGAAGCCCGCCGCCTCGTTGGTCTCGCACTTCGGTGCAGGGGCCGCGGGCGGAGCCCCGGTGCGAGCGTTGCCGTTGACGGTGTACCAGTTCACCTGGGTCGAACTGTCGTATCCACGAATGGCCGCGAGGAACCTGCCGTCGCGACTGAGGACCGAATCACCCAGATCAATGCCCGAGTCATGGACGTCCCCGCCGTCGAACCAGTGCACCGGAGCGGAGTTGATGTCATGGATCATCACGTGCGATCCGTAACCGCCGCCTTGCAGGGTGCGGGTGTTCGACACCCAGGACGGGCGGTTGTAGTACGTGCTGACGCCGATCTTCTTGTAGCCGGTCGACGTCGTGTAACCGGTGACGGATCGGTATCCGCTGCTCCAGCCGACAGGGGCCTGCCAGTTCGTCACCGACCACGCGATCTTGCTGCCGTCGGGCGAGATGGCGACGGTCGAGGGAACGCCGTCGGTAGGATAACTGACCGAGCTGATCAACGGCGGCGGGTTGAAGCGGTTGAGCACCTGCCCGTTCTGGCGCATCCGCACGATGTCGTGTCCCTTGGCGGCAGCGATGATGCCGCTGTCGGACATCGACGGCGTGCTGTAGGGCAGGCCCGCCGTGCCGTCCTTCGTGACCCGGTGCTGGCGCTTGCCGTCCGGGGTCGAGATCCAGATGTTGTGGCCCTTGACGTAGACCAGGCTTCCGCCGGAGGCAGCCGTCGCGGGGGCGGTGATCAGGGGTGCGGCCACCAAACCGCCGACCGTCAGGGTCAGGGCAGCGAGAGCTGCCACCGGGCGCGTGCGCATGAATGCTCCTCAGGTGATGAAGGATCGAACGTCGAGCCTCTGGCACAGCCGACCCGTCCGCATCGCCCGGAAGGATGATGCGCGTCCTCCTCGAGAAGGAGGCTCAGGACTCCGGGGTGATACGCAGGTACCCCGACTCGTACGCGAATGTGACGACCTGCACGCGGTCGCGCAGGCCGGTCTTGGCCAGGATGCGTGCGACGTGTGACTTGACGGTCGGTGCGCTGAGGGTGAGCTCGTCAGCGATCTCGGCGTTCGACAGGCCGTGGGCGACCAGGTCGAAGACCTCGAGTTCGCGCCCGGTCAGCTCACGCAACGGCCCGGGGATCGTCGTGGGGTGATGCTGCAGGAAGCGGCCCACGAGGCGACGCGTGATCCGACTGTCCAGTTGCACGGAATCGGCCGTTGCCTGGCGGACGGCACCGACGAGGGCTTCGCGTCCCGAGGTCTTGAGCAGGTAGCCGACCGCCCCTGCCTCGAGGGCCGCCGCGACGTGCTCGTCGAGGTCGAACGTCGTCAGCATGACGACCTTCGACCTCGGGTTGGCCTGCGCGACCTGCGCGATCCCCTCGAGCCCGTTGGTCCCGGGCATCTCGATGTCCATGAGCACGACGTCGGCATCGTGTTCCCGCGCGGCGCGGGCCGCCTGCGTGCCATCGGACACCGAGGCCACGACCTCGATGTCGGGCTCGACCGAGAGGATCGTGGCGAGCCCGTGCCGGACCACCTCGTGGTCGTC
Source organism: uncultured Aeromicrobium sp. (assembly GCA_964473845.1). Taxonomy (GTDB): domain Bacteria; phylum Actinomycetota; class Actinomycetes; order Propionibacteriales; family Nocardioidaceae; genus Aeromicrobium. The sequence goes on from CAYYQO010000016.1 coordinate 16,242, forward strand.
GGCCAGGACGACGCGAATCATTCGGTCACCTCCGCGATGGTCGAGGTCGGCGGTGTCACGGCTCGGCCCTCCGTCAGCGGTATCTGTACCTGAACGGCGAATCCGTCACCCGCCGCCGAGGTCCACAGCCGTCCGCCCAGCCGCTCGACGCGTTCGGCCTGTGACAGCAGCCCGAAGCCGGTTCCGGGCGGCTGGCTGGCGGGGATGTTGCCACCGTCGTCGGCGATCGTGAGGCACAGGGATCCGCCGGTGCGGCGCAGGTGCAGCAGGACACGTGCTCCCGGTGCGTACTTCGCGGCGTTGGCGAGCGCTTCGGCGATGACGTGGTAGATCGTGGTGGCCACCGCGACGTCCGTCAGGGAGGTCTCGATCCGCGTCTCGACCCGCAGGCCGAGCGCTTCGGCGTCGGCAAGTGACCGACGGAGCGGGGTGGGTCCGTCGGGGACGTCGTCGCGCAGGACGTGACGCAGTCGCTCCAGTTCGACGTCGGCGCGCGACGCGGCTCCCGCGACGATGTCCGCCGAATGCCGGGCTCGCACGGGGTCGATCGCAGCGAGAGCGCAGGCGGCCTCCGCCTGGATCGCCACGACCCCGACGGTGCGGCTGACGGCGTCGTGCAGATCGCGGGCGAGCGCGCGGCGGACCTCGGCGAGCACCGGCCCCGCCCGCATCATGAGTGCCGATTCGTACTCCTGCACGAGCGACATCGAACGGTCGCGGTCGGCCACGAACTGGTGCCAGACCACGGACGAGATCACGGCGAAGACCACGAGCGATGCCGTGACGAGTGGGTACAGCGTGTCGGGATGTGTCGGGGCGAGGATCACGGCTGCACACAGGAGTGCGCACGCGACGACCCCGTTCCGCTGGCGTTCCGCGACGGCCGACCAGGCGAGCAGCCCGAACGCCATCAAGGTGGCCAGGCCGAAGATGAGTTCGGTCCCGGTCGCGTGCGCAACCAGCAGCGGCACGGTGGCGAGGACGCACGCGAACACCGGCGCCGATCGCCGCCACGGCAGGGCCACGACGCTGAGCAGTCCGATCCACGCGAGAACGGGCGCATGGGGGATCACTCGTCCGACGAGCACGGCGTCGACCGCTGCGAGGATCACGATGGCCAGCGTCACGATGGCGTCGTCGCGCCACCGGCGAGTGCGTGCGGCAGCATCATCGGGCGCGGGAGGTGGGGCGACCGGGACGGACCGCAGCGTCACGAGGAGGGTGCGCAGATCCTCCACCGTCGACTGGGCGAGAGCGTGCACGCGATGGAGGGCCGCGACGTCGACGCGGGGACCGTCGACCGCGATCGTCCTCATCTGGGCCACGGAGGTGCGCAGGGCCTCGAGCACCTCCAGTTCCATCCGCCGTCGTTCGCGAGCGACGATCTGTTGGACGCGGCCGTCGACATCGGCGTCCTGCCAGGCCTCGGTCTGTGACCGAGCTTCCGAGGCTGCTCGGCCAGCCCGACGTACGTGCCAGCCGAGGACCCAGACCGCGAGTTGGATCCCGACACCGATGACCTGGCCGGCCAAGGGCATGTCGCTCGTGAGGATCACCGCGACATAGAGCGCAAGGACGGGCAGACCGAATCGTGCCTCGACCGCATAGCCGAGCAGGAACGTCGACGTCACCCCGGAGAGCAGCACCGCGGGATTGTCGGGCAGGACGCCGACCTGGTGGACGGTGGCGTGTGCCACGAGGACGACGACGGCGCCCGGAAGTGGGTTCCGGACGGCCCAGAACACGCCGACACCGGCCAAGGGAACCACGACAGCCAGCGCGAGTGGCTCGCCCCACAGCCAACCGATGGCCCATGCCGTGCACACGGCGGGCAACCACGAACGCCACCGCTGCAAGGCCCCGGACACCATCCCCGGATAGTAGGCGAAGGCTGGTCCGGAGGCCATGGGCATCCTTCGCCGGGTCGGACCCTCAGGCGTACTTGTAGCCGAGTCCGCGCACGGTCGTGAGCGTCGTCGGATGGGCCGGATCGTCCTCGATCTTGGCGCGCAGGCGCTTGACGTGCACATCGAGCGTCTTGGTGTCGCCGACGTAGTCCGAGCCCCACACGCGGTCGATCAACTGGCCACGGGTCAGGACCCGGCCGGAGTTGCGCAGGAAGAACTCGAGCAGTTCGAACTCCTTGAGCGGCAGCTTGACCTCGGAGCCGTCGACCGTCACGAGGTGCCGGTCGACGTCCATTCGCACGGTGCCGGCCTCGATCACGGCGTCGTCGTCGACCTCCTCGGGCGTCCCCCGGCGGAGCACGGCGCGAATCCGCGCAACCAGCTCGCGCGGCGAGTAGGGCTTCGTGACGTAGTCGTCGGCGCCCAGTTCCAGACCGACGACCTTGTCGACCTCGGTGTCCTTGGCGCTGACCATGATGATCGGTACCGAGGACGTCTGGCGGATCGTGCGACACACCTCGGTGCCCGACAGGCCCGGCAGCATGAGGTCGAGCAGGACGATGTCGGCGCCGCCGCGCTCGAAGGCGGTCAACGCATCGGGGCCGGTCTCGGCCACGGCGACGTCGTAACCCTCCTTGCGCAGGACGTACGACAGGGCCTCGCTGTAGCTGGCCTCGTCCTCGACGATCAGGACCTTGGTCACTCGTACTCTCCTTCATCGACACTCCACGCGGGCAGGACCAGCGTGAAGGACGAACCGAGGTCGGGTTCACTCCAGACCTCAACGGTGCCGCCGTTGCTGGCGGCGACATGCTTGACAATCGAAAGGCCCAGGCCGGTGCCGCCGGTGGACCTGGCGCGGGCCGGGTCGACGCGATAGAACCGCTCGAAGATCCGCTCCTGTTCCTCGGGGCTGATCCCGATGCCGCGATCGGACACCGTGAGGCGGACGTCGTCGTCCGTCTGGGTGGCGGTCACGGTGACGGCGGAACCCTCGGGGCTGTAGGTCACGGCGTTCTCGACGAGGTTGCTGACCGCCGCGTGCAACTGGGCGCGGTCTCCCTGGACGTACATGTCGCCCTGGACGTCCTGCGTGATCGCGATCGACTTGGCCTCGGCCTCGGTGTGCGAGTGCTCGGCAGCCTCGGCGACCAGTTCGCCGACCTTGATGACGGCGAGATTGTCGCTCGAGACGTCGGCCTGCAGGCGCGACAGGTCGATGATCTGCTGGACCAGGCGGGTGAGCCGGTCGCTCTCGGTGCGCATGCGGCCCGAGAAGCGCTCGACGGCCTCGGGATCGTCGCGGGCCTCGCCGACGGCCTCGGCCAGCAGTTGGATCGCGCCGATGGGGGTCTTCAGCTCATGGCTGACGTTCGCGACGAAATCGCGCCGCAATGCCTCGACCCGCTGTTCGGTCGTGCGGTCCTCGAGCAGCGCCAGCATGAGCCCGTGGGACAGGGGAGCGACGCGAGCCCGGACGTAGATGGGCGCCCGGCGGCGCACGCGGATCTCGAACTCGTCTTCGCGCACCTCGCCGTCGCGGCGGACCTGACGGACGAGTTCGAGCAGACTCGCGCTGCGCAGGCGGTCGTCCGAGACGAGCCCCATGGCGATGGCCGCGGCGGAGGCGCGCAGGACCCGCTCGTCCGAATCCATCACGACCGCCGAGGACCGCAGGACCGAGAGCACGGCGTCGATGTCACTCGGCACGGTCGGGGGAGCAGCTGGGGGGAGGGTCTCCTGCGCGCGCTCTGAGTACCGCCAGAGATACGTGACGATGGCACCGAGCACGATGCCGGCGGCGAGCGACAGAACCTGGGAGACCTCCACCTCTTGATCGTAGGCTCATCGCCAGTGTGAATACTCATCGCAGGCCCTGCGGTGGCCACGGTTTCCGCCGCCGTTCACCGGCCGTTCACCGCAGGTCGCCGGGCATTCATCCAGTCCGCCTACGGTGATGACATGCGCGATCAGTACTACGAGCAGCTCGACCAGATCGTCGACGAACTCGTTCTCATCATCGACCGGGTGCGACAGGCGGTGGCCGATGCCACCAATGCCCTCCTCGACACCGACATCACGATCGCCGAGCGGGTGATCGCCAACGAGAGCACGATCGAGGAGTCGATCGACGAGGTCGAGGAGCGTGCCCTGGTGCTGCTCGCGACCCAGCAGCCGGTCGCGACCGACCTGCGCCAGCTGGTCTCGACACTGCGCATGGTGGCCGACCTGCAGCGGATGAGTCACCTCGCGGTGCACGTCTCCAAGGTCGCTCGCCGCCGCGTCCCGGATGCGGCCGTCCCGGCACAGGTGCAGCCGCTCGTGCGGGACATGGCGAAGGTGGCCGATTCGATGATCGCGTCGGCCTCGAAGATCGTCTCCGACCGCGATCTCGGCGCCGCGGCCGAGCTCGAGATCGAGGACGACGAGATGGACCGCCTACGCAAGGAGTTGCTGCGCGTGCTGCTCAACGGTCAGTGGGAGCACGGCGTCGACACGGCGATCGACCTCGCGCTGCTCGGCCGCTACTACGAGCGCGTTGGTGACCACGCGGTGAACATGGCCCGTCGGGTGGTCTACCTGGTGACGGGCGAGCTCCCCGTCTCCTGACCTGCACCACGAAGAACGGCCCGAGCGAATCGCTCGGGCCGTTCTTCGTGTGAGGTGGGTGTCACTCGGGGGCTTCGGTGGATTCCGCGCCGCTGGCGTCGGACTCCGCGGCGGCGTCCGCTTCGCGCTGCGCGGGATCGTCGGCGGACTGCGGCGCGCTGGCGACGCTCGCGTACTCGCGGGTGCGTGCGACGACGGGCACGTCGATGCTGACGTCACCGGCGGGGGAGGCGGCGAAGTTGATCGTCACGTAGTCGCCGGCCGAGATGTCGGCGCTGCGGATGACGATCTCGCCTTCGGAACCGAGCGTGAGCAGCGTGTTCGGCTCGAGCGTGATCGGGGTGGGGAGCTTCTTGGCGGCGCCGTCGACCGAGACCGATTCGATCGTCTGCTTCTCGGCCGAGAGCAGCGCGCCGGAGAAGGTGACGGAGCCGTTGGGGTTCTCGACGAACAGGCCGTTGTAGATGCCGATCGGGCCGCTGCGCAGGTTCGATCCGACGGCAGCCTGGTACTGCTGATTGGTCTGAGCGCCGAAGCTCGTGCCGCACGCGGAGAGCGCAAAGGGGGCGGCGACGGCCAGGGCGATGGTGGCGATGGTGCGACGTGTCCTCACGCACGCATCGTATCGGGGTCATCCGCCGGCCGGTGTAGGCAGGCAGGGTACTCCGTTTCTTCTGTTAAACTGGTCACCTAGGAAAGGTGCTTTCTCCATGGCTTTCTCTGTCGGTGAAACCGTCGTGTACCCCAATCACGGTGCTGCGGTCATCGAAGACATCGAGGTCCGGAACATCAAGGGTGAGGACCGCACGTACCTCGTCCTCCGGATCATCGCCCAGAACGATTTGGTCGTACGCGTGCCGGCCGACAACGTCGACCTGGTGGGGGTGCGAGATGTGGTCGACGAGGCGGGACTCGAGCGGGTTTTCGGGGTTCTGCGCGCTGAACACGTCGAGGAACCGACCAACTGGTCCCGGCGTTACAAGGCGAACCTGGAGAAGTTGCACTCCGGTGACGTCCTGAAGGTGGCCGAGGTCGTCCGCGACCTGTGGCGCCGCGATCACGAGCGAGGCCTTTCGGCCGGCGAGAAGCGGATGCTGGCCAAGGCGCGCCAGATCCTCGTCTCCGAGCTCGCGCTCGCCGAGAACACGAACGAGGACAAGGCGGAGATTCGTCTCGACGAAGTCCTCGCCTCCTGAGGTTCCCATGACGAAACGCCCGGCTTCGGCCGGGCGTTTCGCCGTTCCCGGCCCGTGGTTGCGGGCTCTCCACGTCACCACCAGGCGAGGCCCAGGTCCACGAGGTCGTCGACGAGTTCCTCGCGGGTGAGGGGTGCGTCGTCGTCCAGGACGAACCGGACGGCGAGCGACTCGACGGCCAGGACGACCAGCCACGAGGTGCGGGCGGGGTCGCGCTGCCGTTCTGCCGCCGGGGTTCGCCCGCCGAGGTAGGCGCGCAGCACGTCGCGTACCCGGCGCTCCAGGCCGAGCCGATCGTCGAGATGGTGAGCCAGGGGCAGTTCCTGCCACACGACCCGCAGCAGTGTGGGATCGCGCTCGAGCGCCGACAGCAGCGCCTCGGCGGTGGTGCGTGCCATCTGTTCGGGTTCGTCGTGGACGTGGTCCACCAGGGCGGCGACCACGTCCTCGGCCAGCCGGTCGACGTACCGGGCCGTGACCTCCTCCACGATCGCGCCCTTGTCCGGAAAGTACTGGTACAGCGAGCCCGGACTGACGCCCGCGCGGTCGGCGACCCGGTTGGTCGTCAGCCGGTCGTAGCCGTCCACCACGAGTACCTCGCGAGCGGCCTCGACGATCCGGTCGACCATGTCGCGAGAACGCTGCTGTCGGGGGAGCTTGCGCAGAGGCATGTTGCGAATTGTATGCGAGTAAATACTCGTGTCAGGGTTTCCTCATGACGACAGTCGAGGTTTTCCCGACCCGGTTCCGGGCGGCGGAGGAGCGCGGAGCACGCATCGGGCGAGTCCTGAAGCAGGTCGCCGGGGTCCGTCAGGTCGACGAGGAGCTGCTCGACGAGATCGGCCGGTCGTTCATGCGGCAGGACGAACTCGGTGCCCGGCTCGCGGCCGCGATGCGGTTGAGTCCCGGCGATCCGGATCGCGTGACGATGGCCCAGTTCCGCCTCGCCCTTGAGGAGGGCCTCGCGGCACTTCCCGACGCGCCACGGCCGCTGGTCGAATTCTTCGAGACGCTCGAGCGGGAACCGGCGTGGCTCGACCGGGAATTGGTCGACGAGGGCGCGCGGGCCTTTCGCAGGTTCGGCCGCAATGCCGCCGACGTCCTGCTGCAACTGTCGCTCATCGGTGGGTACCGCTTCGGTGGCCCGCCGGACCTGTTGGTCGCCACCGGCGCCCTGACCGGCGACAGCACCCGCCGCCGGCTCGCCGAGACCCAGTCGTGGACTGCGGCCGTGGGCACGCCGGGCGGTCTGGAACGGGACCAGGCCGGTTGGCGCACGACGGTGCACGTGCGGGTCATGCATGCGCTGGTGAACCAGGCGGTGCTGCCGCGCTGGGACGTCGAACGATGGGGACTGCCGATCAACCAGGCTGACCAGGCCGGCACGTTGGGCCTGTTCGACGGGACGGCGCTGATCGGGGTGCGCGCCCTGGGTGTGCCGGTCAGCCGCGAGGAGTCACGGGCAGTCATGCATCTGTGGAAGTACGTCGGGTGGCTCATGGGGGTGGACGAGCGCTGGCTGGTCGACACCGAACGCGAACGGCACCGGATCAACTACCACGTCGTGCTGGCCCAGGAGGGAATCACCGAGGCGGGACCGCAATTGGCGCAGGACATCGTGGCCGTGCTGCGGGCGTTGCCCCACGGACGCTGGAAGGTCGAACGGAACCTGAGCATGCTGAGCGTGTTCCTCGGCCGCGAGAGCATGCGCGAACTGGGACTACCCTGGCGGCCGCCGTGGGCGCCGGTGATGCTGTGGGGTTCCAACACGGTCCGTTACCGCGTCCTCGGACGTCTGCCCGGTGGCCGCGAGCGCCTCGAGCAGGCCGGCGCCCGCCTCGCCCAGCAGATCCTCGGCGAGTACTACGGCTCGGACGACCGCGCCGTGGCCGACCTGCCGGACTGAGCGTCGCGGTGGATGATTCCCCGGTTGACCGGGGAACCCATCACAGATCGTGGGAAATTTCCCACGATCTGTGATGGGAAACCCACTTAACCGGGGAATCTTCACTCGCCGGTCGACGGGGTCAGAAGACGAGAGCCACGGCGATCGCGGCGATGCCTTCGCCGCGTCCGGTCAGCCCGAGGCCGTCGGTCGTGGTGCCCGAGAGCGACACCGGCGCACCGATGGCCTCGGTCAGCACGGTGGTGGCCTCGTCCCGTCGGCTCGAGAGGCGCGGTTCGTTGCCGATCAACTGGACACTGACGTTCCCGATCGAGAGCCCGGCGTCGCGGACGAGTCCGGCGGTACCCCGGAGGAACTCCAGACCCGATGCGCCGGCGTAGCGAGGATCGGCCGTACCGAAGCGACTGCCGATGTCTCCCAGGCCGGCGGCCGACAGCACGGCGTCGACGATCGCGTGCGCCACGCAGTCTCCGTCGGAGTGTCCCTCGAGGCCCCGCGGCGCATCCGGCCAGAGCAGGCCGGCGACCCGGAGGGGACGGCCGGCGACGAGTTGGTGGACGTCGGTGCCGATGCCGACCCGGGGAGCGTTCACGACTCCCACGCTAGCGGCTCGAACGTGGTCAGAGCTTCACGCGCTTCCCGGTCGGCGCGATGATGTAGACGACGCCACCACTGCCTCGCAGCCAGGCCTTCTCGAACTGCTCGCGTTTGTAGATCCGGCGCACCTCGGCGTTCGTGCGGCCGGCCGGATCGTTGACGATGACGTGCCCCTGGTCGGTGAAGCCGCGGATGACGAGCAGATGACCCGGGGTCGAACTGATCGGTGAACCGGTCAGCTGGCCGCGACCGAAGGCGACCGAGGCGATAACCGGGACGCCCTGCTTGATGTAGGCCTCGACATGGCGCAGGTTCCCTAGCCGGTGGACGACTGCGTCCGTTCCGTACAGCGACGCGTAGGCGGTGTTGAAGGGCCAGGTGCCCGTCCCGCGGTACGACGAGTCGTACGTGAATCGGGCCGCGTGGTCGACCCAGGGGTCTGCGCCCTTGGCCCAGGCGTAGCTCGCCTTCTTCGGTCCCAGGCCCCAGTACCGCAGCACCATCGCGGTCGAGGTGGGCGAGCACCAGGCCTGTCCGCCTCCTCCGTACTTCGGGAAGTGGCCCGAGTGGATCATCTGGGAGTACGGCGGGACGCCCAGGTCGATCGTCTTGGTCATGCCGGTGAGCGAGGTGCGGGCCGACTTCGTGACGTAGGTCGAGGTGACGCCGGCGACCGATCTCACGACGGGCGACTTGACGCTGGGCGACTTGCGCCACGCCGACACCTGGATCTGCCAGCGCCGGAACGTCTTGCCCGAGGTGGCGCGGATGGTGTCGGTGTCCAGGTGGGCCAACGCATCGGACTGCTTGCCGAAGGTGCGCCGTTTCCCGCCGGCCAGGGCGTAGCGCCACTCGGCGACGGTCTTCCACGCCGACACCGTCTTGCCGTCACTGACCCGTGCGTAGACCTTGAGCCAGCTGCCGCTGGGCATGGTCTTGGCATTCCACGACGGCAGCAGGGCGATGCTCGGCTGAGGGGTCGAGACCCACGGCGAACGCCACATCTTGCCTCGCTGGCCGACGGGGATCTTGAGGTTCGGGGTCCAGCGAGTGATGCTCGGTTTGGGGTGGCTGGACGAGGCCTCGGCGGGTGCGCTGGTCAGGCCGGGCGCAATCAGGACGGACGACAGCAGGGCCGTGAGCACTGCCGCGACGGGGAAGAGTCGGCGGATCACGGGTTCAGGTTAAGTGAAAATCGAGACCAGTGGTACGGAAGTGTCGACAAGTACGCGGTTTGACACGGTCGGCGCACACCGATTCGGCCGATAGGCTGGGCGGGTGACGCTGCACCTTTATGACTCCTCCACCCGCGAGTTGCGAGCCCTCGATCCCGTCGTGCCCGGCAAGGTCGGCATCTACCACTGTGGGCTGACCGTGCAGGGCCCCCCTCACATCGGACACATCCGCAAGGAACTCGTGTTCGACGTGCTGCGCCGCTGGCTCGAACGCTCGGGTGTCGAGGTCACGATCATCGCGAATGTCACGGACATCGACGACAAGATCCTGGCGAAGGGCGAGGAGGCCGGCGAGCCCTGGTTCGCCGTCGCCTACCGCAACGAGCGTGCCCTGCATGCCGCGTACGAGGTGCTGGGTTGCCGCCCGCCCACCTACGAGCCCCGGGCGACCGGGATCGTGCCCGAGATGATCGAGATGATGCAGACCTTGATCGAACGGGGTCATGCGTACCCCGCGACGGACGATCCGGCCGATCCGAACTGGGGCGACGTCTACTTCGACGTGCGCTCGTGGCCCGACTACGGCGAACTGTCGAACCAGCGCATCGACGACATGCAGGCTGCTGCCGATGCACCGCCCGAGGGCAAGCGCGATCCGCGCGACTTCGCGCTCTGGAAGGGACACAAGGCCGGCGAGCCGGAGTCCGCGTCCTGGCCGACGCCGTGGGGCCGCGGCCGCCCCGGTTGGCATTTGGAGTGCTCGGCCATGGCGTCGAAGTACCTCGGCACCGAGTTCGACATCCACGGCGGCGGGCTCGACCTGCGTTTTCCGCACCACGAGAACGAACTGGCCCAGTCGCGCGCGGCCGGCCAGAAGTTCGCGCGGATCTGGATGCACAACGCGATGCTCAATCTCGGCAACTCCAAGATGAGCAAGAGCGTCGGCAACACCCTCTCCGTGAGTGAGGTGGTGAAGCGATTCCCGCCGATCGCGCTGCGCTACTACCTGGTGTCGGCGCACTACCGGTCGATCATCGAGTACAGCGAGCAGTCCTTGGCTGAGGCCGCGACCGCCTTCGAGCGGATCGAGGGATTTTGCCTGCGCGCCGCCGAACTGGTCGGTGCAGGCGAGGCGGGTGACGTGCCGGCGGCGTTCGCCGAGGCGATGGACGACGACCTCTCGGTTCCGGCGGCCTTGGCGGTGCTGCAGGGCGAGATCGCCGACGGCAATCGGCTGCTCGCGGACGGGCCCTCGACCGAACTGGCTCGAGTGCTTTCGTCCGTGCGTGCCATGCTCGACGTGTTGGGGCTCGACCCCTTCGCCTGGACCCGCGAGGGCAGCAACGCGGCCTCCGGTGCGCTGGCTCAGCTGGTCGAGGTGCTGCTGGCCGAACGGGCCGAGGCGAAGGCCGCGAAGGACTGGGCACGCGCCGATGCCCTGCGTGACCAACTGACCGCAGTGGGGATCGAACTCGAGGACACGCCCTCGGGAACCCGCTGGAATCTGAAGGGTGGCCTCTGATGGCCGGCAACAGCAAGCGCAAGGGCGCGATCAAGAAGACGGGCAAGGGCAATCCCACTGCCGGCTCCGGTGGCCGTCGCCGCCAGGGGTTGGAGGGCAAGGGGCCCACGCCGCGAGCCGAAGATCGCCCGTACCACAAGAAGCACAAGATGGCGGCGGCCGCCGAGAAGCGGCAGGCGGCTCGACCGAAGCGGCGCAACGACGACGGTCCCGAACTGGTCGTGGGCCGCAACTCGGTCGTCGAGCTGCTGCGCGCCAAGGTGCCGGTCGTGACGCTGCAGATCGCCGAGGGCATCGACCGCGACGACCGCGTGCGCGAGATCTTCCAGCTCGCCGCCGACCTGCACGTGCCGCTGTTGGAGGTGGCGCGGACCGAACTCGACCGGATCACCTCCGGCGCCGTGCACCAAGGTGTCGCCGCCAAACTCGAGGCCTACGAGTACGCGGACCCGAACGACCTGCTCGACCGCGCGGCCGAGCTCGGTGAGCCGCCGTTGATCGTGCTGCTCGACGGCATCACGGACCCGCGGAACCTGGGCGCGATCGTGCGGTCGGCGGCGGGCTTCGGGGTGCACGGAGTCGTGATCCCCGAACGCCGCGCCGCGCACATGACCGCGGCGGCGTGGAAGACGTCGGCCGGCGCCGCGGCGCGCGTGCCGGTGGCCCGGGCCACGAACCTGACCCGCCAGATCAAGGCGTACCAGGAGGCCGGCCTCATGGTGATCGGTCTGGCTGCCGACGGTGACGTCGCGCTGCCCGACATGGATCTGGCCGACGGTCCGCTCGCCGTCGTGATTGGCAGCGAGGGCAAGGGCCTGTCCCGGCTCGTCGGCGAGACGTGCGACCAGCTCGTGTCGATCCCGATGTCCTCGACGCTGGAGTCCCTCAACGCCGGAGTCGCGGCCGGCATCACGTTCTACGCGATCAGCCAGGTCCGCGGCTGACCCAGCCCGCTGGCAGTGACGTTCGCGGGGCCGACACGCCGTCCACCACCCCGCAAACGTCACTCCCAGCGAGTCGTCAGCTTCCCAGGACCTGGCGCAGGTAGGCGTTCGAGAACGTGCGCTCGGGGTCGAGGCGGTCACGCACGGCGACGAAGTCGTCGAACCTCGGGTACACCGTGCGGAAGTACTCGGCGTCCAGGGTGTGCATCTTCCCCCAATGGGGGCGGCCCTCGTGCGCGGTGAAGATGTCCTGCATCGCGGCGAAGTAGCGAGTCGGGTCGGTTCGGTGGTACTGGTGCACGGCGAGGTAGACGTTGTCGCGCTCGTGACCCGTTGACAGCCAGATGTCGTCGGCGGCCGTGAAACGCACCTCGACGGGGAACGAGATGTTCTCGTCGGAGCGCGAGTACCAGCGCTGCATCTCGGCGATGGCCTCGGCCGCGGCGGCACGCGGCAGGGCGAACTCCGCCTCGCGGAAGCGCACGCGGCGGGGCGAGATGAAGATCTCGTGCGAGGCGTCCGTGTACTCGCGGGCGCCCAGCAGCGAACCCGAGATCGAGTTGATCCGCGGGATCAGGCCGGGTTTCCTCGTGCTGAGTCGCTGCACGCCTTCGTAGACGGTGTTGGAGAGGAACTCGTCGTCCAGGGCGCGGCGCCACGCAGGAAGCGGGCGCCGAGGCGTCCCCTCGGGAACCCGATTGTTCTGCTTCGTCAGCGCCTTGTCGGTGTGCGGGAAGAAGTAGAACTCGAAGTGGTCGTTGCCGTCGACCAGGTCGTCGAGGTCGGCCAGCACGGCCGACAACGACATCGGTTCCTCGCGAGCATGCAGCAGGAACGCCGGGACGCACTGCAGCGTCACCTCGGTGACGATGCCGAGTGCGCCGAGGCCGACCCGGGCGGCGCCGAACAGTTCGTGGTCCTGGTCGATCTCGAGGACCTGGCCGTCGGCGGTGACCAGTTGCAGGGCGACGACCGCCTTGGCGATGCCGTACAGGCGGGCACCCGTGCCGTGCGTGCCCGTCGAGGTCGCGCCGGCGACCGATTGCGGATCGACGTCGCCCAGGTTGGGCAGCGCCAGGCCCAGGGCGCTGAGTCGCCAGTTGAGGTCATGCAACGAGATGCCGGCCTGCACGCGCACGAGTCCGGTGGTGGCATCGGCCGTCAGCACATGGTTCATCCGGTCGAGGCGCAGCTGCGTGCCCTCGGGGGCGGCGATGGCCGTGAACGAGTGGCCTGCGCCGACCGCCTTGACCCGCGGACTGGAGGTGACCAGCGTGACGACCTCGTCGGTCGAGGTGGGGTAGGCGATCAGATCGGGAGAAGCGGTGACGTTGCCTGCCCAGTTGTTCCAGCTGCTCATCCGAAGTTCTTCCCTTCGCCGCGGTACGTGGGTACGAGGGACGCCTGTCCGCCCGCGTCGACGAGGGCCACCTGGTCGAATCGTTCGCACATCTCGCCGGCCTTGGCATGCCGGAAGAGAACCCGGTCGCCGATGTTCAGGAACTTCGCGGCCTTGCCGCGGAGGGGAGTCTGGACCTCGCCGGCACCCTCGGCCGGATAGAGCTCGAGATCCTCCGGCCAGACGGGCATCGGCACCCGTGAGTGGCCCGCCGGCCCGGAGGCGATGTAGCCGCCACCGAAGCACGTCACGGCGTTCTTGGCCGGTCGGCGAACCACCGACAAGGCGAAGAAGGCCGAGGGCCGCGGCGTGAATGAGCGGTAGTCGTCGAACAGGGTCGGGACGAACAGGCCCGATCCGGCTGCCAGTTCGGTGATCGTGGGATCGTCGCGCCACACGTCGAGGCTGCCCGTGCCGCCCGCGTTCACGATCTGCAGGTCCGTCAGGTTGCCGACGGCCTTGACGATGCGGCG